>JAQUNK010000015.1 GCA_028717645.1 Candidatus Omnitrophota bacterium
GGCCCGGTGAGCGCGCATAAACTCATTGAATACCGCCAGGCCAACGGCGGATTCACGGATTTAGCAGACTTAAAGCTCATTAAGGGCCTGCGTAATCAGACGCTGGAAAAAATAGAAGACCTTGTGGTTATTGAATAATAAGAAGATCCCTACCGGTTTCCTCGGTGTTTTCTGCGCCGCATTCTGTTCAGGCATTGTCCTTGCTGCTTATACCAGGGTCTCCTTACCCGCATTTTATTTTTACGCTTTTCTCGCTTTTTCCTGTGCTGCGTTTTCACTAGATAAAAGTTTCAGATTCGGTATTTTCATTTGTCTCCTTGCCGTATTTTTAGGAGGTACTTTTTTCAGGAATTCACAGTTTCTTTGCGCCGATCATATCGCCAAACTTACTCCTTACAAATCTAGAGAAGCTGTGCTGCGCGGAGTGATTATTTCCGACCCCGTCATAGGTAACCGGCGTACCACTTTTATTTTGGACACCCAAGAGGTAATTATCAACCGGCGCACCAGGGCTAGCGGCAGGGTGCAGGTAATTTTTTTCGGGAAGAATGATTTTTTCTACGGCCAGGAGCTTACCTTAGAGGGAAAACTCTACCGGCCGATGAATTTTTCCCTCGGTAAAAAGTTGCGTTATAGAGATTATCTGCAGCAGCAAGGCATATATTCGCTTTTTAGTACCAAGAGAGTGGAGCATCTAAGAAAAAATCAGGCCAATCCCGTCCAGGCACTGGCCTTTTGGCTGAAACATAAAATACAGCAAATTTTACGGCGGCATATCCGCGGCGTGCCGCTGGCAGTGTTAGAGGCAATGCTTCTGGGTGAGCGCCAGGGCATACCAGCCTATTTAAGTACTGCTATGATGCATACCGGCACTATCCATATACTGGTGGTCAGCGGATTTAATGTGGGGATAGTGGCGTTCATCGCCCTGCTCGCCTTAAAAATAATGCGGCTGGCGCGCCGGCCCAGATACTTCGTAACGATCCTTATTATAATCCTTTATTGCCTGATCACCGGCGCCAGCCTCCCGGTGGTGCGCGCCACGATCATGGCTATAGCTATTTTAGCGGGCAAACTTTTAAAGCGCGAAGCGAACGTTTACCAGTCACTCTCCTTGAGCGCTTTGCTTATCCTGTTCTTTAATCCCAGCCAGTTGTTCAATGTCGGGTTCCAGCTTTCCTTTGCCAGCGTCCTGGCGTTGATCGCGCTTTACCCGAAAATTTATGCCTTGTTCCCGGAAAAATTATGCCGGATAAATATGCTTCGTTTGCTGATCCAGGTATTTTCAGCTTCCTCCAGCGCCTGGCTGGGGACCGTGGGCCTGGTGGCCTATTATTTTAATATTTTCTCTGTGCTGGGGATACCCGCCAACATGCTTATTGCGCCCTACGCCTCTTTGATCACTGCTGCGGCCCTCAGCCTCGTTTTCATCGGCGCCAGCCTCCCGGCGCTGGCCTTTTTGTTCGCCGCAAGCGCTGAACTCTTCGCCCTTATTTTGATCGAAATAAACCTCTTTTTCAGCCACCTACCGCACGCATATTTTAATATCCCGCAGCTTAATTTTATTTATGTTTTCATCTACTATGCGGCCTTGATTTTGTTCGTTCTTCCGCAGAAATAAACCGAAATCAGCCTCTTTATATTCGTTGACAATGGCCCCTGTCTATGTTAATTTATAACTCTATGAGAAGGCTCATTTTTCCACTAATCCTTTTTCTTTTAATCACTTTCGCGCCTGTAGAAAAGGCTTTTTCCTACTGGATCTGGACCCCCTCGACCGGTAAATGGGTCAATCCTAAGTATGCCCCCAAGTCTACACCCAAAGAGCAGTTAGAATATTCCTTAAGTTTTTATAAAGAGAAGAAATACAGCGACGCGGAGCGGGAGCTGAAGAGCCTGCTGAAATATTATCCTAAAGCCGCAGAGGCCGCAGAGGCGCAGTATTACCTGGGTATTGTTTATGAAGCCGAGGATAAAGACTACGAGGCCTACCAGGCTTACCAGAAGGTGGTCGACAAATACCCTTTTAGCGAGAGGATCCAGGAGATCAACGAACGCGAATTTAAGATCGCGGAGAAGTTTATGAGTGGCGAGAAACGTAAATTCGCCGGTATGCCTTTGCCCGTGGATAATCCGTCGATCGAGATCTTTAGCAAGATCGTTTCGAATTCCCAATACGGGCCTCTTGCGCCGGTGGCCCAATATAAACTTGGCCTGGTCCTGATGGGCCTGGCCAGGTATTCCGAGGCAGACGAAGCCTTCGAGAAGGTGATCTCGAATTACCCGACCAGCGAATGGGCTGAAGCGGCAAAATACCAGCTCGCGGCTACCCAGGCGAAACAATCCCAGGGCCCGGAGTATGACCAGGTTTCCATGCAGGAGGCAAAGAATAAATTTGAGCAGTTCGTCAAAGAGCATCCCGATGCCAGCCTTTCCAAAGAGGCCGAGAAGAATATCTCCGAACTGAAGAATAAAGAGGCCGAGGCAAATTATAATATTGCCGTATTCTACGAAAAACAAAAGGCCTATGCCGCGGCCAAGGATTATTGCCAGTTGGTAGTGGATAATTATTCCGAGACCCCCTGGGCGAAACAGGCCGAGGCCAAAATAAAAGAAATAGACGTGCGGCTGGAGGGCAATAAAAAGATAGATAAGAAGGTCCTGAAAGAGATAAAAAAAGAAAAGAATTTAAGCGCCAGGCAGGATAAGTTAACGGTAAAACAAAGCAAGCTCGAAGAGAAAAAGAGGCTGAAGGCCGAAAAGACAACGCAAAAACTCGCCGAGAAACAGGCCAAAAAAGACGCCCGCGCCCAAAAGGCCGCTGAAAAGCTGGCTAAAAAAGAACAAGACAAGCAGGCCAAAATAGAAAAGATCAGATCAGCCAAAGAAACAAAGGCCAAGCAAAAAGAGGCAAAAACCCTGGCTACATTAGATAAAAAAACCCTGAAACAGGCCAAGATAGATGCGGCAAAGCAGACAAAACAGGCCAAGATCGAGGCTACAAGGCAGGCGAAACAAGCGAAAGCTGAGGCGGCTAAACAGAAGAAGGCCGCGAAATTAGAAGAGAAGAAAATTGCCCGGGAAGAAAAGATCAGAAAGGCCAAAGAAGCAAGGGAAAGAAAATTACGCGAGGCCGCAGAGAAAAAACAGAAAAAAATAGAAGCAAAGCGCGCAAAAGAGGAAGCGCAGAGGCTGGAAAAAGAGCGCCGTCTTTTAGAAAAAGCCGCAGTCAAATAAAAGAGGTCATTATGCAGAAAAGAGGTCTTTTTAAAATTATCGCCTTGGTTTTTCTTGTCTCCGGATGCGGTTATACTACCCGTTCGCAAGTTATGGATAAATATAAGACCATTTATGTCCGCCAGTTCCAGAATAAAATAGATATTACCTCCGAGTCATCGGCCGCGCGTATGCTCAAAACCAATTTCCCGGCCATAGAAACCGAAATTACCAAGGCGGTCATCGACCGTTTTATCTGGGACGGAGACCTGCGCCCGTCAAGAGAAGAAGATGCCGACCTCATCCTGAAAGGCGAAGTTACCGAATTCAGGCGCGATGCCCTGCGCTATATCCAGGATACGGAAGACATAGAGGAATACCGGATCACCCTGGTCGTGAACCTTAAACTTATCGATAAAAAAGACAATAAAGTACTCTGGCAGCAGGATAATCTTGCCGGCGATACCTCGTTCTTTACGCAGGGTAAGCTTGTTCAGTCGGAAGATTCCGCAGTGCAAAACGCGGTTGCGGATCTATCCCGCAGGATCGTAGAGCGAGTCGTAGAAAATTGGTAACACATGGTTTATCTATTTATTGGCGAAGATGAAAGTGCCAAGAAAGAAAAGTTACAGCAGATAAAGAGCGAGTTTTTAAACCCCGCCTCTAGCGAATTTAATTACGACCTTTTATACGCCAAAGAAACAGACGTTTTGAGTTTACAGGAGATCCTCAGCCGCCTGCCGGTAAATTCCCCCAAGCGCCTGGTGGTGCTCAAAGAAGCACAAAAATCCTCACAAAAAATAAAAGATTTTTTGCTGGAATACGTAAAAGCCAAGCATAACGACGTTATTTTGGTCCTGGATATAGCGCGTCAGGACGCCCGGGATTCTTTCCTGAAAGGCCTGAGCGTTCACGCGAAAGTAATAAATTTGGGCACGGCTGTTTATACCAGTACCTTTAAATTATGTGATGATTTAGAAAGGAAGAGGATCAGCGCAGCCCTGGGGATCTTGCATCAATTGCTTTCAGAGGGAGAGAAACCGGAAAGGATCCTCGGAGGCCTACGGTATTGCTGGGAAAGAAATTACGGGCTCAACCCGAGGGAAAAAGCCAGGCGGCTTAATCTTTTATTGAACTGCGATATAGATATCAAGCGTAGCCGTCTAAAGGCCGATTTTTCTTTGGAAAAACTGCTGATCAGCTTATGCTTTTTTTAAAAGCTGTTTGGCAAGGCGGGACTTCTTGCGGTCGGCATGCCTTTTGTGAATGATGCCTTTTTTCGCCGCTTTGTCTAGTTTAGAAAAGACCTGCTGGATCAGTGTCTTGGCCTCGGTGACGTTCTTTTCCGCGACCAATGCCTGGAACTTCTTGATTGCTTTCTTCAGTTCATTCCTTACTACGATATTATGCAGGTGTCTCTTTTTATCCTGGCGCCTTTTTTTGATCGAAGCTCTGCGTCTAATAGCCATAAATTACTCCTTGTTTTAAGGTTCTAAATATAACATAAGAAAAATAAAATGTCAACAAATAAGGCAATCGCCAAATCAACCATCATCATCGCCTCGGCCACGGGCCTCTCGCGCCTTTTAGGGTTCGTCCGCGATGTGCTTTTTGCCAATTTTTTCGGCACGGGCTTTGCTGCAGAGGCGTTCGTCGTGGCCTTCAGGATCCCCAATCTTTTGCGCGACTTGGCCGGAGAAGGGGCGGCCAACGCCGCTTTTGTGCCGGTATTTTCCGAATACCTCTACAAAAAAGAGAGGCAAGAGTTCTGGCGGGCGGTCAACGCGATGCTGGGGATGGTCCTTTTGGTTTTAAGTATTTTTACCGTTGCCGGCATATTGTTTGCAGAACCGGTCGTGCGGCTGATCGCTCCGGGCTTCTCCCACGAAGCGGGAAAATTATTACTTACTACGCAGCTTACCCGGATCACCTTTCCTTACATTTTGCTCATCGGCCTTACCGCCTATCAGATGGGTGTCCTACATACCTTCAAATCTTTTCTTACGCCGGCGTTAGGGCCATGCATGCTGAATATCGGCATGATCTTAACCATGATTTTCGCGGTGAAGTTCATGCAAGAGCCGATTATCGGAGTGGCCTTGGGTGTGCTTTTGGGTGGATTAATGCAGCTGGCCATCCAGGTGCCTGCGATGTACCGGCAGGGTTACCGTTTTTCGCTGCTAGACCTAAAATTAAATTTTAGCCATCCGGCGGTAAAACAGATCGGCAGGCTTCTTTCTCCGCGTATCCTCGGTTCGGCAGTTTACCAGCTGAATGTTTTTGCCGATACGGTCTTCGCTTCTTTGGCTAATATCGTCGGCGTGGGCGGTATCGCGGCAATATATTATGCCAATAGGATCGTTCAACTGCCTATGGCGATTTTCGGCATTGCCCTTTCTTCGGCGGTCCTGCCGACGCTGTCAGAGCACGCTGCCCAGAATGATATAACGGCACTCAAAAAAACGCTTAATTTTTCTTTAAAAGCGATATATCTGATGATCTTTCCGGCGGCAGCCGGTTTGATGGTTTTAGCCTACCCTATTATTAGGGTAATATTCCAGCGCGGTGAATTCGGAGCCTATTCCACAATGGTAACTTCCCAGGCACTGCTTTTTTATTCCGTGGGGCTCTTGGCATTTGCCTGTACAAAGATCCTCGTTTCCTGTTTTTATTCTTTGCAGGATACGACTACCCCGATCCGCTCTGCGGCCCTGGCCCTGGGCATAAATATAATTTTGGATGCGCTCTTGATGTTCCCCTTAAAAGTCGGGGGCCTGGCCCTGGCGAGTTCCATATCGGCAACCTTCAATTTCTTTAACCTGCTGCATTTATTGCATAAAAAGATCGGCCCGGTAATCGACGAGCATTCCTACCAGTCTTTTTTAAAGATCAGCCTGGCCGGCCTGATCATGGCCGTTGCAACGCATTTCATCTGGCAGTATGCCGAGCCGCATTTCCAGGTATATCTGGCCCTGGGCGGGACCATCCTTTGCGCGGCGGTTATTTATTTTCTTACCTGCCTATTTTTAAAAGTAAATGAAGTCCACGGATTGATCAGATGGATCTTGAAAATAAAATAAAGGCCCTGCCTGAGTCAAGCGGCGTATACATCTTTAAAGATAAAGCAGGGAAGATCTTGTATATCGGCAAGGCCGCGAACTTAAAAAAACGCGTCAGTTCCTATTTTACGCGTTATCTTTCCGACAAGAACCAGCGCATGGTTTCTCAGGCCGCCGATATCGAATATATTTTAACGCCCAGCGAGGCCCAGGCAGAACTGAAAGAAGCGGCAATGATCAAAGACAACCTGCCGCGTTACAATGTGGCCCTGAAGGACGATAAAAGTTTTCCGTTGATCCGGATCAGCGATGAGGCGTATCCACAGATCGCCATATGCCGCAGGGCCAAGAAATCCGCGCTCGATAGAGCGCGCTATTTTGGGCCATATACCAACGCCAAATTATTGCGCCAGGCGCTAAAAACCATCCGTCGCATTTTTGGTTTCCGTTCCTGTAAGCGGCTTCCCCGCGACCCCTGCCTTTATTATCGGCTCAACCTCTGCCCCGGGCCCTGCGCGGGCCATATCAGCATTCCTGCTTATCGTGAAATCATTGCCAACGTCATACTTTTTCTGGAAGGCAAACAGGAAACACTTGTAAAAAAACTCGCGGAACAGATGAAAAAACTTTCCGCTGAGAAAAAATACGAAGCAGCAGCCCTAATACGCGACCAGGTCAGCGCGCTCGCCTCCATAAAAAAAGAATTCAGCGAAAATGATTTTATTTCTGGCTTGGATGAGCTGATGCATAAATTGAAATTGCCCAAACTCCCCGAGAGGGTAGAGGCCTTCGATATTTCCAATATTTCCGGGCAGGAAGCAACGGGTTCCATGGTTTCTTTTTTAAAAGGTACGCCCGACAAGAATAATTACCGCCGTTTTAGGATAAAAACAGTAAAAGGAACGAACGATTATGCCATGCTGGCAGAAGTGGTCCGGCGTAGGTACGCCCGTTTGAAAGAAGGGGGTAAGGCATTGCCTGATCTCATACTGATCGACGGCGGCAGGCAGCACCTTTTGACCGCCGAGCGGCAGTTGCTGAGCCTGGGCCTGGAGATCCCCATGATCAGCCTGGCCAAGGAAAAAGAGCATATCTATGCCTTAAGTAGAAGAGAGCCGCTCAGCTTGCCCGCTGATTCCAAGGCTTTGCACCTGGTCCAGCATATCAGGGATGAGGCACATCGGTTCGCATTGAGCTATCACCATGTGTTGAGAAGAAAGAAATTAATAGAAAACAAATAATGATGACGCCATTCGCTAAAAAAGTTTATAAAGCAGTATTGACCATCCCGCTGGGAGAAGTGCGCACCTATAAATGGGTGGCGAGAAAGATCGGTAAGCCTGCCGCAGTGAGAGCAGTGGGCCAGGCGTTAAAAAATAATCCTTACCCTTTGCTGATTCCCTGCCACCGCGTGGTAAGTTCTGGCGGTTCTTTGGGTGGCTATGCCTGGGGTGGGGAAAAAAGAAAAAGGGCGCTCTTAAATTTAGAGAGCAAAATAAGGCAAACGATGTTATAATATACTCCTTAAAAATAAAGGGGGAACTATGAATATCAAAGAAGCCTTGAAAATAATCGTAGAAAAAGATGGCTCGGACCTGTTTTACCACGCCGGCGGAAAACCGCGGGCCAGGATAGACGGTAAAGTAGAGGCGATCGGCGAAAAGGCCCTGACCATAGAAGACCTGAACCGCGCAGTGGATGAGCTGACCAACGCAGAGCAAAAGGCTGTGTTCAAAAAGAACCTTGATGTAGACTTCGCCATTTATCTGGAAGAATTCAAAAGGCGTTTCCGCGTAAGTATCTTTATGCAGTGTAATTTACCGGCCATGGTCATCCGCAATATCCGTAGCCAAGTCCAGACATTCGAAGAGCTGGGCCTGCCGGCACAGGTATTGAAAAAATTAAGCCTGGAAAAAAGAGGGCTGGTGTTACTTACGGGAAGTGCGGGTAGTGGTAAGTCCACGACCCTGGCCGCGATGATCGAACACATCAACAATAATGCGCAAAAGCACATCCTTACCGTAGAAGAACCCATCGAGTATACCTTTAAAGAAAACCTGAGCACGATCAACCAGAGAGAACTTGGCCTGGATGTGAGTACTTATGCCGTCGCACTCAAGGCATTCACCCTGCAGAGCCCCGACGTTATTTTTATCGGCAATATCCGCGATGCCGAGACCATGCAAGCGGCCTTCACCGCGGCGGAAACCGGCGTTCTGGTTTTAAGCACCTTGCATACTATCAATGCCTCGCAGACCATAGAGAGGATAATCAATTTCTTCCCGCCGCATCAGCATGCGGAAATGCGTACTCAATTATCCATGCTGCTAAAGGGAGTAATTTCTTTGAGGCTGGTGCCTAAAAAGAGTGGTTCAGGCAGAGTTCCCGCTTATGAGTCTATGCTGCTTACACCTACTGTCTCGCGCCTGATCCGGGAAGCCAAGACCAATGAGATACCGCGTTTTATCGAAGAGGGCGAGCTTTTTGGCATGCAATCTTTTACCCAGTCGCTGGTCAAACTGGTAAAGGACGGGATCGTCAGCGAAGAGGCCGCCGGAGAGTTCGCGGACAATGCGGATGAATTATCCTTGTCCTTAAAAGGGATCAGGCGTACTTAATAATTTATTAGGGGTGGAAATGTTAGACGAAATAAATGCCAGGTTAAAAGAGATCGAGAAAAGGCTCATCGAGCTAAGGGGGTTTCTTTGATGTGGAGCGAAAAACGCGCCGCATCGAGGAATTGTCCCGGCAGATGTCAGAGGCGGGTTTCTGGGAAGACAACGAAGGTTCGACCAAGATCATCCAGGAACTGAAAAATTTAAAAAACAGCGTTGAGCCGTTCGAAAAACTGGCGCAAAAACACAAAGAATCCGTCGAGCTTACCGCGATCTTAAAAGAAGAAGACAAAGATTTGGTCGCGCACATCGATTCAGACTTGATCGCACTCCAGCAGGAATTAGAAAAATTAGAATTCAAATCTCTTTTAAGCGGAAAATTCGATATCAATAGCGCCATCTTAAGCATAAACGCCGGCGCTGGCGGGACAGAGTCCTGTGATTGGGTAGGTATGCTAAGCCGTATGTATAGCCGTTGGGCGGAAAACAAAAATTACCGCGTGAAGACCATAGATCTATTGCCCGGCGAAGAAGCGGGGATAAAAAATATCACCTACCTGATCGAAGGAGAATACGCCTACGGCTATTTAAAGGCTGAACGCGGGGTGCACCGGCTGGTGCGCATTTCTCCTTTTGACGCGAATAAACGCAGGCACACTTCTTTTGCTTCCGTAGACGTGATCCCGGAAATAGAAGAAGACGTGGGTTTGAATATCGAGGAAAAGGACCTGCGTATCGACGTCTACCGTTCAAAAGGCGCAGGCGGCCAGAGCGTAAATACCACGGACTCGGCAGTACGTATTACGCATATTCCCTCTGGCATAGTCGTGCAGTGCCAGAACGAACGTTCCCAATATCAGAATAAACAGGTGGCGATGAATATCCTTAAGGCGCGGCTTTACGAAGAAAAATTGCGCCAGCAGGAAGAGGCAATGCAGAAGCAATATGCCGGAGAAAAGAAAAAAATCGAATGGGGCAGCCAGATCCGTTCATATGTAATGCATCCGTATAACATGGTCAAGGACCACCGCACCGAGCATGAGACCGGCAATGTCAATGCGGTCATGAACGGGGAAATCGATGAATTTATTGAAAAATATTTAAAGAGTGCCAAGGAGAATAAGATTTAGATGTTGGATTTTATCCGCAAAAATTTAGTCAAACAAAAACAGGCTTCGATCGCCAAGCATTACCCCAATGTGAGTATCTTTTTGCACAAGGAGCTGCCAGCGCCTTCCTTAAGTAAGGTGATGGAGCTTACGCGCAGGGTCAGCGAGGTCAACGCCCTTGAGCCGTCTATCCGGGCTTTAAGCGATGAACAACTGCGCGCTAAGACAGATGAATTCCGCGCGAAGATCCTGGAAAAAAATAAGGCCCTGGAAAATGAATTGCTCGAGCTGGAAGATACATTGTTTGCAGTAGCCATCCCGGAGGAAAAAGAGCGGATCAAGGAAAAGATAAAGAATATCCGTAACCGCATATTCGCGGATGTATTGCCCGAGGCATTTGCCGTGGTCCGTGAGGCTTCCCGCCGGGCCATCGGCCTGCGCCATTTTGACGTACAGTTATTGGGAGGTATGGTGTTGCACGAGGGCCGTATTGCCGAGATGGCCACTGGTGAAGGAAAGACCCTGGTCGCGACACTTCCGGCATATCTGAATGCGTTATTAGGCAGGGGAGTGCATATCGTTACGGTCAACGACTACCTGGCGCGCCGCGACCGCGAATGGATGGGCCCGGTCTATGAATTCCTGGGGTTGTCCGTCGGCACTATTCAGCATGAAATGAGCGACGACCAGAGAAGGGTGGCCTATCGCGCAGATATTACCTACGGCACAAACAACGAATTTGGTTTCGATTACCTGCGCGACAACATGAAATATTCTTTAGAGGATATGGTCCAGCGGCCGTTCTTTTACGCGATAGTCGATGAGGTTGATTCGATCTTGATCGATGAGGCGCGTACTCCTTTGATCATTTCCGGTCCGGCAGAGGAATCCACGGACAAATATTACACCGCAAATAAATTGGCCGGGCAACTAAAAGGGCGGCGTATCACCGAGCGCCAGGAGATCGATGCCAAATATAAGGGAGAGGATATCTCCAAGGGCTATGACTATATCGCCGATGAAAAGGCCCAGACTATCGCGCTTACCGAAGAGGGCGAAGTGAAGGCCTCGCGCATCTGGGGTATCGAGAGCCTGCATGACATAGAGACCATGGAATACCGCCACCATACTATCCAGGCCCTGCGCGCAAAAGAATTTTTTGAAAGGGACGTGGATTACGTGGTCAAGGACGGCGAGGTGGTCATCGTCGATGAATTTACCGGCAGGATGATGCCCGGCCGGCGTTGGTCGGACGGCCTGCACCAGGCGGTCGAGGCAAAAGAGGGGATGAAGATCGAGCGCGAGAACCAGACCCTGGCCACGATCACCTTCCAGAATTATTTCCGCATGTACGAAAAATTGGCCGGCATGACCGGTACCGCCTATACCGAGGCCAATGAATTTAAGGCGATATATAAACTTGATGTCGTAGTCCTTCCCACTAACCGCCAGCTTATCCGCACAAATTTCCATGATTGTATTTATAAATCGGAAAAAGAAAAATTCAAGGCAGTGGTGGAAGAAATAGCAGACCTGCACGCCAAGGGCCAGCCGGTGCTGGTTGGTACTATTTCCATCGATAGATCTGAGCGGCTCTCCGAGATGTTGAAGATGAAAGGGGTCCAGCACCAGGTATTAAACGCCAAATACCATGAAGTAGAAGCGCAGATCGTGGCCCAGGCTGGCCGTTATAAGGCAGTGACCATTGCCACGAACATGGCTGGAAGAGGAACGGATATTCTTTTGGGAGGTAACCCGGAATTCATCGCCAAGAATGTGGCCAAGCAGAAACTTTCCGCCGAAGACCCGCACTATCAGGAGGAATACAAAGCACTCTTAGAAAGATTTAAAAAGGAAAGCCAGGCCGAACATGAAAAAGTGGTGCAAGCAGGAGGCCTGCATGTTTTGGGTACCGAACGCCATGAAGCGCGGCGTATCGATAATCAGCTGCGCGGCCGTTCCGGGAGGCAGGGTGACCCGGGTTCTTCGCGTTTCTATGTTTCCCTGGAAGATGAATTAATGCGGCTTTTCGGCTCGGATAAATTGATCGGCATCATGGATAAACTGGGCCTGGAAGAGGGGCAGGTGATCGAACATCCCTGGGTAAGCCGTTCCATCGAGATCGCCCAGAAAAGAGTGGAGACGCATAATTTCGAGATCAGAAAACAACTTCTGGAATATGACAACGTGATGAACAAGCAAAGAGAAGTGATCTATGGCCAGCGCCACAGTATCCTGGAAGGCACGTTCTCCAAGGAAGATATTTATCAAATTCTCGAGGGTGTCTTGGATGAGACGCTGACCCGCCATACGGCCGATTCGATGGTGAATATAGAACCCTTGGCCAGCGAATTGAAATTAAGGTTCGGCCTGGATACGCAAACAGTTTTTAAATCGAGCCACAAGGACCAGGTGAGAGAGGCATTGCTGGATTTTGCGAAAGCGGCTTACGAAGAAAAGGAAAAAAGTATCGGGGCAGAACTTTTGCGGCACTTGGAAAAAATCGTATTTTTACAGATCATTGACGCCCGATGGAAAGACCACCTTTACGCCATGGATACGCTCAGGGAAGGCATTGGCCTGAGGGCCTATGGCCAGCGCGATCCGCTGGTAGAATATCAGCGTGAGGCATTTCATATGTTCCAAGAAATGAATTTTTCTATCCAGCAGGAAGCGGCAGAAACTATTTTTAAGATACGGCCACAGAAAGAAGAAGGCTTCCGGGGCATTTTTACTTCTACGCCCCAGGAACTGGTGCATCAGGAAATGTCCGGCTTTGAAGCAATGCCTACAGGAGAGGCACAACCTTCTATGGGTTCCGCGGTTTCTCCTAAAGAGCCACCAATCCAGCAGGCCGTATCCCAAAAGGTCGGCCGCAATGACCCTTGTCCGTGCGGTAGCGGCAAAAAATATAAAAAATGCTGCGGCAAATAATATTCAGCACCTTATCCGCAATACTCCTTATTCTTTCTTTCCCCAGTTTTAACCTCTGGCCCTTGGCCTGGTTCGCGTTCCTTCCTTTATTTTCCGCTCTCCGGGATAAAAAAGCGCTCACTAGATTTTTATGGGCGTATCTGACCGGGGTAATATTTTTCTTCGGCACGATGTATTGGCTTGTTCATGTGACGCTGGCGGGAATGATCGCGCTGGTTTTATATCTGGCGCTCTTTTTCGGGGTCTTCGGCTTGTTTTTTTCGCCGCGCCTGGCAACCGCCGGTACTTTATTTTTCCTTCCGGCGGCCTGGGTCTTGTTAGAGTATGTGCGCGGCCATTTATTGACCGGCCTGGGCTGGGTCTTATTAGGGCATTCGCAGTATACGGACCTGGCCATGGTCCAGATCAGCGATATTACCGGCGCTTACGGCGTGTCGTTTTTGATCATATTGGTCAATGTAAGTATCTGGCAGATCATAAACAGGGGTAAAGGGGTAAGGGGCAGAGAGTTATTGGTTGCCGCCGCTTGCTTGGCGCTGACTTTAGGCTACGGCGTATTCAGGTTGCATCAAAAAATAGACGGTAAGAAACTACGCATATCGGTTATCCAGGGAAATATCCCGCAGGAATTAAAATGGGTCAGAAATGAGAAAGAAACCATTTTAGAGAAACACCTCGCCTTAAGCATGGAGGCGTCCGGTGAAAATCCGGATCTGATCCTTTGGTCCGAGACATCTCTGCCGGTGGTGTTGGAAGATGAAAAAGAGCTTTTGAGCGCGGTAAGCAGCGGTGTAAGAAAATTGCAAAGGCCCGTGCTTACCGGAACGGTGCGCCGGGAAAAAGAGGATTATTATAATAGTGCGGTCCTGTTTTCTCCCGACGGAAAGATCATCCGCCATTACGATAAGATACACCTCGTCCCTTTCGGCGAATACATACCCTTAAGAAAGCCTTTTGTTTTCCTGGAAAGGCTGGCGCCGATCGGCGATTTTACCGCCGGCAAAGATTACACGCTGTTTGAAGTCCGCAATTCTGCCGGCACGCAAAACAAATTCGCGGTCTTGATCTGTTTTGAAGACATCTTTCCCGAGCTCGCCCGCAGGTTCAGGCAAAAAGGCGCAGAATTTTTAGTGAACGTGACCAATGACGCCTGGTTCGGAAAAACCTCCGCACCTTTCCAACATCTGCAATCATCGGTTTTTAGGGCAATAGAAAACCGCGTACCCGTTGCCAGGAGTGCTAACACCGGAGTTTCCGGATTTATTTCTAACCAGGGCAGGATACTTTCTTTGGTTAAGAATAAGAGGGGCGAGAATACTTATATCAGCGGTTATGCCACGCAGGAAATTGAAATACCCGCGGACAAAAGATCAACTTTTTATACACGCTTCGGGGATATCTTCGTTTTGCTTTGTTTGCTGATTTTTATCTATGGTATAATAATCTTGAGGCCAAAACATGTTTAACATCATTATCTTAGGGATTACCAGTTTTCTCACGGATATATCCAGCGAGATGATCTATCCGTTATTACCTATATATCTGGTAAATCATCTGGGTGCCTCACCGGCCATACTGGGTCTGATCGAGGGTATTGCCGAAAGTACGGCCAGCCTGGCCAAGGTCTTTATCGGCTTCTTTTCCGACCGGCTGAAACAACGCCGATCTTTTGCTATTTTAGGCTATGGTTTTTCTGCAATAGGAAAATTTTTCCTGTATATTTCCGGCACCTGGGGCATGGTCTTTGCGGCGAGATTCATCGACCGCCTGGGCAAAGGAATACGCACTGCGCCGCGTGACGCCCTGATCGCGGACAGCTCTGGCGAAAAGAGAAGAGGTTTTAGTTTTGGCCTGCACCGGACCATGGATACCGTGGGTGCTGCGTTAGGCGTATTACTGGCGATATATTTTATCCAGCATTACCAGGGCGACTTTAAAAAAGTTTTCCTTTTTTCACTCATTCCGGCGGTCCTCGGAGTGATGGTGCTTTTTAAGGTAAGAGAAAAGCCGCCCGAAAATAAAAGCCCCGCGGTAAAACAAGGTTTTTCTCCGGCAGGCCTCATCCGGTCCTTCCGCGCGCTGGACAGAAGGCTCAAATTTTTCCTTTTGATCACCCTTATTTTTAACCTGGGTAATTCTTCGAACCAATTCCTGCTTTTGCGCGCTAAAAATCTGGGTTTTAGCCTGGTCAGCGTGGTTGTGATGTACCTGGTCTATAACATTACCTATGCGCTTACCTCGTATCCTGCAGGCAGGATCTCGGATATTATCGGAAGAAAAAAGATTTTGGTCGCAGGCTACCTTTTTTACGGCCTGGTTTACTTTGGTTTTGCCCGGGCCATCCCTGCCGACAATTTCATCTGGTTCTTATTCGGCCTTTACGGGTTCTATATGGGTTTTACCGACGGAATAGAAAAGGCGTTTATCAGTGATATCGCGCCGCTCGATAGCCGTGCCACGCTGATCGGCCTGCACGCTACCTTGGCCGGGATAGCGCTTTTACCGGCATCGCTGGTGGCGGGTATCCTTTGGAAAACTTATGGCCCGGCCGTGCCTTTCTGGTTCGGCGGGGCGATGGGGATTTTGGCGAGCATCAGCTTGGCGATATTTATTTAGTTTGTTTGCGGGTCCTGCCGGCCGAGCCACCTCGCCGTGCTCGCCCCGACGTAACGTCGGGGCTGCGCGCGGCAAGGGCTTCGTCTCGGCCGTCACCCGCAAACGGAGCGATATCATTTAATCGTAAGCCAAACCGATTCACGAGAATGGGAGGGGAGAGATGGACGCTTTAGAATTTAAGATCGTAAAGATCGAGAAGCCGCAGGACGTAAATATTATTTTAGGACAATCCCATTTTATCAAGACCGTGGAGGATTTATACGAGGTATTGATGAATAATGTGCCGGGAATAAAATTCGGCCTGGCATTTAATGAGTCGTCGGGCGCATGCCTGGTGCGTTCAGAGGGCAACGACCCTGAATTAAAAGACCTGGCCGTAAAAAACGCGCTGGCCATAGGCGCAGGGCACTGTTTTCTCATTCTTCTCAGGAACGCCTATCCGGTCAATGTGCTGAACGCCATTAAAAATATCCCTGAGGTCTGCAATATTTATTGCGCAACGGCAAATAACCTTGAAGTAGTCGTTGCCCAGACGCCTTCCGGCTGCGGCATAATGGGCGTAATTGACGGAGCCATGCCTAAGGGCAGTGAAGCGGCAGCGGATATAAAATGGCGCAAGGAACTTCTGCGTAAAATTGGTTATAAGCTGTGAAATTTTAATGCGTTATAAAAAAATTTAAAATTTTCTTGCATTTTTTTCTATTTATGATATATCTAAACATAAGTAGCAATATGCGTAATCGTTTTTCATGAAGTGATTATGCATAAAAATGGAGGCAAAGATAAAATTAATGCGTGAACATTTGGGTTTTTTAAAAGTATCCAGTGTCGTTGTGAAAATAGCGGCCTGGTTTTTTTTGGTTTTAGGGGTTTTCGGAGGCATCGCCATGCTCTCTGGAGTGGTTCCCAACTATCCGCGCTGGACAGGGATATTCATTTTAGGCGTCTATATCTTCATCTTCTTTTTTCTTTTCCTGATCGCCAAGATCTCGGACTTATTGATCAAAATAATCCGCGAGATCAAGAAAGAAGAAGAATTGATCGAAGAAGACATGAATAAAAAATAAGTAAGGAGAAAAAGATGCGTTACTTAAAAATATCGGCAATAGTTTTTTTAGGCACATTATTCTTTATCGCCGGATGCGAAAATCTTCCTTTCTTCGCCCCTAAAAAACCCGTTTATACTCCGCCCCAGCAGCAGGCGGCGGCTCCGGAAATGGAAGCCCCGGGCACCGTGATCGCCAGGGCAAATAATATGGCCGTGACCCTGGAAGAATTGAATGAGCAGGTAGACAGCATCAATAAACTGGCTGACCAACAGAATCGCCCCCAGGACAAAATAGACACGCGCGAGAAAAAGATCGCTTTTTTAAGGAATGAACTGATCAAGCAGAAATTGTTATATCAGGAAGCGCTGAACAGGGGCATAGAGAAAAAGGAAGAGGTAAGAAGAGCGATAAATAACCTTAAGATGAGCGTCGTCGTCGCTGAATTGATCAAGGACGAGTTAACCGATGTGGATGTGACCTCTTCCGAAATACAGGAATATTATAATACCAATAAAGAGCAGTTCCGCGAGGCGGAAGAGCGCCAGGTGCGGGAAGTCCTTTTGGCGAGCGAAGGAGAGGCCAAGCAGGTATTAAGCAGCTATTATGGTGGAACAGATCTTTCTGACCTGGCCAAGCAATACTCCAAGGCGGCAACAGCCGCTGGCGGCGGAGACTTGGGTTATATAAAATACGACCCCAACAACAAGACACATTGTAAAAAATTCTACGATACCGCGTTCTCTCCTTCGTTAGAGGTCGGAAGCGTAAGCGGAATTTTCAACTGTCCTGAAGGATGGTACATCATAAAGTTGGAAGGCAAGAAAGAAGGAAAACTCAGGACAGCCAGCGAAATGTGGGACGACATCAAGAACTACCTGAGATTTGTTAAGCAACAGCAGAAATTGGAAAGCCTGGTCAATAGGTTAACGTCTAACGCGAGAATCAGCGTAGACGAAAGCAAGATATACTAAGATGATGGATTTTAAACAGATATTAAAGAACCGGCCATTAGTTATTTCTGCAGCGCTGGCCATCGCCGCAGTTTTCTTGGTTAATATGTATCTGACGTCCCAGAAACAGCAGATCGCCCAGCAGATACAGGAAGAGAGCAAACAGGTGGCCGCGGTTTTTGTGGCCAAAGATGCCATTGCCGCCGGAGATGCCATAAGAAGCGATATGGTAAAAAAAGTTCCTATCCCGGTGCGTTTTATGCAGCCGAAAGCGGCAAACTCTCTGGAGCAGATCGAAGGCAGGATCGCGCTTGTGCCCATAGAAAAAGGGGAATACATATTAACAACTAAATTGATGTCGCGCGGAGAAGGGGCAAATTTAGCGCAGCTTACCCCGCCGGGAAAGCGCGCGGTTTCCATAGTCGTGGATAGCATTGCCGGCCTGGGCGGCATGGTGCGGCCCGGGGACCACGTAGACGTGATATCGGTTATTCCGTCTCCCGTAGGCGTTGATGCCAAGGGACAACCGGTGATGCAGCCGGTAACCGTGACTTTATTCCAGGATGTTTTAGTATTGGCCGTGGGCGGAAAAACCCAAACGGCGGAAATCTTGGCAGAAAACAGAAAAAAAGGCGAAGAGGCCAAGGCAGCCGCGCCGATAGTGAGCCCTGTGGTAACTTTGGCCCTTACTCCGGAAGAAGCTAATATCGCCACTTATTTACAGGCGCAGCAGGTAAGTTTACGTTTGGCCTTAAGGGCGCCTACGGATATGGTAACTTCGTCGCAGACTCCCACGACCTTAGAAACGATAATCAAGTATCTTAACCCTAACTATGTTCCTCCGTCTATGGAAAATCAACCAAAACCGCCTACCATAGAGATACAAAAAGGGACCAAGACGGAAGATGTTATTGTCGGCGGGACAAACCAGTAGATCGGCATAAAAAGATGAAAAAAGCATTAAGCATATTTTTTATCAGCGCTTTGATTTTCTTCGCAGCTTCCGGCGCAAAATTATTCAGCCTGGAGTCCTTAAGCAATATGAGTGACGGCCAGGAGATCAGGATGGTCCTGGGCAATGTTGTGCGCTTCAAGATCGACGGTATCACTAAAATTGTGATCAGTAATCCTAAGATCGCAGACGTGGTTAACGTTAATTTAAACGAACTGACCATTGAGCCCAAGGCAGTCGGCACGACAGAGTTCGTTTATATCGACGCAAAAGGAGAGCATAGACTTTTTATCCGTGTCTTACAGAGGGACCTTGAGGCGCTGAAGCGCGGAGTAGATGCCGTGATCCAGGCTACCGACGTCCAGGGCGTTTCTTCCCAGATCAATTATGAAGCGCAAAAAGTTTATCTTACCGGAGAAATTTTAAATGAAGTGGATAGGAAGCGTATCCTTACGGCGCTTGGGCCCCTATCGACGGATGTTGTGGATCTGATGGTTACCGAGGAACAAAAGATACCTATCGAAATAGATGTGGAAGCCGTGGAAATGGATAAGAATGATGTGGATGACATCGGCGTGAAATGGACACTGGAGCCGTTCGCCACTATCCAGGAAACACCATTTTCCGGAGCGCCGGTTAATATGAAGAGCCTGGGGACCAGGCTAGGCCAGGGTTTAAAAGTAGGGTATACCAATAGGACCGCGGGCATAAAAGCGGATATCAATCTGCTTGTGCAGAGAGGTAAGGCAAAGATACTTTCGCGGCCCAAGCTGGTCTGTTTAAGTGGCAAAGAGGCGCAGTTCATGGTGGGTGGCGAAATACCCGTGGTTACCGTGACCGTAAACGGCGGAGGCGGGTCATCGGGCAGCACCACGCCTAACGTAGAATATAAAAAATATGGAGTTTCTTTGAATATAAAACCGCGGATCAGGGAGAGCGGAGAAATAGAACTTGTAGTCAATACCGAGGTCACGGATATCGATAAGACCCGTTCCATAAGCACGACCACGGTAGTAGCCCCCGCTTTTACTACGCGCACCGCGCAGACAGAACTCTATTTAAAAGATAATGAAACCGTATTTTTAGCCGGTTTGATCAGCAACAAAAAAGAAACTACTACCCAATACCCGCCGATCTTAGGGAAGATCCCCGGTGTGAGTTTATTTTTTAGAAACAAAGATGAAACCAATGATCAGATAGAATTATTGATCTCTCTTACGCCGCGCATAAAGAAATTATCTACCCAGGAAACTTTTTATCAATCCAATGAAATGACGCCGCCTGTGCGTCAGATCGTCAAAGCAGCCGATAACGCCATATCAGAACCTGTTTCTTTACCCGCGCAGTCGCTGGCTTTGCAGGAATATGGTGCGCTTATCCAGCGCGCGATCGTAGATACCATTGTTGTGCCTAAAGAAGGCCTAGATGCCAAATTAGTTGTTGCCTTATCTATCGAACCCGATGGTTCAATCAAGAACATTGCTTTAAAAGAGGCCTCGGGGAACAAGGCAGTCGATGACGCGGTCATCGAGGCGGTAAAAAGGCAATCTCCGTTCCCGGCTTTCCCGCCGCAGCTAAAACAGGAAGAAATTTCATTAGATATACCCATTGTTTTTGAAAAATCCCGCCAAGGATAACTTAAAAATGCCCGCAAAAACAATCACCATATTCAGCACTAAAGGCGGTGTTGGGAAAACGCTTTTAGCTGTTAACCTCGCAATCAGCCTGGCCGGCCTGAACAAAAAAGTCGCGCTTTTAGATGCTGACTTTACAGTAGTCGGCGATACGATTAATATGCTGAATATACCCAACCCAAAATCAGGGTTGGATTTTCATTCTTCACTCGCTAAACAGCCATCCACGCCTACACAAGACCTGATAAACCATCTGGATAATTACAAGATCGATTTCCTGCCTATAGTCTTAAGGCCACGGCAATCAAGCCTGGTTACTTCCGAAATGATAAATAATATTCTTTCTAAGCTGGAAGAGCAATACGATTTTATCGTCATCGACGCGGGCGCATCTTTTTCGGATAACCTACTCAGTATTTTTAACCGCTCTAACCTGGTCCTCTTAATAGTTACTCCTGACGTTTTAGCGGTATACCAGACAAAATGGACCCTGGATATCCTGGAGTCGCTGCAGTTCCCGCTAAATATGATCAAAATAGTAGTGAACAGGGCTGAAAGCCTGGGGAGTGCGGATTTGCAGCAGATCAAGGCGAACATTCCCTGCGATATTATCAGCCGCATACCGTCCGAAGGAAGGGCGGCAGGTGTGGCTCTGGCCAAAGGTGTGCCTCTGGCGATAGATAACCCTCGTTCCCAGGTTGCCCGTTCGATCCGCGGCCTGGCTGAAGAGCTTTTGGATGAAAGAAAAAACTGGTTTGTTTCGCACGTCGATATGCAGGCAGGGCACTTAAAGAAAGACGTACTGGAACAAAAACCCAGTTTCTACCAACTCTATAACCTCACAGAATTTTATCTGGATAAAAAAGAAGGAGCGCTGGACGAGGTCATTCAGTTGAAACAGCGCGTGCATCAAAAATTGATGGAGCAGCTTGACCTGAAGCGCCTGGAAGTCAATGCCATGACTGATGAGCAGTCGGCGAAAGAGATCAGGGAAAAAGTAGGCCAGGCCATCACCAATATATTGGCCACGGAGACCAGGGCCTTTTTATCGAATTTTGAAGTAAGAAAACACCTGATCAAAGAATTGGTGGATGAATACCTCGGCCTAGGGCCATTAGAGGACCTGCTCAATGAAGCCGATGTGAGCGATATTATGGTGAACGGCAAGGACGCGATTTACGTCGAAAAACACGGAAAGATCGAATTGACCTCCAAAAGGTTTATCAGCGAAGAGCAGTTGAGGCACGTGATCGAAAGGATAGTCGCCCCTCTCGGCCGCAGAATCGATGAGTCCCAGCCTATGGTTGATGCCCGGCTTCCTGACGGCTCAAGAGTCAATGCCATAATCCCTCCGCTTGCTTTAGGCGGAGCGAAACTCACCATCAGGAAATTTGGCCGCGAGCGCCTGGAAATCAATGATATGATAAAAATAAATAGCCTCAGTCAAAACATGCGGGATTTTCTGGAGGCATGTGTCACGACACGGCGTAATCTCGTGGTTTCCGGCGGTACTGGTTCGGGTAAAACCACGGTATTAAACGTCCTTTCAGGGTTTATTCCCAATAATGAGCGCATTATTACTATCGAAGATGCGGCGGAACTTAAATTAAGGCAGGAACATTGGGTACGCCTTGAGTCCAGGCCTCCGAACATTGAAGGAAAAGGCGCCATTACCATCAGGGACCTTTTTAGGAATACTCTTCGCATGCGCCCGGATAGAATTATCGTAGGCGAGTGCCGCGGCGCTGAATCTTTGGATATGCTTCAGGCAATGAATACCGGCCACGACGGTTCAATGACCACCATACACGCTAACTCTAGTAACGATGTCCTGACGCGCTTAGATTCGATGGTACTGATGTCGGGTTTTGAACTGCCGGTAAGGGCGATCATGGAAATGATCGCTTCGGCGATCCATGTCATCGTCCACACCGCCCGGCTTTCCGACGGTACAAGAAAGATAATCCAGATCACCGAACTCGTCGGTATGCTCGATGATATCCACATCGGCCTGAAAGATATCTTTCTCTTCAAACAAAAAGGTATCGATACTAACGGAAAGATCCTCGGCGACTTCCATCCTACGGGATATATTCCCACCAAGCTCCTTGAGGAATTCAAGGTAAGAGGGATCAAGCTTGATGAAAGCATGTTTAAGCTCTGATTCCTGCGACCAGCCCATTCTTTTAAAATGCAAATAATCAACCTAACCAAAAATACCCTTTTAGCAGATAAGGCTTATGTGGCAGCCTCTTTTAAAGAGCGCCTCATCGGCCTATTAGGCAGGAGTAGCCTAGAAAAAAGCGAGGCACTGATACTGGAAAGTACTTCCAGTATCCACACTTTCGGAATGAAATTCGATATAGATGTTTTATTCGTGAATCGCGGCAATATTGTAACGGGAGTTTACGAGAACCTTAAACCAGGAAGAGTAAGCGGAATACATCCTTTTTCTGCTGCAATAGAATTACCCTCCGGAACTGTATCTGCGACACAGACCCATAAGGGCGACCTTCTTCAGATAAAATAATTTTTTAAGCGAGGGCGAACCATAAGCGCCGGTTATTTAAGTCGAAGAGGCACTTTTGGTTCATTCTTTTGATGAGGTATTCCAGTTCTTTTCTGAAGGCATATTTTTCAGGCAGGATAAGGCGTACGAGAGAATATTTTTCCGTGCTTTCGATTTCCGCTTTAAGGTCGTAAAACTTCTCTTTCAGCACATCAAGCGAACGCAGCCCTTCTTCGGGTATGGTGAAATGCCTTAAACAGTAAATGTTCAGGGCGTTGTTCCAGAATGCCAGGATATCTTCCCAGTTTAAAGAAGGACGGTCCGGATAAATCGGGAATCTTCTTTCCAGCGCGTAAGTGAACAATTCATTTTTCTTATCCAGATCATTAAAAGCAAATAAGGGGTCAGGCCAGGCCTCGAGGAATCTTAGAACTACGGTTTGAGCATCCGCTTCTTCGCTGGTAAAGTTGGTGTAAAGGCAAATAAAAGGTTTCGCCTGCCCAGGTCTCTTTAGAGCGAACATGCGTATTTTAGTCTCTGTCCTGGATATGCTGGCACTTAATTCAATTTCTGATTCGATGACCTGGAATTCTTCCCTAGAACGTTGTATAACCAGGTTTAATTCTTCTTTGCTTGAGCGTATTTTTAAACTACGCTCTAATTGTTGGGGGAGTGCAGCAAAAATAAAATTCCTTTTATCAAGTATCGTATCTTCCATGGCTGATATGACCCGTGTTCCTTCTGCCATAATCTCTATTTTTTCCGCCGGAACCTTCATCCAGGTAAAAAGGTTGTCTAATTGTTTCAGGTCAAGCGGCGCACTAAGCAAGAGTATGCCTTTATTTTTCAGCCGGTCTACTAGATTAGCCTTGGCCCAGCCGATGTTTGCACAAAATTCACGCGCGATATTATTTGTCGGCCAGAGCGAATTAAATTCCGCGTCGATATAAAAATTCCGGCCGTCATCCAAGGTTATTTTAAAAGAACGGATCTCATCCAGTTTTCGGGGCAGTTGTTGGCAAATTTGATTCAGGCTCTGCGAAATGTCGCCGGAGAGCCGGGGTTCGGGATATTTTTTTAAAGCAGTGATATCTTTGGTAAACACGCCCTTCGCCAGTTCTGCATAAATTTCTGAAATTTGTTTTTCATCTTGTCCGGGCAAACGGCACAATTGTAAAATATAGTCTAATCCTCCTAAAGCCAGGTCTGCGGCCTGAAAGATATAGAATCCGGCTTCAGCAAATACTTTTACGGGTTTTATTTCTACGGGTTCAGGAATCGGCTCTGGTTTTACAGGTAATTCTGGTTGGGGATTTACCTCGGGCTCGGGTATTGGTTCAGGCTTTGGTTCTGGTTTTTGTTCGGGTAGTGGCTCGGGTATTGGTTTGGACTCTGGTTCAGATTTTTGTTCAGCTATTGGTTCGGGTATTGGTTCTGGCTCTGGCTTTGGCAACGGTTCAGGTTCTTTAATTGGCTCGGAAGATGGCGTTGGTTCGGGTTCCGGTAGGAAGGCTTTAGTTTTTGGTTCAGGCAGTGCCTGAATAGGCGCACTTTGAGCTTTTGATTTTGTTTCTGGCGCAGTCTTAGTTAGCGCTGGCTTTGCCTTGAGGGATTTCCTGCCGATCCGATCGCTTAGGCCAGCTTCTTTGATAATGGCATTTATACTGGATTTAGAGATCTTAACCTGGAATTTGTCTTGTGCTACTGAAGCAAGTTTACGGCAGCTTATTTGAGGGTACGCTTTTTTATGCTCAAGGATAAAATTTTTTATTTCCGGCAATAATTTATATTCACCACTCATTTTTTCTCCTATGAATTGGACATTTATTACAAAATAGATTATAGGATAAATTTTGTCCAAAAGCAAGTATTATTTTAATTGGACAATTTAATTAAGGTTATTTCTAGAAATCGTTAATAAAAATGCGTGAAAAACCGTTTAAACAGTTTTTTTCAGCGGATAATTATAAGGCAATAGGCAAATATATTGTATCTTATTGAAATGAAAACGCTTTCTAAAATAGCCTAAATCATATTGACTGTATAATATATATATGCTATATTTAAATTGCGTAAGCGGCACGAAAGGGCAATTCCGCCAGAGCGGGGGATGAGCAAAGCCACGGGACAAAAGGACGGGAAAAACAGGCATTATAGATCAAGGCCGTTCTGTCATTTTTTGTTAACCGGGCTACCGAAAGCCGTTACCGAAGCTTTCGGTTTTTTGTTGGGAGTTTAGTGATGAGTTTAAAAAAGTGTTTAAGAAGTAAGAGGGGCTGGAGTTTTATAGAATATGCGTTGATTTTTGTGGCGGTCGTTGCCGGCGTGGTTGTGTTACTTCAGCAAACACTTTCAGGTACCGGCACCATACACAAAGCGTTCCAGCAAAAGGCCACCAGCTATATAGCAGCGATAACAAATAATACGCCCATAAACGATGGTAACGGGGGGGATACAGGTTCTGGTTGTGACCGGGCGGCTCTACAGACGCAGATAGACATGCTTAACCAGCAAATAGCTGCGTTAGAGCGGCAAATAGTGACGATTAATGAAGAGATAGAAACACTGGAAGGGACAAAGCACCTTTTTCGACCGGCGTGTGAACGATGCCATAATTATTGCGAAACAAGTTGCACTGATAGTTGTAATTTAAGTTGTGAGGCGAATTGTACATATAGTTTAGACGTGCGCTGTTTCCCGGATTGCCTGCCGCCGTGTATTTCGGACTGCCGCGTGCCCTGCGATGAGAATTGCGATAGCAACAATAGCGGCTGTGTGCAGTTAAAAAAAATCGAGAATCTGCAAGCAGATCTCCGGGGACAGATAGGAAAGATCAACCAGCAGATACAGGATAGCAGGAAACAAAAACAGGCGCTGCAGGCCGAGCTTGAAGCCTGCGTTTAAAAAAATGAAGATAAATAGAAGCGGACAAGTAGTATTAGAGTGGGTGGTAATTGTTCTGATATGCGCTACGGTGGCTCTTTCAGTGGTAAAAAAATACGCCAAGACGCATATGCAGGATATGTACCGTAAGAACGTAAACCAGTTCTCCCAGGACCTCTATGACCGGGATGGAACCTGGAGCCAGAATGTCACCCGCGGTGATGTGGGGACAAGCACAGGCTTAAAGGTCGACGGTAATTTATTTGATAGCCACTATGACCATGATGACGGTTATTATGACTAAGAGCGAGGGTGAAAATGTTCATAAGAAATAGGAGAAACCGGGCGCAGTCAATGATAGAATATAGTGTGTTGATCGCGATAGTATCGGCGGCGATAGTGGCAATGACCGTCTATGTAAATCGTTCGATCAAGGGTAAAATGAAACATATAGAATCACAGTTAAACGAACCGACAGTCTTAAAGTAAATAAAAGGGAGGTGCAAAAATGTTTTTAAGAACCAGAAAAGGCCAAAGTACGCTGGAATACGTTGTAATTCTTGTAGGCGTAATTATCGCGATCGTAGCGGCAAAGACACTACTTGCGCCTAAGGTCAAAAAGGCCATTGGTGAAGATGCGGCGAGTGCCATTAGCCAGTCGACGGATAAATTTGTAAATACCTTGGACGGTTATGGTACGTCTGGAGGGGGAACGCAAAATGCTAAATAAAAAGGGTTGGAGCGCTTTAGAATACTTGATCATGACCGTGGCCGTAGTAGCGGCCTTGGTGGCTGGTGCCGTGACTTTTAAAGACCACGTAAAAGGTTACGTGGATAAGGTCGGCACACAGCTTGAGGAAAGCGTAAATACCAGTGATTAATAACTAAAAGGGGGTGAAGAAAATGTTAATACGTACGAGGAAAGGACAGGCATTTTCAGAATACGCCATATTTTTGGGGATCATTTTAGCCGCTTTCATGGCCATGCAGCATTATATGAGAAATTCCGTATCCGGTAAGTTAAAGGCCGGCGCGGATTATATGCTTAAGGGCGGTGCGGCTGAGGGTGATATCCTTTCGGCGAATCTTTATGACCCGTTATCAGGTAAGGAGATGACGAGTGAAAGCACGACTGCTGGCGGAACGCATGCCATGACTAAAGAAGGCGGGGTTACCGAAGGGTTCACCAGCGAAAGTTCAAGCCAGGCAGGAAACCAGACTTGGAAGAACACTGAAAGTCCTACTGAATAATAACAAATATAATCATTTAGGAGGTGAACAAAATGTTAAGGTTAAGAAGCAGGGGGCAAAGTACACTGGAATACGCAGCGTTGGTAGCCTGTATCGTAGCGGCCATAATTATCATGCAGCGTTATTTTAACCGCGCCGCGCAGGGAAAGATCAGGGGTGCTGCGGATCAGGTCGGCGAGCAGTTTGATTATGGTAAGACCGACCAGAGTTACCAGTATACTTCGCACAGCAAAAACACAGAAAAACTGGAAGCCGGTACATATGGTACGAACCTGGAAGATTCTTCTTTTAACAAGACAGCGGGTACCTATACCGTGAACCAGCAATAATAAAGCGGTTTTTCCGCGGAGCGAGACGATGTTTTTACGCAAAAGCAAAGCTCAGACAGTAGCAGAATATGCTGCTCTGATCGCCATCCTCGCCGCTGCCATTATGACCATGCGGATCTATATGCAAAGGGCAGTGCAGGGCAAGGCGAAGGCGTTGGTAGACCAGATAAACCCGTATCAATACAACCCTACGGATACCTCCAGTGTCACTACCACAAATACGACTGGAGAAGGCAGTTATAATATGACGGGTATAAATTCATATACCAGCGGTTCAGAAACCAGCGAGCGGGATTGGTCGGAGAGTTCTAGAGGAGACGTAGTAGAATGATAGGGTTATACATCAGAAGAGCGAAGAAAAACAAGCGCGGCCAGGCATTAGTTGAATTATCGGTATTGGGCGCTGTAGTGATAATGCTGCTTGTCTGGATGCTCGGCCTAGGCCAGAGTATAAGCTATAACCAGGCCCTGGGTATGCATTCTTTTAGGATGGCAGAGAAATTGGCCAGGCAGAGGAGCCAAGATGGCAACATGGGCAGTGTTTCCTTTAATACCATCTCCGGCGTAAATCCGGTAAACCCGATGAATACCAAGGCAGGTTCGAACGACGCCAGTGGCAGCGGTTCGGTGATGTGGGAAAATCAGATGTTCGCTTTCCAGCCAGCGACGGAATCATATGATGCTACCGAAGAGGATTCTCCTATCACGTACTATCAGATGGGCGAGACAATGATAAAGAAGAACCAGGCCATTAAATGGCCCACGATGCTGGTTAAGCGTAAGCCCGATCCGGATACCGGCATGCATACCGGCGACTGGTATTTTGATATTTTTGGCGACGTGATCAATACGCTTAATCAAATACAATCTGGCAGTTATGCGGAAGACAATGAATATTATTCTATCGAATCCCAGCCAACCTGGGATAGCTATAAAGTAACGGGAGAGAAGTATAAGGTTGACCAGCGGATCGCCCAGGCCGGCAGAAACATTAATTTTTCCGAGAAATCCAAAAATAAGGTAGAGACGGCTACTATTTTTAAGATCGTACCTGAACACTATATCGAAGATGAGTGGGACAAAGATGATCTGGTGGAGAAAGTCGAAAAGGCGGTTCCTCTTTCGGATATAGATGGAGACGGATACAAGGAGGCCGTAGTCACCCAGACCCAGGAATTAACCGGGGAAAAGACATGGCAAGGTTCGGCGAATTAAGCAAAAGAAAGGCTCAATCAAGCCTGGAAGTAGCTTTGGTGTTGATCGGGATAGCTGTCCTGGTTACTGCTGTTGCCCGCTCCTGGAGCTGGGTAAACAGAGGCATGGTCGACAGGCTTTCCTCTTATAAAAATAGCCGCGTGGTTGCAGGTAGTGACAACCCGGGCGTAGCCATAGATTACCAAGGGAAAAAACTCACAATAGTTAAATAATAGTGGTTTCGTCCTAAGAACAAATTAAGCACAATGCATCGGGCAAAGTGCTTTTTATTTGTAGGATTTGTATTTACAATAATAATAAATAAATGTATAATTAAACCGCAATGCAGAAGAAGAGCATTTTTATATATTTTTATAGCGCAAGAAACGGGCAGCGAGGGCAAATCGCTGCCTTTTTGATTCTGGTGATGGTGATCATCCTGGTCGCGGCGATCGCGCTGATCCAGGTAGGCAGGGTGAGCCAGGATAAATTGAACACTGCCAATGCCGCAGATGCTGCGGCCTTAGCCGGTGCATCGATGATCGCCAGTTCTGCCAATATGCTCTGTGATATGAATAGGATCTTGGAGCAGAGTTACTTTATACAATTAGCTATCCTGGCCTGGCCGATCAACCTTGAAACCCACGCGGATATGGTCCCGACTCGTTTTTATATGTGGTTGTCCGCAGCGACGCTGGCCATGCTTGTCTTCGCCGGAGAATTGATCTCTTCGGTGCAGGCTATGTCCCAGGCCCAGGGAAGCGCACACCAATATGCATTTAATAATGTGGGAATAGACGAAGCACCAAGAAAATCCAAGGGTACGCCTATGCCGATAAAACAGCCGTTTTCCGAATGGATGGAAGATCAGAAAATGAGCGAGCGGCAGAATGCGGGGAGCCTGGAAAAAACTTTTACTTATTCCGGATACCCTGAGGGTTCTTGGCATGAATATACTTTTAACCCGGCCACGGCCAAACAGGAGCCCGCAGGCTTAAACTCTGTGTCTTCAACGACAGAATTAGGTGACTGTGGCATTGCGCTTAAACCCGCTGCATTCAATCCCTTGGTGGCGAATTACTATTTTGAGCTACCCCCTTGTGATCCGGTAGAGGGTTGTGGTGCCTGCATGCTGGTTTATGCTGTAGTGGTTTATGGTGCGTTGATGGAAATGTTCGCGGAAATGGCCATATCTTATGCGGCTTTTGCTGGTTTTTCGCTACCGATGATACCCTTGGTAGGAGATCCAAAGCTTTGTCCTGCTATCCGGCAGAGCGTGAGCTTATTTATGATCAATGTCGCCCTGCCGCATGTTTGGATGATCCCTTCGCCTCCCATTTGCGGCTTAGGCGCGGACATTGCTTTCTTTTATAATGCCCCGTTCGTCTATATGGAAAAGATACTTAACGAGAATAAACTTTGGATAAAAACAGAAGTAACACGGAATTCTCCGGAAAGAAAAGTAGGTGGGCTTTGGAATATGCAGCCGATAAGTGTAACAAGCAGTGCAAAAGGAAGAGTGAAAAATACCTGCGGCACCTGGAATCCTTTTGATTACGACGCGGTTTGCTACGACTTGGGCCTGGAAAGCGCACAATAAAAAAGATGATCAGAAGAATATATAAAAAATTCGCCACTATCCTGCTGCTGGCTGCTTTTTTTGTACCACAATATCCCAATGCGCAGAAGATAGATGAAAAGAATACCAATATCAATGGTGTGAGGCTGGTGACGCTCTTTTTTACGACACCAGATGCCATCGAGCAGGTCATAGATTATTATAAGGAGGCACTGAAAAACGAATTCGAACTTATCGTAAATGGTCCGCCATCCCAGGGCGCATCGCAGGCCGGGCTGGGGGGCGCATTCAATGAATGGTACCAGGGACTTGCTGCCAAAGCGCCGGAATTCAATATGTTATATTTTGTCAAAAAAGATGATCAAACAATAGGTCTGAACCTGGTTTGTTCCAAGAATTCCCTTTATAATCAAACTATGATACAGATATCGTTTAACCTGGATCCCTACCAGCCGCGGATCCCCTCAGGGAGCCTTGAAGGCGGCGATGTTGCCGGAAAAGACCCATATTGGCTGCGCCGTTATCCGGATTCTAAAAGGGTCTCGTATATAGAATATACCGGAGGCGGCTTTGCGGCAACTTATGAAGTAAAGACCGATTGCCTTAAATGCGTAGTGGATTATTACCGTCAAGAAATATCCGGCTGGGGATGGACCCTGCTTAAGGAGCAGAAACAAAATCCCGATTGGGCGAATAAAAATTTCCAAGGGCTGAGCGACGATTTAGCCAACAAACTAAAGGGGTACGCCCAGCAAGTGGCTAAGACAAAAGAATTGAATCCGGAAACCTATTTTCTTGAGTTTAAAAAAGAAGATGAGGGCCGCTGTATGGTGGTCATAACCTTCATGGATAACCGCGCGCGTACACTTATCCGCTATCTGCCGCGCGCCAATTATTAAGGGAAAAATATGCTCATAGCCATTTTTATCGTTGTTTTCGTCTTGAGTTTCCTTATCGCCAACCGCTATTATGCCGTTGCCGAAAAAAGGCTTACCGTGGCCCATGAAAAAAAGGTCGAAAGGGCCGCGAAAGACCTGAATAACTTATTTGTTTCTGTACAAAGAAAAAAGATCCTGTTTTATTTTTTCGCCACACCCGTGGTTCTGGGGGTCACCGGTTTTATCGTAACGGGTAATCCCGCTATCGCCGCAATATTTGCCTTTATCGGGCTTTCCATACCGCAATTTGTGATAAAAAGTTATGATATACAAAGAAGAAAAAAATTCAGCCTCCAGCTTATTGACGCGCTGATGCTTTTATCCGCGTCGCTAAAAGCGGGCCTGAGTTTGAACCAGGCGTTTGAAGAACTTGTAGAGGAAATGCCTGCGCCAATATCCCAGGAATTCGACCTTCTGATCAAAGAGATCAATATGGGCGTTTCTTTCGATGAAGCGCTGTTGCATTTAAAAAAACGCATGCGTTCGGAAGACCTGGACCTGATTGTGACCGCCATTGCCATAGCCAGAGAGACCGGTGGACAACTGCCCACGGTATTTTCAAAACTGGTTTTTACCATCAAAGAAAGACAGACATTACGCGGCAAGGTGGGTGCGCTTACCGTGCAGGCAAAACTTCAGGGTATAATTATGAGCATCTTACCGGTTATCTTCGTGGTCGTGGTTTATAAATTCAACCCGGAGCATTTCCAGATGTTCTTAAAAGAGAATATCGGCAGGATGCTGTTGATATACGCGGTAATTTCCCAGATCATCGGGACATTCCTGATCATAAAATTCAGCCAGGTGGAGATATAATATGGAATTATTTGTTTTTGCCGCAGTTTTTTTCGTAATTTTTTTCTCTGTTTATACCCTATTAAAGCGTAGGCAGGCAAAATATTCAGGGCTGGAAATGCGGCAGCTGATGCCGCAGGCTAAGCCCTCAGAACTGAGTGTAAAAAGCGAAAGAAAAGAAGGGTTCAAGGGGATTCTGGCTTTTCTCAGCCCCCTGGCGCAAAAGGTTGCCGCCAAGAAGCCCCGCGAAGGCCTGGTCAGGGACCTGGTTACCGCGGGTAAGCCCTTGACCATAGTGGAATTCTACGCATTGGTTTTACTTTGTACGATAATCGGGCTGGTGGCTGGGGTAATATTTATGAATGTTACTTCAGGCAAAAATCCGAACTTGGCCATTCCCCTTTTCGGCGCGTTCTTTGGTTTTGCCATGCCGCGCATGTGGCTGAACCAAAAAAAGAAAAAACGCCAGCAAAGCATTGCCAAAGAGTTGCCCAGCGTAATCGACCTTTTGAATTTGTGTGTAGGCTCAGGCATAGACTTTATGCTGGCAGTCAACCGCGTGATCAAGGATTATAAGCCTTGTCCTTTGACCGATGAACTGACCCAACTTTGGCAGGAAAATAATATGGGCACCCCGCGTAAGGACGCCTTAAGAAACTTATCCTGGCGGGTGAATCTGCCGGAGATGTCCAGCTTTGTTTCTACGCTTATTCAGGCTGATAAAATGGGTACACCCATTTCCGATGCTCTGGAAATCCAGGCAGAGCAGATCAGAATAAAGCGTTTCCAAAGAGGCGAAGAACAGGCCTTGCAGGCGCCGATAAAATTATTGATCCCGCTGATATTCTTTATCCTGCCAGTAGTGGCGATCATTGTAGCTGCGCCTATATTAATCCAATTTTTGCAAGGTGGAATAAACTTCTAATTGGACAATTTTTACAGAAGTTTATCAAAATTGGACAATTTAAATGAGCAGATGAGTTACGGAGTTGTGAAGCAACGACGTAACTCATAGCTCGTTTACCCACCGGTTGATGCGCCTGTGAATTTACCCCTCACTCAGCCTTTTTTTAAAATTTTTTGAAGATAGCTGAGTGAGGGGTCAAATTCGGCCAGCAGACTTACGTTTACTCGCTACGCTCGTTCCGTAAGTCTGGGCCTCATTTGAAACCGCTTTCTAAATATTTTAAAAAGACATTGACTTGCAGGGGCTTTATAGTATACTTAGGGTGTGGCAACGAAAAGGCAAACCTCGAACAAAGAGGCGCGCAAAGCCTAAGAAAAGTTAGGCTACCGAATGCCGAAAGAAATCAATCTTTCGGCCTTTTATTTAAGGAATTAATAATGAATTTAAAAAAGTTTTTAAAAACAGGGGAGGGGACAAAGATGAGTAGGCCAAGAGTTGGTGCGTGGATGCGCATTGCGGCTTTATTGGTTTTATTAACATTTATACCTAGTGTGACAAATGTACAGATCGCCTTAGCGGCAAAGAGCAATTATAAGGATAATGCTATAACCGCGGGTATCGGTACATTAATGTTTACCGCTGCGTCTTATACCGGATTGCAGGGGCAGGGATTTTCCTACTGGAAGGCGCTCACTCAGCCGTTTGTCCAGGGTGGGGTTTATTATGGTTTAAGAAAGGCAGGGGCTAATGATGACCTGGCGGCCATAGGCTCAGCCGGGCTCACTGCTTTTGGTTATACTGCTTTTAGTAAGCAGAGTTTGCCATTAGCGATCAAAGACGCTAAAGGTAATATAACCGGTTTTGATATATTGCCAGACACCAGGCCGATAAGTCTTTTAGGCGGCGGCAGGGCTGATAGCAGCCTGAATTATCTTGGCCTTAAGGTTATCGGCAGCCAAGTGCTGCAGGCGACCGCTGTTACAGGTATACAGCAGTTAGGAAAGGCCTACATAGCCCAGCATAAAGATGGTGATACATCTGGCAACAGAGATGAATTTTCTGATTTCGTAGAACCGAAGATATGGGCATGGACGGATATGGCTGCAGTAGGAGTAGGCGCAGCTATAGGCGGTGCGTATAATTATTCTGTGGGCTTACCTGTCCAGGCAAAGGTTAATAAGGAAACAGGTAAACTCGAATACGTCGCTTTTAAAGATAAGACAAATATATTAACTGCTGTAGGCCAAGGCATAAAGACGCCCGGAGCCGGATTTTACGTTCAGCAGGCCACGATCGGTTTGATGTACAACGTGCTTGACAGAGAAATATTAAAAGACGACTTTATGGGCCCGACGCTGGTTTATGGTAGCGCCGCGATCTCAGGTATGCTTGCCGACGCCAAATGGGGCGGCGATAAGCTTACTTTGAAAAGTGCGGCGACCAAGTTAGGCGGGATCGTTCTTGCCGGTGCTGTTTCAGCCGAATTGGCGAGGGCGAACAAAGATTCAAAGATCAATCCGTTCTATTTTAATTCTATGGCTTGGACCGCGTCCGCACTGCTTGATGGCGTTGCCCGCTATACAACGGATAAGATAAATGAAGCAAGAGGCCAGAAGCCGTTGAATCGTGGGTTCTTCATGACAGCAAAAGATGCTTATGTGGAAAGAGCGCATAACTTAATGGAAGATATCGTTACTGTGGGTAGCGGCTATGAACTGGCTAAGGCAGGTCCTGTTGCTTATGGTACTCCTGTGTATTATGCCCAGGCAGGCCATATTGCTACGGACATTAATGATCAAGGCATGGGTTATGCTTTGAATAACTATGCTTCAAGCAAACTACATTATCACACCACAATGAACTTAGTGAACCTGGTGACTTATATACATCTTCCTCCACCCAAGGTTAAGCCGGTGGATACAGCACCAGTGCCGCCTCCTGCGCCAGCGCCAGAAGTGAAAAAACCCGACCCAGTTCCGGAAGCAGCGCCAGTACCAAAGACGCCGCCTGCGGTGGACGCTCAGATGGGTGTAAATAAAAGGAATCAGACGCCGGGCATAAAAGTAGTGGGCGCTGGTTCACCCGCAGAAGCGTTGGTGGAAAGAGGCTTGGCTGCGAATAATGCCGAGGCACAGAGAAAAATTAACAAAGGTGAATACAAGTTTGTGACTATAGAAAGAGTAGTTGATCCTGTGACTGGAGAAGTTTCTTATAAGATGAGGGAGCTGACCCCTAATAATGCAAGAAAAATAACGGTTAATGCAGGATACTTTCTGGTTCCGGATGGAGTATCTCCACAAGACTATATGCAAACGAAAAAGGCGGAACTTGAACAATTCTCAGGTCAAGAGCTCGATAACTATTACCACTTTATACCTGAAGGTTTTGGGCCTAATCAGAATGTGAATAACCCGGATAACAACTTTAGGTATGATTCACCTGCGAACGTAGTTACTGTTACTCCTAAGGTTGAGGTTCCTGCAGCGCAACCTCCAGTAACAGCACCAACAGCGACTACACCGTAAGAGAAATAAAAGCTAATCTCTAAGGGCTTGCAGAAATGCAAGCCCTTTTTGTTTTCCTGATTTAAATTTTGGACATTTATTAAGGCACAAATTATAAAATTGGACAATTTATATGAACAAAAAATGGGAACAATCCTCGTTTTTTTTAGAGTCTTTTCTAGGAAAAAGCCTTTCCAAACAGAAAAAACAAAAATTTTCTCGGGAATGTATCTTCATCTACGTAACCCATTGCCCTCGTTTGAAATCGCTTTCTTTTTAAGGCAAAAATTCATTGACATTAATATATATATATGTTATATTTTGTATACGATTGAAGTACGGAACGAAAAGCCTCCGGAACAAGGGAGGAAAGCCA
>JAQUNK010000016.1 GCA_028717645.1 Candidatus Omnitrophota bacterium
ATTATTTTAAGGAAGCTTGCAAAGAACTTATATATCGAGAATAGTATTATCATCATCGCCGTGGTATTCATAGCCAGCCTTTCTTTGGGCCTTATCAGAAGATTATATGTAGCCCCTGTTCCTTTCTGGACTACTTTACGCTTCTCTGCACTCGAGGCCTTATATACGGTATTTTTCGCGCCGTTCGTATTTAAGGTTCTATCCGTATTCGCTTATTAAGTGAGGGTATACATTGAGAATAAGATTCTTTAAACTGGTTTTATTCGCGCTGTTTATTTTCCTCACCCTCTATATTTTTTATCTGGAGGTGGTCCGGGGAGGCTATTACCGCGACCTGAGTAAGAATAATACCATAAGAATTATCCCAGAAGAGGGCGCCAGGGGGAGGATCCTGGATAGAAATCAGAATATCCTAGTAGATAACTATTTATCCTTTGATGTTTCGATCATACCCGGAGATATGCATGACCGGGACAGGACTTTTAAGCGGCTCTCAGAAATATTAAATGTGCCGGAAACCACCTTGAGGCAAAGGTTCAGCATAAATTACCTGGCTCCTTTTTCCCCCGTAGCCGTCGCCGAAAACCTGGATAGACAACAGGCGATCAGGGTAGAAATGTTCAGTTACGACCTGCCGGCGGTTTTATTGCACACAACGCCAAAACGTAATTATCCTTACGCAAATTTGGCCTGCCAACTCTTGGGTTACCTGGGCCAGATAGATTATTGGCGCCTAACAAAGCTGGAAGATTACGGTTATAAGACAAAAGATATCGTGGGTTATGGCGGTATAGAAGAACGCTACGATTATTATTTACGCGCAAGCGAAGGGGGGCTGCAGGTTGAAGTTGACCATCGCGGCAGGTTCAAGCGTACATTAGGTTATAAATATCCCGCTAATGGCAAAGACGTACAGCTCACATTGGATCTGTCCTTACAAAAGATTGCCGAGGATGCCTTATCAGAGAATGGCAATAAAGGCGCGATCGTCCTATTGGATCCTTCAACCGGCGAAATACTGGCTATGGCTAATTCGCCCAGTTTTAATCCGGACCTGTTTATTACCGGTTCCCCTTCGGCATTGCAGAAGATCTTCAATGATCCCGATTCGCCTTTACTTAACAGAAGCATAGGTGCCGCGCTTCAGCCTGGTTCGATATTTAAATTAGTCACTGCAATATCCGCTTTGGCCACGCATAAGATCAGCCCGGGTACGACTTTCTTTTGCCCGGGTAGTATGCGTGTAGGCAGAAGGACATTTTCCTGCTGGAATACGCATGGCCAGCAGAATCTTTATCAGGCTATCGCGCATTCCTGCGATGTTTATTTTTATCATACCGGTTTAGCTGCAGGGCCAGAGGCAATATCTGAATTTGCCGTCAGGTTCGGGTTGAGCAAACCCACGGGCATTGATCTACCGCAGGAGGCCGGCGGATTTGTTTCGTCTCCGGCATGGAGGAAAACAGTAAGAAAACAGGGTTGGTATGACGGTGATACCGCAAATTTTTCTATCGGCCAGGGCGAGACTTTAACTACGCCTCTTCAGTTGGCGCGTATGATGGCGGTTTTTGCCAATGGAGGGTACTTAGTCACTCCTTACGTAGTCAAGGCCATTGACGGTAAAGATGTCTCTGCGAACCGCCGTAGGTTCCAGGCCATAGGAGCAGACCGCGAATTTATCAATGTTGTTCGCCGCGGCCTAAGACAAGTAGTTAGTGACGAGCATGGGACAGCGGACATACTCAATATGTCAAAAGTTGCCATTGCTGGTAAAACCGGTACCGCGGAATCGCCGCCCCATCAACCGCATAGCTGGTTTGCGGGTTTTTTCCCGTATGATTCTCCTAAATTCGTGATCTGTGTATTTTTGGAACATGGCGGTTCAAGCCACTATTCCTGCCAGGTGGCTAAGAAGTTTATTGAAAAGATGCTTGATGAGGATCTGTTATGAGCACACAGTATAAAATATTATTGATCGCTCTGGCTATTGCCATCATCAGTGTCCTTACTATTTATAGCACCACTTTTGACCGGGATAATTCCCTGGAGCGGGGTATTTATAAACGGCAGATCATCTGGATCTTTATCGGCATGTTATTTTATTTTTTGTTTTCGAATATAGCTTATCGCCGTTTCTGGGACTGGGTATATCCTATTTATTTTGCAGTGATCCTGCTTTTGCTTTTTGTGCTGGTGCTCGGTGCGGTAAGAATGGGCGCCCAAAGATGGCTGAAACTGGTATGGTTGAATTTCCAGCCTTCGGAACTGGCAAAATTAGCGGTGATCATTTTCCTGGCCCGTTACTTTAGCCAGCGGTCTTTATACTCCGTCTGGACGGGGCCGAATTATTTTGGCATCACGCGCGGCCTGATCATCCCCTTTTTTGTCACCGCAGTACCGATGTTATTGATCCTGAAACAACCTGACCTGGGAAGCGCGCTCCTGGTATTTTTTGTTTTTATGTGTATGATCTACCTGGCCCGTGTAAGTATGAAGTATCTGGTAATTTTCGTCATGTTCTTGTTGGCGTGCCTACCGGCGTTTTGGCATATACTTAAAGATTACCAGAAAGACAGGTTGCTGGTATTCCTGAACCCCAATATTGATCCCCTCGGCGCAGGATATACAGTGATCCAATCGAAAATTGCCGTGGGCTCGGGCGGATTGTTCGGCCGGGGATGGCTCTCGGGTACGCAAAGCCAGCTGCATTTTCTGCCTGAATCGCACACAGACTTTATTTTCAGCAGTTTTACCGAAGAATGGGGTTTCTTCGGCGCGTGCGCGCTTTTATTCCTGTACGTATATTTGATAAAGACATGCCTGGATATCGCACAAAAAGAAAATGACCGTTTCGGCCGGCTGCTTGCCTTTGGAATAACATCGTTTTTGGCTATACAAATTTTCGTGAACGTAGCTATGACCGTCGGGCTTGCCCCGGTAGTGGGCATACCGCTTCCTTTGATGAGTTATGGAGGCTCATCGCTTTTGATGACCTTTATTTCTTTGGGGATACTTGCCAATATTGACAAAAATAGGTCCGTGTTTTAAGATGAAGAAAGTGTTTTTTGCCAAGTGGAATAAATATATGAAATTTAAAGATAAGGTAGCCATAATCACAGGTGCGACAAGGGGCATAGGAAGGGCCGTGGCCCTGGAATTGGCCAGTGGAGGCTGCGATATCGTATTTAGTTATTTAAAAAGCGATGACCTGGCTGCTTCTTTAGAAGAAGAGATCAAGAAAATGGGGAGAATTGTTATTTCTGCCAAGGTGGACACCAGGGATTATGCGAAGGCAGGGGAACTGATTGCTCTCTGTAAAGAAAAATTCGGTAAAATAGATATCTTGGTAAATAATGCCGGCATTACCAGGGATAAGGCGCTGATGTTGATGGAAAAAAAGGACTGGGAAGAAGTGATAGATACGAACCTTAATGGTTTGTTCAATGTGACCCGCCAGGCCATCGTTACATTCCTAAAACAAAAGTCAGGTAATATTATCAACATTACTTCGATAAGCGGCATAATCGGTTTAAGCAGGCAGACGAATTATTCTGCCTCTAAGGCCGGTATCATTGGCTTCACCAAAGCGTTGGCTAAGGAGGTGGCTCCTTTCGGGGTCAGGGTCAATGCCGTTGCGCCCGGTTTTATTGATACGGATATGACCGCTGAACTGAAGGATAATTACCGGGAGAAAATTCTTGAAGGATTGCCCCTGTCCAGGTTCGGTGAGCCCCGGGAGGTGGCCAAGCTGGTTTCTTTCCTGGCTTCTGATGCCGCAGATTATATCACCGGCCAGGTCGTCCGTATTGACGGTGGTTTAGGGATACAGTAATTTTTTGCCTACCCCAATAAAATTAAGAAGTTACCTCTCATTAAAAAATCCAATTTTTTCCTTGACAAAAGAATATAATATATTATAATTTACTATTTACGTAACCTGCCTTTACAGCTCAGTCGGCAGAGCACGTCCTTGGGGTTTTGGACTTATGTTTTGCTGGAGTAGCTCAGTCGGCAGAGCACGTCCTTGGTAAGGACGGGGTCACGGGTTCGATTCCCGTCTCCAGCTTATAAACAGCGTCGGAGAATCAAAATTCGGAAGATAAATTATGCGCGAACTAATCACTTTAGAATGTACGGTTTGTAAGAACAGGAATTACAATACCAAAAAGAATAAAAAGAAACATGCAGATAGATTAGAAACAAAGAAGTACTGCAAGTTTTGCCGTAAGCATACAATCCATAAGGAAACGAAGTAAGTTTAAGAACCTTTCGTTTCGGAAAGAAAACGAAGGGCGAGGGTAAGTTTTTTTTACTTTTAGGAGCGTCGGTTTGTGGCATCCCGCACTTTTTTTAAAAAAAATAGGGGTGTCGGTTAACTGGTAAACCACTGGTCTCCAAAACCAGCACTGGGGGTTCAAGTCCCTCCGCCCCTGTAAAAAAAAGTGCGGGACGACTCCTGCCGCTCCTGCATGTTATGTAGGGAAAAGGATGAATATTTTTAAGAAAATCACGGGGTTCGTTGGCGAGGTAAAGGCAGAGCTGGAAAAAGTGGCCTGGTCGACCCGCGAAGAATTAAAAGGGGCAACGACGGTGGTCATTGCCATGACCGCGTTGATGGCCGTATACATCGGGATCGTGGACTTATCATTATCGAAGGTGTTAACTTGGTTTTTGAAGAGATAAAAATGAAGAAGTGGTATGTGGTGCATACTCAGACCGGTTCTGAGGAAAAAGTAAAGTCGATTTTAGAGAAAAAGATTGCTGCCGCAAATATGCAGGGTACTATCTCGCAGGTCATTATTCCCACCGAGCAGGTTTCCGAAATACGTTCGGGTAAGAGAAAGATCACAGAAAGAAAATTTTTCCCCGGCTACATCATGCTGGAAATGGAATTGGATGAAAAATCATATATGTTCGTAAAAACCGTTCCCGGTGTGACCAGTTTTATCGGCCTGGGCAATAAGCCGCAGGCGCTGGTCGAGGATGAAGTGAATAATATTCTTAAACGCAGCCAGGATACGCAAGCTAAGCCCAGCCCCAAGGTTATCTTTGATATCGGAGAGCAGGTCAGGGTTACGGACGGGCCTTTTGTGAATTTTAACGGCACTATTGAAGAAATACATCCGGAAAGAGGCAAGGTAAAGGTGAGTGTTTCCATATTCGGCCGTTCTACGCCGGTGGAATTGGAATATTGGCAGGTAGAGAAAATATAAAATGGCTAAGAAGATAGTTGCGCAAATCAAGTTGCATGTCCCCGGAGCACAGGCAAATCCCGCTCCGCCTGTGGGCCCGGCGCTCGGTCAGCATGGCGTGAACATCATGCAATTTTGCAAACAATTTAACGAGCAGACCAAGGATAGAGAAGGTTTAGTCCTGCCCGCGGTGATCAGCGTATATGAAGATAAGTCCTTTACCTTTATTATAAAGAGCCCGCCATCTTCGGTATTGTTGAAGCGTGCGGCAAACTTGGCAAAGGCATCCGGGACCGCCGGCAAGGAAAAGATCGGCACGGTAACGAAAAAACAGGTGGAAGAGATCGCCCAGATGAAATTGAAAGATTTGAATACCCAGGATATGGCTCAGGCGATTAAGATAGTTGAAGGCACTGCCAGGAGCATGGGCATTACTGTAGAGGGTTAATAGACAAGTGAAAGAACATAGCAAAAGATATACAGAGTCGCTGAAACAGGTAGATTTTAACAAGACCTATTCGCTGAAAGAGGCCATTTCTTCATTAAAGAAGATGCCGGCAACGAAATTTGATAGTTCGGTAGACTTGCATTTTCAATTGGGCGTAGATACCAAGAAGCCAGAAGAAATGGTGCGTGGAACAGTGGTTCTGCCCCATGGCCGCGGTAAAACAGTGCGCGTAGCGGTTTTCTGTAAAGGCGAGGCGGAAAAAGACGCCAAAGAAGCCGGCGCGGATGTCGTGGGCGGCGAGGACCTGATCAATAAAGTTTCCGGCGGATTCATGGATTTTGACTATGCGGTGGCTACTCCGGATATCATGAAAGAACTAAGCAAGTTAGGCAAGGTTTTAGGCCCGCGTGGCCTGATGCCCAGCCCTAAGACAGGCACCCTTACCAATGATGTCGGCAAGGCAGTAAGAGAGTTGAAAAAAGGTAAAGTTGAATACAAGGTGGACAAGCAAGGCGGCATACATATATCTATAGGTAAGATGTCTTTTGATGAAACAAAAATTTATGAAAATGCCTCTAAGGTCATCGAGGCGATAAATTCTGCGTGTCCTGCAACCGTTAAAGGGACGTTTATCAAAAATCTATCCCTGGCTTCCAGCATGAGCCCGGGATTTAAGATCGGTTTATAAAAATGAAGATCAGCGAATTATACCGTAAGGGCGTCAATAAGATCATCAAGGATAACTTAAAGGATATCCCGGGTTTATTTATCATTGATTATTCCGGCGTTTCCGCCGCGGATATGAATGTGCTAAGGGAATCTTTAAGGAAGACTAAGAGCCGCTTGCTTGTGGCAAAGAATTCCATTATCAAGCGCGCCTTTAGCGGCACGGATAACGAAGGGCTAAGCGCTCTTATTGAAGGGCCGTCGAGCATTGTTTTTACCAAAGATGATCCGGCTGCTTCGGCCAAGGTCCTCTATGATTTTCGTAAGGAACATGAGAGCTTGAAACTTAAGGTCGGATTGCTCAAAGATAAGGTGCTGGATACCAAGGCCATAGAAGCGCTGGCAAAACTGCCCAGCCGTAATGTATTGGTGGCCAAGGCCGTGGGCGGAATGAAGGCGCCGCTTTCTTCTTTTGTTTACGTCTTAAGCGGGAATTTGCGCAAGCTTTTATATATATTGGATTCAGTAAAGAACAAGAAACAATAAAGGAGGATTAAAATGGCAGAGAACAAAGTTGAAACGATGATTAAATCCATAGAGGAGATGACCGTATTGGAACTCGCGGATTTAGTCAAGGCGCTGGAAGATAAGTTCGGCGTGACTATGGCTGCACCCATGATGGCAGCCGGAGCTGCGGGAGCGGCCGGAGCAGCCGGAGCCCCTGCGCAGGAAGAAAAATCCGTGTTTACCGTTGTCTTAGCTAATGCAGGTGCTAACAAAATAGCGGTGATCAAGGAAGTAAGGACGATGACCAGCCTGGGCTTGAAAGAAGCCAAGGATTTGGTTGATGCTGCGCCGAAACCGGTCAAAGAAAATGTACCCAAGGCGGAAGCCGAGGATATGAAGAAGAAACTTGAAGCTGCCGGCGCGACAGTCGAACTGAAATAAGATCAGTACGAACAAAGATCCAGATCCGCGCGCATAAAGGCGCGAGAATCGTGTTTTAAAGTACTAATAAGGAATAATGAATAAACTAAAAAATTTCGCCAAGATTAAAGAGACGTACGGACTGCCTAATCTATTGGATTTGCAGCTTGAATCTTATGTTGAATTCCTGCAACAGGAAGTTGCCCCTAAGCAGAGGAAGCCGATAGGATTACAGGAAGTGCTTCAGGAGATTTTTCCACTGGAGAGTGCAGACAGGCGTTTTAGGCTCGAATTCATCAGTTATTCATTGAGCAAGCCGAAATATTCAGTGGAAGAGTGTAAGCGCCGTTCTCTTAGTTACGCCTCAACCCTGAAGGTCAAATTCAGGCTCACTACTCCCAAGGAAACAAAGGAGCAGGATGCCTATTTTGGCGAATTGCCTTTGATGACCGATACAGGTACATTCATCATCAACGGCGATGAGAGGGTAATCGTCAGCCAGTTGCAGCGTTCGCCCGGAGTTGCTTTTGAAGAAGAACTGCATCCGACTGGAAAAAAGATCCTTTATGCCAGGGTAATCCCCTATCGCGGCGCATGGCTTGAGTTTAAATACGATTTAAACGGCATCATTTTGGCTTATGTAGACAGACGCAGGAATTTTCCCGCCACTCAACTTTTGAGGATTTTAGGTTACAGTACCGACAGCGATATCATTGCTGCTTTTAAGAAAGAATATCCCGAAATATCCAATACACTGAAAAAAGACGGTACCAAGAATAAAGAAGAAGCGCTCCAGGATTTTTACCGCAAGATGCGGCCGAATGAACCGGTTACCCTGGAAGCGGCGGAAATGTTCTTCTATAGATTATTTTTTGATCCCCGGCGCTATGACCTGGAACGTGTCGGCCGTTTTATGCTTAATAGAAAACTAGGTTTGGATACTAGCCTTGATAAGCGCATACTTGATTCCCAGACCGTGGTGGCAGTTATTGAATATCTCATCGGCCTAAAAGATGGCATAGGTAAAATTGATGATATCGACCATTTAGGCAACCGCAGGGTAAAGACGGTCGGAGAGCTGGTGCAGAATCAGGTGCGTATTGGTTTGACGCGCATCGAGCGTTCCATCAGGGAGCGCATCGCCATTATGGGCGAATTCGATGACCTCAGCCCGCACCACTTGATCAATTCCAAATTACTCTCCAGCCAGATCCGCGATTTCTTTGCCCGTTCACAGCTTTCCCAGTTTATGGACCAGGTTAACCCGTTAGCAGAATTAACCCACAAGAGAAGATTGAGCGCCCTCGGTCCCGGAGGCCTTTCTCGGGAAAGAGCAGGCTTTGAAGTAAGAGACATTAATTCCTCGCATTACGGCCGTATTTGTCCTATAGAAACTCCTGAAGGCCCGAACATCGGCCTTATTTCTTCGTTGACTACTTACGCCCGGGTAAATTATTTAGGGTTATTAGAGACGCCGTACAGGAAAGTAGAGGACGGCAAGGTTACCCGCAAGATCGAATATCTCACCGCAGATTTGGAAGAAAATAAAATTATCGCTCAGGCGAACGTTCTCCTGGATGAAGACGGCCGTTTCCAGGAGCGCGAAGTTTCCTGCCGCTACAAAGGCGATTTCCCCAAGGTTGAAGGCAAAAAAGTTGAATACATGGACGTTTCTCCGAAGCAGCTGGTTTCTGTAGCCGCTTCCATGATCCCTTTCCTGGAGCATGATGACGCCAACCGCGCGTTGATGGGTTCAAACATGCAACGGCAGGCAGTGCCTTTGATGATCACTGAGGCGCCTTTAGTAGGAACGGTCATGGAAGGTAAAGTTGCCCGCGATTCAGGCACGATGATCATTGCCAAAGAGGCCGGTAAAGTAACCGCAGTGGATGCTTCCTCTATTACTATAGGTAAGACAGCATATCCTTTAAATAAATTTCAACGTTCGAACGCAGATACCTGTGTCAATCAAAGGCCGATTGTTCAGTTGGGCCAGGCAATTGAGGCAGGCGAAATTATCGCCGATGGTATGGCTACGAAAGACGGCGAGTTGGCCCTGGGCAAGAACCTCTTGTCCGCATTCATGGTTTGGAGAGGCTATAATTTCGAAGATGCCATATTGATCAGTGATAAAGTGGTGCGTGATGACGCGTTTACTTCGATACATGTCGAGAGGTTTGAAATAGAGGCTACGGAAACGAGATTAGGTAATGAAGAAATTACCCGTGATATACCCAATGTCGGCGAAGCGGCCCTGAAAGATCTGGATGAAAACGGTATTATCCGCCTGGGGGCGGAAGTAAAACCGGGGACCATATTGGTAGGTAAGGTTACACCCAAGACAGAGTCGGAATTATCGCCCGAAGAAAGGCTCTTAAGGGCTATATTCGGCGAAAAGGCCGGCGACGTGCGCGATACTTCTCTGGTGGCTTCTCCGGGTATTGAAGGTATCGTAGTGGATGTGCACGTTTTCCAGAGAAAAGAACGCGGCAGAAGGACAAAGGAAGATAAAACTAAGGAATTGGCCCGCATCAGAGAGATAAAAACTTATTATGAGCAAGAAATAGAATATTTGAAACAGGAAAAGATCGTACGCCTGGCGCAACTGCTGGGTTGTTCAAAAGAAAAAGCGGAAAGAGCGGATTTTGGCGATAACGAAGAAGCCAAAATATTATCTGCTTCATTCGAAGACCAGATACGCGACTTGTCCGTGGAAGAAGAGCAAGAGATAGAAAAAGTAAGAAGGGGCGACGAGCTTCCTCCCGGTGTTTTAAAAAGAGTGGTGGTTTATGTGGCCACAAAGCGCAAGCTTCTGGAAGGCGACAAACTCGCCGGAAGACACGGCAACAAAGGTGTCGTGGCGAGGATTCTCCCTGAAGAGGACATGCCTTTCTTACCCGATGGTACACCTGTTGAAGTAGTGTTGAATCCTCTGGGTGTGCCTTCCCGTATGAACGTAGGCCAGATCTTGGAAACTCACCTGGGTTGGGCAGCGAAGGTCCTGGGTTATAAAGTGCAGACGCCGGTATTTGACGGGGCATCGGAAGAAGAGATCAAAGAAATGATGCGCAAGGCAAACCTGCCTGAAGACGGAAAAGTAATTTTACGCGATGGCTATAGTGGCCTGGAATTCGATAATAAAATCGCGGTCGGATATATGTACATTATGAAACTAATCCACTTGGTTGATGAAAAAATACATGCCCGTTCTATCGGGCCGTATTCTCTGGTTACCCAGCAGCCTCTTGGCGGTAAAGCGCAGTTCGGAGGCCAGCGGTTCGGAGAAATGGAAGTTTGGGCCCTGGAAGCTTATGGCGCGGCATTTACGCTACAGGAAATGCTCACCGTAAAGAGCGACGACGTAGTCGGCAGGACCAGGATCTACGAAGCAATAGTCAAGGGTGAACAACGCCTGCATCCGGGGACACCGGAATCATTCAATGTTTTGATCAAGGAACTGCAGGGTCTGGCCCTTAACGTAAAAATGGAAAAGGCAAAATGACGGAAGAAATTACCGCTTTTGATAAGATAGTTATAGGCATTGCCTCTAGTCAGGCGATCCGTTCCTGGTCGAGGGGCGAGGTAAAGAAGGCAGAGACCATAAATTACCGCACCCTTAAGCCGGAAAAGGACGGTTTGTTCTGCGAGAAAATCTTCGGGCCGGTGCATGATTGGGAATGCAATTGCGGTAAATACAAAGGTATAAAGTTCAAGGGTATTACCTGCGATCGCTGCGGTGTCGTGGTAGAGCATTCTTCTGTGCGCCGTACGAATATGGGCCATATCGAACTGGCCGCACCCGTTACGCACATCTGGTTCTTCAAGGTCGTCCCCAGCCGTCTTTCTGCACTGGTGGATATTGGTCTTCGGGACCTGGAAAAGATAATTTACTATGAAAAATATATTGTTATCGATGCCGGGACGAGCCCTTTAAAATTCAGGCAATTGCTTACTGAAGAAGAATATGCCGAAGCAAAAGAAAAATATGGAGCAACTTTTAAGGCGAAGATCGGTGCTGAGGCGATACAGGAATTATTAAGAGTCTGGGACCTGAATGCGTATTGCAAAAAATTACGCGCCGAGGTTGCTAAATCCAAAGAAGCCCTGGGGAACCGTAAATCCCTGAAGACCTTAAAGATCATCGAAGATTTCATTAAGTCCGGGAATAAAGCCGAATGGATGGTCATGGAGGCGCTTCCGGTCATACCTCCGGATCTAAGGCCACTGGTCCCGCTTGATGGCGGCAGGTTTGCCACTTCAGATCTTAATGATTTATACCGCCGCGTGATCAACCGCAATAACCGCTTGAAGAAGCTCATTGAATTGAACGCGCCGGAAATAATCATCCGTAACGAGAAAAGGATGTTACAGGAAGCAGTAGACGCGCTTTTAGATAATGGCCGCCATGGCAGGCCGGTGCTGGGAGCAAATAACCGGCCGCTGAAATCGTTGGCAGATATGCTTAAAGGTAAACAAGGCCGCTTTAGACAAAATCTTTTGGGTAAGAGAGTAGATTATTCCGGCCGTTCGGTAATCGTGGTCGGGCCTAACCTTAAATTACACGAATGCGGCTTGCCCAAGCAGATGGCCCTGGAACTTTTTGAGCCGTTTATTATCAAAAAACTAAGAGAAAAAGGATTTGTGCATACGATCAAGGGTGCGCGCCGTATGGTCGAACGCGCGAAGATCGAGGTCTGGGATATTTTGGATGAAGTAATCAAGGACCATCCGATATTACTGAACCGCGCCCCGACCCTGCACAGGTTAAGTATCCAGGCTTTTCAGCCGGTATTGATCGAAGGTAAATCCATAAAAATACATCCGTTAGTCTGTACTGCTTTTAACGCCGACTTTGACGGCGACCAGATGGCCGTGCATGTACCTTTGTCTTTGGAAGCACAGATAGAATGCAAATTGCTCATGCTTTCCGTTAATAATATATTTTCACCTGCCGATGGCCGTCCGATTATTGCGCCTACACAGGATATAATCTTAGGTTGTTGCTATCTTACCAAGGAAAAGTTTAAGGTAACTGGCGAAGGAAAAACCTTCTCAGATTTTACCGAAGTGATCGTGGCCTATAATGACGATGCCGTTGCACTCCACGCCAGGATAAACATAACCGTTGATTCTTTGTTTAGTCTGGAAGAAAAACAACTCATTGACGAAAAAACAACCGTTGTCACTACTGTAGGTAGGGTGATCTTTAACCAGATCCTGCCTCCCGGTTTCGGTTATGTCAATTACGAATTAAATAAATCCAGGATCGGGGATATTATCTGGAATTGTTATAAGAGGTTTGGCCATCAGAAAACCATCGAGCTTTTGGACGCAATGAAGGAAATAGGTTTTGAATATGCCACTAAAGGCGGTATTTCCATCTCTGTAGACGATCTTACCGTACCTGTAGAGAAAGATGCAATCTTAAAGAAATCCAAGGAAGAAGTTTTGAAGGTAGAAGAGCAGTATAGCCGGGGTATCATTACCGAGCGCGAACGCTACAACAAGGTCATCGACATCTGGACGCGCACTACAGATACGGTTTCGGATCTGGTTTTCAAGGGGATGGATCCTTTTAATCCGATCCTTTTGATGGCGGACTCGGGGGCAAGAGGGTCGCGTATGCAGGTTAGGCAGCTTGCTGGTATGCGCGGGCTTATGGCCAAACCGTCAGGCGAAATTATTGAGAGCCCGATTACTGCGAATTTCCGTGAAGGGCTGACCGTGTTGGAATACTTTATTTCTACTCACGGCGCACGTAAGGGTCTTGCAGATACCGCCTTGAAAACTGCAGATGCCGGTTATCTTACCCGCAGGCTCGTTGATGTTTCTCAGGACGTAATTATCACCGAACCGGATTGCGGTACCTTAAACGGTATTACCGTTTCTGCAATTATCGAAGGCGATGAGGTTGTGGTCAGCCTTAAGGACCGCATTATCGGCCGCGTGGCCCTGGATAATATCGTAGACATCATCACCGATGAGGTTATCGTTGAAGCGGGCACGGATATCTCGGAAGAAAAAGCGGATACCATTGAAAAATTAGGCATAGAAAAAATTAGGATCAGAAGTGTTTTGACCTGCGAATCGGACAGGGGCGTGTGCGCCAAATGTTATGGCAGGAACCTGGCCACCGGCAGGATCGCAGAAATGGGTGAAGCAGTAGGAATTATCGCCGCGCAGAGTATCGGAGAACCCGGTACGCAGCTGACCATGAGAACGTTCCACATCGGTGGTACTGCTTCCAGGACGGTTGAACAATCATCCCATAAGAGCAAGAATAAAGGTTTGATCAAATATCATAATGTCAGGACCGTACCCAAGAATAAAGACCACATCGTTTTGAATAAGAACGGTTCTGTGAGCATCAATGACGAGCATGGCAGAGAGCTGGAGCGTTATACCGTGCTTCAGGGCGCTTTTATCACCGTTGCCGACGGCGGCGAAGTGGCAAAGGGCGTTCCGTTCATTTATTGGGATCCGTACACCTCACCCATCCTTACCGAAGTAAAAGGTATGGTGAAATATGAAGACTTAAAAGATGATGTAACCGTAAAAGAAGAATTGAATCCGGTCACTAAGGTGACTGAGCGCGTCATCGTGGAATATAAACAAGAGTATCATCCGCAGATCATCATTATGGATGAGAAAAAAGAAGTTTTGGGCATATATCCTCTGCCTATCGGCGCGCATATCCTGGTAAAAGACGGCCAGGATGTAGGTGCAGGCGATATGCTTGCCAAGATCCCCAGAGTTGTCGGTAAGACCAGGGATATCACCGGTGGTCTTCCCCGCGTTGCGGAATTATTCGAGGCCAGGCGTCCCAAGGACCCGGCGATCATCAGCGAAATAGACGGTTTCGTGGAATTCGGTGATACCAAAAAAGGCCAGAGATTGATCATCGTGCGTTCACCTACGGGCATGAAACGCGAATACACCATTCCTCATGGCAAACATCCCAACGTTTATAAAGGTGACAGGGTGAATGCCGGCCAGCAGCTTACTGAAGGCCCTGTAGTTTTGCAGGATATTCTTCAGGTCTGCGGCGATAAGGTACTGCAGGAATATTTAGTGAATGAAATACAGGAAGTTTACAGGTTACAGGGTGTACATATCAACGATAAACATATCGAGGTAATTATCCGCCAGATGTTGAGAAAGGTGCGCATCGAGGAGCCGGGTGATTCGGTATTCTTGTCCGGCCAGCAGGTGGATAGATGGAATTTCCAAAAAGAGAATGTCAGGCTTCAGAAGGGCAGCAAAAAGCCCGCATCAGCGACCCCGCAATTATTGGGGATCACCAAGGCATCGCTAGCCACGGATAGTTTTATTTCTGCGGCCAGTTTCCAGGAAACCACGCGTATACTTACCGATGCTGCGGCTTCCGGAAGGGTAGATGATCTGCACGGGCTCAAAGAAAACGTTATCGTCGGGCACCTTATCCCCGCAGGTACGGGCCTGGCAGAACACAGGGATATCGAAATAATCAGGTCGACTGAGCCAAAATCCGAAGGCAAAAAAGAAGATAAAGAAGATAAAGAAAAGTTAGAGGTATAAAACCAGATGCCTACAATTTCGCAGTTGATCAGGTCAGGAAGGATTTTAAAGAAAAAGAAGTCTAAATCTCCGGCGTTAAAAGCATGCCCGCAGAGGCGTGGCGTGTGCCTACAGGTGCGTACTATGACGCCCAAAAAACCTAATTCCGCCCTGCGTAAGATTGCCAGGGTGAGGCTCACTACCGGCATAGAAGTTACTTCCTATATTCCCGGTGAAGGGCATAATTTGCAGGAACACTCTATTGTTTTGGTAAGAGGCGGGAGAGTAAAAGATTTACCCGGCGTGCGTTATCACATTGTCAGGGGTACGTTGGATACGGCCGGGGTTAACCAGAGAAGAAGGTCGCGCTCTAAGTATGGGGCCAAGAGGCCCAAGGAAGGCGCACCAGCTAAGGCAGCGCCCAAGGCAGCGGCCAAATAGGAATAGATCACGATGAGAAGAAGACGCGTTTCCAAAAAAGAACTTTTAGCAGATCCGTTATTTAACAGTAAAGTTGTTTCTAAATTTATTAATATGGTCATGCTTAAGGGCAAGAAGGCCACTGCACAGAGCATTGTTTACGGTGCATTCGATATCGTCAAAGAAAAATTGAATGAGCCGGATATTATAAAAGTTTTTAATAAGGCGATCGATAACGCCCGGCCGCGCCTGGAAGTTAAACCGCGCCGAGTGGGTGGTGCAACTTATCAGGTACCCATTGAAGTGCGCACGGAAAGAGGTAATTCTATAGCCTTGCGTTGGATCAGGGATATTGCTCGGGGCAAAAAAGGAAAACCCATGCAGGTGCGCCTGGCGGAAGAAATTATCTCCGCTTATAACAATGAGGGCGGCGCGATCAAAAAAAGAGACGATACGCATAAAATGGCAGAGGCCAATAAGGCATTTGCGCATTTTAGATGGTAATAATTTATGGATAGAAAAGATCCTTTAGATAAAATTCGTAATATCGGTATTGTCGCGCATATTGATGCGGGCAAGACCACTACTACTGAAAGAGTGCTCTTTTACACCGGTAGGACCTATAAGATAGGCGAGGTGGATGAAGGTACCGCGACCATGGACTGGATGGTCCAGGAGCAGGAACGCGGTATTACCATCACCGCCGCGGCCACCACGTGCCATTGGAAGAATTGCCGCATCAATGTTATCGATACTCCCGGCCACGTTGATTTTACGGTTGAAGTAGAGCGTTCCTTGAAAGTATTGGATGGCGCAGTGGTTGTATTCGACGCAGTAAATGGTGTAGAGCCTCAATCTGAAACCGTATGGCGCCAGGCAGACAGATATAATGTCCCGCGCATCGCATTTGTAAATAAAATGGACAGGCCCGGAGCTGATTTTGATGAGACCATCAACCAGATGTATACCCGGCTTTCTGCCAATGCTTCTGCTGTGCAGTTACCGGTACTGGAAGACGGCAGCTTGGTAGGAATGATCGATCTGGTTGAGCAGAAAATGATTAAATACAAGGATGACCTGGGCAAGGAATTCGAAATACTGCCCATCCCGCAGGAGATGCTGCCTAGATCGAATAAGGCCAGGCTCTTGTTATTGGATAAATTGTCTACGGTGAGCGAACACATTATGGAAGATTTTGTTTCCGGTAAACCTATCGGCCCGCAGCTTTTAAGGGAAGCGATCAGAAAGATGGTCCTCAAAAACCATTTTGTGCCGGTATTCTGCGGCTCGTCGCTAAAAAACAGGGGCATCCAGCCGCTGCTGGACGGTGTTTATGAATATCTTCCTTCGCCTTTGGATGTACCGGCGGTAAAAGGCATGAATCCGGACACCGGAGAGTACGAAGAACTTACAGTATCTGATAGTGCGCCTTTCTGTGCTTTGTGTTTTAAGATCGTTACCGACCCTTACGTGGGAAAATTGCATTATTTAAGGATCTATTCCGGTAAGGTTACTCCGGGTGCTTATATTTATAACGCCAGCCAGAGAGAAAGAGAAAGAATTACTAAGTTAATACAAATGCATGCCAATCGCCAGGAAGTAATCGATATTGCGTTCTGCGGAGATATTGCCGCAGCGGTAGGTTTAAAAGAAGTAAAGACCGGCGATACGCTTTGCGAGGAGAAGTCTCCGATCTTATTGGAGGCTATGCATTTCCCCGAGCCGGTAATTTCACAGGCTATCGAGCCGAAGACTAAATCCGATCAAGATAAACTTGGCCTGGCCCTGCATAAAATGGAAGAAGAGGACCCGAGTTTTCGCGTGGCCTATAATCATGAAACCGGGCAGACGATAATTTCCGGAATGGGACAGTTGCATTTGGACGTAATTATTGATAGAATATTGCGCGAATTTAATGTTGAGGCGAATGTCGGCCAGCCGCAGGTCGCTTATCGGGAAACACTTACCAAAAAAATTACTTCAACCGGTAAATTTATCCAGCAGTCCGGCGGCCGCGGCCAGTATGGCCACGTGGTGGTGGAGATGGGGCCGCCTGATGAGCCGGGTAAGGGGATCGTTTTTGAAGACAAGATCAAAGGTGGCGCCATACCGCGCGAATTCATCCCCGCGGTAAAAAAAGGCATCATTGATTCCGCCAAGAGCGGTGTATTGGGCGGATATCCGGTTACGGATGTAATCGTAACACTGGTAGACGGTTCTTTTCACGAAGTTGATTCTTCGGAACTCGCCTTTCAGATGGCGGCGTCTTTGGCCTTTAAAGATGGCCTGAGAAAGGCATCGCCTGTTCTGCTTGAGCCGATCATGGATATGGAGGTAACCGTCCCCGAAGAATTTATGGGCACAGTCGTCGGTGACCTTAATTCAAGGCGCGCGAAGATCGCCACTATGTCGCAGCGCAAGAATTTGAGGATCATAAAGGCCTTTGTGCCGTTGTCGGAAATATTCAATTACGCTACAGTATTACGTTCAATAACGCAAGGACGCGCTTCTTATACAATGGAGCCCTCTTTTTATCAAGAGGTGCCTTTACATATCGCTGGAAAGATAGCGGTTCGCGCAACATCATCACGATGAGAGAAAAGTTTTGTGTTGAATTTAAGAAAGAGATTGTTTCAAAAGGAGGATAAAGATGGCTAAAGAGAAGTTTGTTAGAAGTAAGCCGCACATAAACATTGGTACCATTGGCCACGTCGATCACGGTAAAACTACTTTGACTGCTGCAATCACCATGGCGTTGAGCAAAAAAGGTTTTGCCGAAGCGAGAACTTATGAAACTATTGATAACGCTCCCGAAGAAAGGGAAAGAGGCGTTACCATTAATATTTCTCACGTCGAGTATCAGACCGATACGCGCCATTATGCGCATATCGACTGTCCAGGCCACGCTGACTATATCAAGAACATGATCACCGGAGCCGCTCAGATGGACGGCGCAATTCTGGTAGTTTCCGCCGCTGATGGCCCGATGCCTCAGACCAGAGAGCATATTCTTCTGGCCCGCCAGGTAAACGTTCCGGCGATCGTAGTGTTCTTAAATAAAGTGGATATGGTCACAGACAAAGAATTGATCGACCTGGTAGAAATGGAAGTAAGGGACCTCTTGACCAAATATGGTTTCCCTGGAGACAAAACTCCGATTATCAAAGGCTCGGCATTAAAGGCCATGGAAGCAGGCGGAGACTTGAACTCGCCTGATGTTCAGCCGATATTCGAATTAATGAAGGCAGTGGATGAGTTCATACCTTTACCCAAGAGAGATTTAGATAAACCTTTCTTGATGGCGTTAGAAGACGTATTCACCATTGAAGGTAGAGGTACCGTAGGTACAGGTAGGGTAGAAAGAGGAAAAATAAAAATTAATGATGAAGTGGCCATCGTGGGCCTTCGTCCAGAGGTCCGTAAAAGCGTAGTTACCGGTATTGAAATGTTCCGTAAGCTGCTTGATGAAGGTCAGGCCGGTGATAACCTCGGTATCCTCTTAAGAGGCGTGAACAAAGAAGACCTGGAACGTGGTATGGTTTTGGCTGCGGTAGGTTCCATTACGCCCCATACAAAGTTCAAGGCCCAGGTTTACGTTTTGACCAAGGAAGAAGGCGGAAGACATACACCGTTCTTTAAAGGGTACAGACCGCAATTCTATTTCCGTACGACCGATGTTACTGGTTCGGTTACTCTTCCCCAGGGCGTAGAAATGGTTATGCCTGGTGATAACGTAACCATAGAAGTAGAACTGATCACACCCATCGCTATGGAAAAAGAATCACGCTTTGCTATCCGTGAAGGCGGCCATACCGTAGGTGCAGGTGTTGTTGCAGAAATTATTGCGTAACTTAAGGACTACATGCAAAGAATACGTATAAGACTAAAAGCATATGACCACCGTCTGTTAGACCAGGCTGTGGTAGAGATCGTGGATACCGCCCGGCGCACCGGAGCAAAGGTTGCCGGACCGATCCCCCTGCCGACAAAGCGGGAGGTCTATACGGTGAACCGTTCTCCGGTAATCGACAAAAAATCGCGCGAGCAGTTCGAACTGTCTACGCACAAGCGGTTGCTGGAACTGATGGAACCCACGGCTAAGACTATTGATGCTTTGAGAAAATTGACTCTGCCCGCAGGGGTGGATGTGGAGATCAAATAAGTGAGGCCACGACTTATGGAGCAAAGCGAACATAAGCCGTATGGCCTAACTTATCCCGCCTTTTTGGCGGTTTGATAAATAGTTAACCTGCCCAAAAGGCGGGATTAATTCGCGCAAATAACTTACGTCGCATTTTGTGCTCCGTAAGTTACGCGCCCATTAAAAATGTTTGGATTATTAGGAAAAAAATTAGGCACAACGCAGGTTTTTGATGAACAAGGCACTTTGGTGGCAGTGACCGCCCTGGAAGTAGGGCCCTGCCCGGTATTAAGGGTCTTGGATAAAAAAGTTCAACTGGGTTTTGATACGGCTAAAGGGCGCATCAAAAAACCGAAAGAGGGCTTTTTCAAGAAAATAAACGTCTCAGCCTGCAAGTTCATCAGAGAAGTAGAGAAGGAGCCGGCAAAAGAATATAAAGTCGGCGATCAGCTCAAGGTTGATAATTTCAAGGCCGGCGATTTTGTAGATGTTACAGGAGTATCTATCGGCAAGGGCTTTCAGGGCGGCATGAAGCGCTGGCACTGGAAGGGTGGCCCGATGACGCACGGTTCTACGTCACATCGGCGCATTGGTTCGCTTGGTTCAAGTACCACACCCGGCAGGGTCTGGAAAGGGCACCACCTTCCAGGACACATGGGAAACGCGCGCGTAACCGTTCAGAACCTGAAGGTGATCATAGTGAATGCAGAGAACAATTATCTTCTGGTAAAGGGTTCAGTCCCGGGCAAAAAGAATAATTACGTATTAGTGAAAAAAGCCATTAAGAAAAACATTATTAAGAAGAAATAACAGATGAATAAACAAGAATTTACCTTACCTATATATAATATGCAGGGCGATGAGATCGATAAGCTCAGCCTTGACCAGAAAGTTTTTGACGGCGAAGTTAACCCGAGCGCGGTATATCAGGCAGTATTGATGTACCGGGCAAATCAGCGTAGAGGCCTTGCCGCTACTAAAACCCGTGGCGAGGTTTCCGGAGGCGGCAAAAAGCCGTGGAAGCAAAAAGGTACAGGCAGGGCAAGAGTCGGTTCTACGCGCTCGCCTCTCTGGAGGCACGGCGGCGTGATCTTTGGCCCGCATCCGAGAGATTTTTCTTATAGTATCCCGGAGAAGATAAAAAGGCTGGCCTTAAGGTCTTCTTTAAATGCCAAACTGCTGGAGAATAATTTTCTTATTATCGATGAAGTTAAGCTTTCTAACCATAAGACTAAGGAAGTGGCAAAGATACTCGGTAAGCTGAAGGTAAAGAAAGACGCGCTACTGCTTTTGGAGAAAATAGACAACGATGTGAAATTGGCAGCGCGTAATATACCTCACTTAAAAATGGACCTGGCCAAGAACACCAATGTCTACGACGTGCTGAATTCAGAGAAACTGATCATTACCAAGCGTGCCGTCACGGACCTGGTGCATAGGATAAAACCATGAGACCTTCATACGATATCATCAAGGCTATATTACATACGGAGAAATCGACGCTGGAAGAGCCGCAAGGAAAATATTTGTTCTTAGTGGATACGCGGGCGAATAAGCAACAGATCAAAAAAGCGGTAGAAGAAATATACAAGGTGGTTGTGACAGATGTGAATACTTTTGTTTCAGGCGGGAAGCTCAAGAAGGTACGTTATCAGACGGGACGTACGCCTGACTCCAAAAAGGCGATAGTGACCTTAAAAACTGGTCAAAAGATAGAGGTTGCATAATGGGTATCAAAAAATATAATCCGACAAGCCCTTCACGCAGGTTCATTACCGGTTCTGACTTTGCTGAGCTTACTGTTGAGAAGCCGCAGAAATCCTTAGTCGCACCGCTTAAAAAAAGCGGCGGCAGGAATAATTTCGGCCGTATTACGGTAAGGTTTAGGGGCGGCGGGCATAAGCGGATGTACCGCGTAATAGATTTCAAGCGCGATAGGCTGGATGTTTCAGCTAAGGTAGTTTCCATAGAATACGACCCAAACCGTTCGACCAGGATCGCATTGGTAGAATATCCGGACAAAGAAAGACGGTATATTTTAGCGCCGCTGGAACTGAAGGTCGGCGCCGAGATTATTTCTTCGGATAACCCGGAGATAGAAATCAAGGCCGGTAATGCGATGATCTTAAAAAATATCCCGCAGGGTATCCCGGTGCATAACATAGAATTAGTCAAGGGAAAAGGCGGACAGATCGTGCGCGGCGCAGGGACATCTGCAGTGATTACCGCTAAAGAAGGCGACTTCGCGCATCTTCGTTTGCCTTCGGGTGAAATCAGATTGATAAATTTAAACTGCCGTGCTACAATCGGACAGCTCAGCAATATCGATCATTCGGCTATCGTCTTAGGCAAGGCCGGCCGCAGCAATTGGTTGGGTCATAAACCACACGTGCGCGGTTTGGCAATGAATCCTGTGGATCATCCGCACGGCGGTGGAGAAGGTAAATCAGGGCAAGGAAACCCGCATCCGGTTTCACCCTGGGGTATGCCGACTAAAGGTTATAAAACGAGAAAGCAATATAAATATTCCAATAAGTTTATCGTAAAGAGAAGGAAATAAAAATGCCCAGGTCGCTAAAAAAAGGTCCGTTCGTAGAAGAAAAGTTATTAAAAAAAGTAGACAGGATGCGTAAGCTTGGTACGCGCCAGCCGATAAAGACCTGGTCCAGGTCTTCGACGGTTATTCCCGACTTTGTAGGTTTGACCTTTGCCGTGCATGATGGCCACAAGCATGTGCCGGTTTTCGTTACAGAGAATATGGTCGGCCATAAATTAGGTGAGTTTGCCCCTTCGCGCATTTTCAGGAAACACGGCGGCGTCAAGGCAAAGAAGGCGGCGGAGAAGACATAAAATGATTGCGAGAGCTGAAGGAAAATTTTTAAGGATCACTCCTACCAGGGTAAGACAGGTCATGGATCTTATCCGCGGCCAGGATGTCCTCGCGGCACAGGCGGCGTTACGCCTGATGAACAAAAGGCCGAAAGAATTCTTAGTGAAGATATTGAATTCTGCGGTAGCCAATGCCAAGGTAAAAGGTTTTGAGCCGAAGGCTTTATATATATCCAAGATTGTTTGCGATTTAGGTCCTGCCTGGAAACGCTACAAGGCAGCTGCTTTCGGACGGGCCGCGAGCATCAGGAAAAGGACCGCGCACATTAAAATAGAGCTAGATTTAAAAAACGCTTAAGGAGAAAATAGTGGGTCATAAAGTCAGTCCAGTAGTGTTGAGAATAGGTTTCATTAAAGATTGGCAGAGCCATTGGTTTGCCAAGACCAAGGATTTACCGGCATTCGTAGAAGAAGATCAGAAGATCAGGATTTTTATTAAGAATAGATTTAAGCAGGCCGCGGTATCCAAGATTATCGTAGATCGCCTGTCCGACCGCGTGAAGATCAGGATCCTTTCCGCCCGGCCCGGTATTATCATCGGCCGTCACGGCGCGGACATAGAGCGTTTACGTGCGGATTTGGGCAATATTATAAAAAATAATGTTTCTATTGATATTGAAGAGATCAAAAATCCGGCCATGGATGCGCAATTGGTCGCGGAAAATATCGCTATGCAGATGGAAAAACGTATTGCCTTCCGCCGGGCTATGAAACGCGCCATTGAGCAAACGATGAGCGCCGGAGCGAAGGGTATCAAGATCTCTTGTGCAGGCCGCCTGGGTGGTGCTGAAATGTCCCGCCGCGAAACTTACAAGCAGGGCAAGATACCTTTGATGACTTTTCGCGCGGATATAGATTATGCTTTGGCCGAAAGTTTGACCACTTACGGCCTGATTGGGGTGAAGGTTTGGATCTATAAGGGCGAGATTTTAGGCGGTCCAACGCATACTGGCAGCAGAGAACAAATTGCCGCCAGCGAAGTTCAGGCCTTACAAGGGAAGATCGAATCCGGTAACGCTACAACCAGTGGACAGGGGTAAACTATGGTTTTAATGCCTAAAAGAGTTAAGTTCCGTAAATCCCAGCGCGGTAATAGGCGCGGGGTGGCCACACGCGGCGCGGATGTTACCTTCGGAGAATTTGGCCTGAAATCAATGGAGAATGGCTGGATCAAGAATAATCAGATCGAAGCAGTGCGCGTTATCCTAGCAAGACAGTTAAGGCGCGGCGGAAAACTCTGGATCAGGATCTTTCCCGATAAGTCCGTTACCAAGAAGCCCGCAGAAGTACGCATGGGTAAAGGCAAAGGCGAGGTTGACCGCTGGGTGGCTATAATAAAAAGAGGAAAGGTCATGTTCGAGCTGAGCGGCGTCTCAAAAGAATTTGCCAAACATTGTTTTAGGCTGGCGGCTTATAAATTGCCCCTCAAGACGAAATTCGTTTCCAGGAGCGGTTACTAAAATGAAAATAGAACAACTACGCAATTTATCGCGGGAAGAGTTATTGGCTAAGGCAAAGAGCCTTAAGGAAGAGCTTTTTAAGCTTAACCAGCAGCGTTTCGGCGGAAGAGTGGAAAAGCCGCATCAGTTTTCTTTGGTTCGCCGGGACCTGGCGCGCATAGCTACATTATTGCGAGCCTTATCGGCAAAATCTTAAAGCACAAAAGGATTATTCATGAAAAAAACCAGGCAAAAGGAAAGAATCGGCGAAGTCTTGAGCAATAAAATGAAGAAGACGATCATCGTGCGCGTGGAAAGCCGTGTCAAGCATCCCAAATACGGTAAAGTTATACGCCAAAGAAATAAATTTAAAGTTCATGATGAAGAAAATATTGCACTTCCCGGAGATGTGGTCAGGATCAGAGAAACGCGGCCGATCTCCAAAGATAAGCATTTCAGGTTAGTTGAGGTGGTCAGGAAAGCTGAAGTATCATCTATTAAACCAGAAGATATAGGTTTAGAGATAACCAATAATAAAGGTAAAGAACAATGATCCAGGTACGTACAATATTAGATGTAGCGGATAACACCGGAGCAAAAAGAGCTTCTTTTATCGGGGTCCTGGGAAAAAAAGATTGCAGCTGGGCCAAGATAGGTGAAATTATCAACGTGAATATCAAAGAATCTTCTCCTGATGCGGTAATCAAAAAGGGCGAGGTAGCCAAGGCGGTTATCGTGCGCACTAAAAAACCGATCAGAAGGCCGGATGGTTCGGTTTTGAGATTTGACAGGAACGCGGTCGTCTTCATCGACCCGCAACTCAATCCCCGCGGTACGCGTGTTTTCGGGCCCGTGGCAAGAGAACTGCGCGATAAGAATTTTACTAAGATAATATCTTTAGCACCTGAGGTAATCTAATGCAGAAGATCAAACGCCAGGATATAGTAGCGGTAATCAAAGGAAAAGATAAAGGTAAGAGCGGTAAGGTTTTGAACATCTTCGGCGAAAAAAATACGGCAATCGTAGAAGGTGTCAACATGGTCAAAAAACATATGCGCCGCAGGTCACAGGAGCAGCAGGGCGGGATAGTGAATATCGAACTGCCTATACAACTTTCCAACTTGCTTCTATTCTGCAAGCGTTGTAACCGCGGAGTGCGCGTAGGTTTTTCCGTCTTGAAAGATGGAACAAAAACAAGGATCTGCAAAGTTTGTAAGGAGGCAATTTAAAGTGGTAGCGCGTCTTTTGGAAAAATATAATAAAGAGATCGTCCCGGAACTGATGAAGACATTCTCTTATAAAAATAAATTTCAGGCTCCGCGCCTGGAGAAGATCGTGATCAATATGGGCGTGGGCGAAGCCATGCAGGATATCAAGATCCTGGATAAGGCGATGGAGGAATTGGGTGTGATCACCGGGCAAAAGCCGGTAATCCGCCGTGCCAAAAAAGCCATTTCGAATTTTAAGACCAGGGCCGGAATTCCGGTGGGCTGTAAGGTTACACTTAGGCGTAACATTATGTATGAATTTCTCGACCGTTTCCTGAATATTGCGCTTCCGCGTATCCGGGATTTCCGTGGAGTGCCGACGGACTCTTTCGATAAGGCGGGAAACTATAGCCTCGGGATAGTCGATCAGGCGATATTCCCAGAAATAGATTACGATAAAATTGGCCGTACCCAGGGCATGGACATCACTTTTGTCACTAAGGCTGGTTCCATAAAAGAAGCAAGAGAACTTTTAAGGTTATTCGGCATGCCTTTTAAGAACGAAAAGGAATAAAAAGGAAAAATAAATGGCGAAAACTTCTCAGATAGTCAGATGGAAGCGGACTCCGAAATTCTCCACCAGGAAATATAATCGTTGCCGTCTTTGTGGAAGGCAGGGAGGGTACCTGCGCCGTTTCGGCTTGTGCCGCATCTGTTTTAGAGAATTGGCCTGGAAGGGTATGATTCCCGGCGTAAAAAAAGCGAGTTGGTAAAATAAAGAGGTCTATATATGTCATTAAGTGATCCAATTTCCGATGCGTTAACTATGGTACGCAATGCTCTCCGGGCTAAGAAAGAAAGCGTCGATCTGCCTAATTCAAAGATGCTTACTTCTATTGCCGGTATCCTTAAGCAGAAGGGTTATATAGAAAATTCGAAATTAATAGAAGACAAGAAGCAAGGGGTGTTAAGGGTTTATTTAAAATATATAGATACGAGGCCTGCCATCAAGAATTTGATGCGTATTTCCAAGCCCTCCAAGCGTGTTTATGCCAAGGCAAAGGACAAAACTAGCGTTTTAAGGGGGCTGGGCCTAGCCATTGTTTCTACCTCGCAGGGTATTATGACAGATAAGGAAGCGCGGGAGAAAAAAATCGGCGGAGAAATAATCTGTAAGGTTTGGTAAATAGATATGTCAAGAATAGGCAAAAAACCCATAGATATACCGGATAAAGTAAAAGTAGAAATCAAGGACTCTACAGTTTTCGTAGAAGGTCCAAAAGGGAAACTTTCTCAAGGCCTCCCTGTTTCGATTATTGCAGAAATAAAAGAAGGGAAGGTTTCGCTTAAGAGAACGTCTGAATTAAAAAAAGACAAGTCTTTGCACGGCCTGATGCGCACCCTGATTTTAAATATGATTAAAGGTGTCACTACCGGATATACCAAAGAACTGGAAGTTGTCGGCGTGGGCTTTAAGGCGCAGATGCAGGGAAAGAACTTGAATATGACCTTAGGGTTTACGCACCCGGTAATTTTTACTTCTCCCGAAGGTATCCAGATAACTACACCTAAACAAACGCAAATAGTGATTAATGGTATAGATAAGGAACTGGTCGGCAGGACCGCCAGTATCATTCGTGACGTATACCCTCCTGAGCCTTATAAAGGCAAGGGTATCCGCTATGCGGGTGAATTTGTCAGGAAGAAGGTAGGAAAGGCAGCGGCTACTAAATAAAATGATACGCACAAAAATTAAAGAATTCAAAAGAGTCAAGAGGCACGAAAGGATAAGGAGAAATGTTTCCGGCGATAAATCTATGCCCAGGGTATCGGTGCATCGCAGTCTCACAAATCTTTACGCTCAGGCCCTGGATGACCTAGAGGCAAAGACATTGCTCAGCGTTTCTACCCAGGATAAAGAGGTGAAGCAGAAATTTCCTTATGCCGGCAACGTAAAAGCGGCCTCGTTCTTAGGCGAATTATTTGCGAAAAAGGCAAAGGATAAAGGTATCAGCAAGATTGTTTTTGACCGCGGGGGGTATCTTTATCACGGGCGGATAAAGGCTTTTGCTGAAGGATTGCGTAAGGGAGGGCTTAAGTTTTAATGGCAAAGATACCAGGAAGGTCGGAACAGCAGTCGGAATATATTGAACGGATCATAAGTATTAACCGCGTGACCAAGGTAACCAAGGGCGGTAAAAAACTTTCTTTTTCAGCACTGGTCGTGATCGGCGATACCAAGGGTCGCGTAGGTTTTGCCCTCGGTAAGGCCAATGAAGTCGCAGATAGCATCCGTAAGGGCCTGATCCACGCAAAGCGCGGCCTTTTCCCGGTGTCTTTAAAAGGTACGACTATTCCTCACGAAATCATCGGAGAATTCGGCGCGGCAAAGGTGTTACTTAAGCCGGCATCCGAAGGAACAGGTGTTATCGCGGCCGGGCCAGTACGCGCAGTATGTGAGGCGGCAGGCATAAAAGATATTTTAACCAAATGTTTAAGATCAAACAATCCCATCAATGTGGTTAAGGCGACCATAGATGGTTTAAAAAATCTCAAAGCACATGAAAATAACTAATCCCAAAAAAACCGTAAAACCTGCGGCAAAAGAAACTCATCCTAAGCCTGCGCCCGAACCAAAGGCAAAGGTAGTGGTGAAAAAGGTGAAGAAGGCGGTCAAAAAGGAAGAAAAGCCTGTGCGCATGTTGGGGCTGGAGAACCTAAAAACCCCGAACGGCGCGCATAAAAAAAGAAAATATTTGGGCAGGGGCTCCGGTTCGGGCCATGGTAAAACTTCTACCCGCGGCAGCAAGGGCCAAACTTCCCGTTCGGGGCGCGATTTTTATACCGGATTTGAAGGCGGCCAGACCCCAATGATCCGCAGGTTCCCTAAAAGAGGGTTTTATAATGTTACCAGAAAAGAATACCAGATCGTAAATTTATCTTCTTTGGCCAAATTAAAGGCAGCAGAGATCACACCACAGGTTTTAGAAGACGAAGATCTGATCAAAAATAAAAATAAGCCGGTTAAGATTTTAGGCGAGGGCGCCATTACGACGGCTCTCACGGTTAAGGCGCATGCCTTTTCTAAGTCAGCAAGCGATCTCATTACCAAGGCCGGCGGAAAAGTGGAAATCATTAAAAAAGAAGAATGATCCAGGCATTAGTAAATTCTTTTAAGATACCGGATTTAAAGAAAAGGCTTTTAATCACGCTTGGTCTTATCGCGGTATACCGGGTAGGTTCCTATATCCCTACACCAGGGATCAACGGTGCTGCGCTTGCTGAATTTTTTAACCGCTTAGCTTCTACTCAGGGCGGTACTCTATTTGGTATCTTGAATATGTTTTCCGGAGGCGCTATGGAGAAACTCACCATTTTCGCCCTCGGGATCATGCCCTATATATCCGCATCCATTATTTTACAGCTTTTGACCGCGGTAATACCGGCACTGGAAAAGTTAGCCAAGGAAGGCCGCCAGGGATACGAAAAGATAAATCAATACACCCGTTATTTGACAGTAGGCCTTTCTGCGATACAAGCGTTATTTATCGCTTTTTGGCTGGAAAATCCACCCGGGTTCGAAGGGTTGGCTATAGTTTCTCATCCGGGCTTGGCTTTCCGTTTCCTGACAGTCCTGACCCTTACCACAGGCACTATTTTTATCATGTGGCTGGGAGAGCAGATACAGGAAAGAGGGATCGGCAACGGCATATCCTTGATAATCACCGCTGGTATCATTTCCCGTATCCCCACGGCCATGCAGCAATTGATCCTTTTACTCACCGGCAAAGCCAGGCAGATCCAGCCGTTTACCGTGTTGATCATGATGGTTTTATTGGTAGCGGTTGTTTTTTCGGTAATTTTGGTAACGCAGGGGCAACGTAAAATTCCCGTGCAATACGCGCGCCGCATTGTAGGCAGAAAAATTTACGGCGGGCAAAGTACCTATATTCCTTTAAAGGTAGACACCTCAGGGGTCATCGCCATTATCTTTGCGCAATCCGTCATTTTATTCCCGGCGACCCTGGCTTCATTTATTCCCAATCCGGCCTTTCAGAGGCTGGCATCGGGGCTGATGCGCGGGCACCTGCTTTATACGACGATATATGCTACTCTGATCATTTTCTTCTGCTATTTTTATACGGCCATTGTTTTTAATCCGCTGGACTTGTCAGAAAATATGAAAAAATACGGCGGGTTCATCCCGGGTATCCGGCCGGGCGCGCCTACAGCAGAATATTTAGACTATGTTATGACCAGGATCACTTTAGCCGGCGCGTTATTTATCGCCGTTATAGCGATCTTGCCCGACTTTATCATGGCCTGGTTAAAGATCCCGTATTTGATCGCTTCGTTCTTCGGCGGGACAGGTATTTTGATCATTGTCGGCGTAATGCTTGATACGATAAAACAGATTGAATCGCATCTTTTGATGCATCATTACGAAGGATTTGTCCGCTCCGGCCGCATAAAGGGCAGAAGATGAAGATAGTCCTGTTGGGCCCGCCGGGCGCCGGCAAGGGGACACAAGCAAAAGATTTAAGTAAGCGGTTGGCTCTTTCTCATATTTCTACCGGCGACATATTAAGAGAAGAAGTAAAAAACAATACTGCCTTGGGCCGCGAAGCAAAGGCATATATGGATAAAGGAGAACTGGTCCCCGATAAGCTGGTGATCAGCATGCTCCAAAGCCGGCTCACTTCTAAATCGGCGAATAATGGTTTTATCCTGGATGGCTTCCCTAGGAACCTTCCCCAGGCAAAGGCATTAGATGAAATGTTAAAAGCGGCAGGCATAGATATAGACAACGTTTTTTACCTGGAGGCAAGCGAACCGGTGATCGTGCAACGCCTGTCTGGAAGAAGGGTCTGCACGAAATGCGGCGCGATATTCCATGTCCAGAATATGCCGCCTAAAACAGAAAATATCTGCGATAAATGCGGCGCTAAACTTTATCAAAGAAGCGATGACCATGAAGAGACCATAAAGAACCGCCTGCATGTTTATTTAAAAGAAACCGCCGCACTGATAGATTATTATAAAAAGCAAGACAAATTACATTATGTTGATGCCGATAGGGAAGCAGATTTTGTCATAAAGGATATATTGAAGATTGCCAAAGGCTCTTAATGATAAAGATAAAGTCTAAAGAAGAAATCAACATGATTAGGCTTTCGGGCGAGATTTTGGCAAGGACGATGGAAGTTTTAAGGAACAAAGTAAAAGTAGGGATTACAACCAAAGAAATAGATTGTTGGGCAGAGGAGCTTATCAGTAAAGAAGGGGCTCTTCCGGCGTTTAAAGGTTACAAAGGTTATCCGGCTTCGGTTTGTACTTCGGTTAACGAAGAAGTGGTACACGGGATACCTAGTGAACGCAGATTAAAAGACGGCGATTTGCTGAGCATAGATTTAGGTGTAAATTATAAAGGTTATTTCTCAGATTGCGCAATAACCGTAGGTATCGGAAAAGTGACAGGTGAGCGCAAAAAGTTAATAGAGGTTGCCAAAAGGGCTTTGCAACTGGGTATAAAACAGGCAAAGCCCGAAAATCATCTTTCGGATATTTCTAGCGCTATACAGAGTTACGTTGAATCCGAAGGTTTCTCGGTCGTACGGCAATTCGTCGGCCACGGTACTGGGTTGGCTATACACGAAGACCCGGAAATACCCAATTTTGGCTTACCCCATAAAGGGCCGGTGCTTAGACCGGGTATGGTTCTGGCCATTGAGCCTATGGTAAACATGGGCGGCTGGGAAGTAGAAATACTCCAAGACGGCTGGACCGCAGTGACCAGGGATAGACAGCCTTCAAGCCATTTTGAGCATACGGTCGCGGTCGGAGAAAACGGGCCCGAGATACTGACAAAATATGCCTAAAGAAGAACTCATAGAAACGGAAGGTACGATTTTAGAGGCGTTGCCCAACGCGATGTTCAAGGTGGCGCTGGAGAA
>JAQUNK010000017.1 GCA_028717645.1 Candidatus Omnitrophota bacterium
AGCATCACCTCCAGGCCTTCGGCCTCCTGCTCGGCCTTTTTCAACTGCCTGATCGTCGGAACAACCTTGGAGAGCTTTGACAGTTCGCGGGCCAGGCGGCTGTATTTGCTTTGATCACTGATCACTTCAGGATCGGCAACGAGCTGTTCCAGTTCTTCATAACGTTTTTCTAAAGAAAGCCACTCCTCTTGCATTTAGGATCAGGCCTTCTTATATTTCTTCATGAACTTATCCACGCGGCCGGCTGAATCCACGAATTTCTGCTTACCGGTAAAGAATGGATGGCACTTCGAGCAGATTTCTACGCGGATACTCGGCTTGGTCGATCGCGTATGCACTACCTCGCCGCACGCGCAGAGAATTGTGCTCTCTTTGTAATTCGGATGGATCTTGTCTTTCATTTTTTCTCCTCCTCTGTTATTGCTGATACATACTGTTTAAAAAATCATCGTTATTCTTGGTCTTGGTCAGCTTCTCGATAAGCAGCTCCATAGCCTCAGCAGTATTTAGATCGTTCAGGACCTTTCTTAAGACCCAGACCTTCTGTAATTGGTCGGGCTTAAGAAGCAATTCTTCGTGACGGGTATTGGAACGCTTGATATCAATGGCCGGATAAATTCTTCTCTGGAAAAGGTTCCTGTCCAGCTGCAGTTCCATATTGCCGGTGCCCTTGAATTCTTCGAAAATTACTTCGTCCATGCGGCTTCCCGTATCTACAAGGGCCGTGGCAATAATGGTAAGGCTCCCGCCGTCATCCACTGCACGCGCAGCGCCGAAAAATCTCTTTGGCTTCTGCAGGGCGTTAGAATCAATACCGCCCGATAGGACCTTACCACTATGCGGAACTACTGAATTGTAAGCGCGCGCCAGACGCGTGATACTATCCAAAAGTATTACCACGTCCTTTTTATGCTCTACCAGGCGCTTTGCCTTTTCCAGCACGATCTCCGCCACCTGCACGTGTCTTTCCGGCGGTTCATCGAAGGTCGAAGAAATTACTTCGCCCTTTACGTGCCTCTGCATATCCGTAACTTCTTCCGGGCGTTCGTCGATAAGTAATACGATCAACACCGTATCCGGCAGGTTCTGGGTAATGGCATTGGCGATTTTTTGTAAGAGCACGGTTTTGCCGCTGTACGGCTGGGCGACGATCAACCCGCGTTGGCCCTTGCCGATCGGCGTCAAAAGGTCCATAATGCGCGTGGACACTTCATTCTGGGACGTCTCCAGGTTAAAACGTTCATACGGATAAACGGGGGTGAGATTATCAAAGAGGACTTTTTCTTTGGCGGTCTCCGGATTCTCGAAATTCACCGCCTCAACTTTTAAGAGCGCAAAATATTTTTCGCCTTCTTTGGGGGGCCTGATCTGGCCGCTCACCGTATCCCCGGTCCTTAACTCGAATTTTCTGATCTGCGAAGGAGACACATAGATGTCATCCGGGCAAGGCAGGTAGTTATAATTCGGCGACCTTAAAAAACCGAAGCCTTCGGGCAATATTTCCAGTATGCCCTCGCCAAACATCAACCCTTCTTTTTCCGCCTGGGCCTGCAGTATCTTAAAGATCAGGTCCTGCTTTCTTATGCCGCTGATACCGTTGACGTTTAAGTCCTTGGCGAACTTATTCAGCTCGGTAATCTTCATGTTCTTTAGAGCGCCGATATCCACTTTATCCATTTCGTTCTTCTCCTCCAATGAGCAGATGATTTATGGATTTTTGTTGAAAGCAAAAATCCATAAATCATAGCTTGGTTATTTTAACTGTTACTGCACAACTTAGCTTCGCTTACGCTCGCTAAGTTGTGTCCTCATTTAGTTTTTTGCAAACTGCTTTTACTTGTTGGTAGGTATTTTTCTTCGTCCCGTTATTGTCAATCACAAAATCCGCTTTTTTGATCTTGGTGCCCAGGGGAAGTTGTGAGGATATTCTTCTCTTTATATCTTTGCTGCTTAATCCGGTTTTACGCTTCAGCCTTTTTAACTGCTCTGCCTTATCCAGGCTTACTACGATCAACTTATCGGTAATGCTATCCAGGCCGGTCTCGATCAATAAAGGTGCATCCAGCACTACTAGCTTGGATCTATTCTTTTTCAATTCAAGTTTTATCCCGAGGATAATTGCAGGATGCATGATCTTATTTAATTTTTTCAAAAGAACCTTGTTAGCGAACGCGGCCCGGGCTAATTTTTTCCTATCAATGCTGGGTGAGCCGGGCTTAGTGAACCGTTTTCCGAAAACACTAACGATCTGACGATAAACCGCGCTATGCGGCCGGATCAGGCAATGGGCTATTTTATCGGCGTCGATAATATTCGCCCCCAGGCGCTTAAACATCCTGGCGACGGTAGTCTTACCCGTGCCCCAGCTTCCGGTTAACCCTAAAACCTTCATTTATTTTCCGGACAGTTTCTGATAAAGCTTGACGTATTTCTGGGCAGATTCTTCCCAGGAAAAGTCAGCCTGCATATCATTGGTGATCAGTTTCTGCCAGGGTACGCCTTTTTTATACACGGCAAGCGCTTTTTTGATCGTATCCAGGAGTTCGGTTTTCGTATATTTGCTGAATACAAAGCCCACTTTTTCATCCACCGTGTCTGCCAGGCCACCGGTCTTAAACACCAGAGGCACTGTGCCGTAAGCCATGCTGATCATCTGGCCGAGGCCACATGGTTCATAATGTGAGGGCATAAGAAAGATATCGCTGCCGGCATAGATCTTATGCGCCAGAGAATCGTCGAATTTCAGGTTCAAGGAGATCACCTTCGGATACTTTTTCACGATATCCTCTAAGATCATGTGGTACTTTATATCGCCCGTGCCTAAAATTACCAGTTGTACTCCGAGCTTACAGAATTCCTCAATGCCTTCGGCAAAGATATCCAGGCCCTTTTGCGCGGCGAGCCGCGAAACCATGCCGAATAAAGGAACACCTTTTTTGACAGGCAGGCCGCAGAGTTTTTGCAGGCCCTCTTTATTGCTGTATTTATCTTCGATTTTTTCCAGGGAAAATTTCTTGAAGATGTATTTGTCCGTTTCCGGGCTCCAGATAGAATAATCCAGGCCGTTGATGATGCCGAAAAGCGCATCTTTTCTTTTGTTCAAGATCCCTTCCATGCCAAAACCGAATTCCTTGGTCTGGATCTCCTTGCTATATTTGACACTCACGGTATTAATCGCATCGCTGAATACAATACCACCCTTTAAAAGATTCACCTTGTCATAGAATTCCAATGTCTCCATATTAAACAGGCTCCAGTCAAGCCCGAGCTTGGGGAATTCCTCCTTGGGAAACAGGCCCTGATAACCGATATTATGGATGGTGAACAGGGTCTTCATTTTGGCGTAAAAATTATTTTTGTTATAAAGGTTCTTCAGGTAAATGATCACCAGAGCCGATTGCCAATCGTGGCAATGGATCACGTCGGCTTTAAAATTTATCTCTTTCAGGAGTTCCAATGCCCGGCGGCTGTAATGAGAGAAACGGTCCAGGTTGTCCGGATAATCCCCGGTCTTCTCGCCGTACAAACATGAGCGATTAAAAAACTGCTCATGCTCGATAAAGTATGTCTTTACGCCGATTTCATCGCTTACTAAAATATCCGGGCCTATTTTCTTCAGTTTAAAACCGGAATCAACCACCTGCTTATACTTGGGCATAATAATGATCACTTCGTGCCCTAATTTTTTCAGGGCCAAGGGCAGGGCTCCGGACACATCGGCCAGGCCGCCGGTCTTGGCAAAAGGAACAACTTCACTAGAGCATATGGCAATCTTCATTTGACCTCCTCCATCTCTAACCAATTCTTCCCTTTTTTCATGCTCACCTTTATCGGCACGATTAATTCCAGGACGCCTTCCATTCTCTTCTTCACGGTCTCTAACATCTCCCGCGCTTCTGTTTCTACGACATCGAAAAGTAATTCATCGTGTATCTGTAGGATCATCTTGCTCTTTAAGTTTTTTTTCTCCAATTCCCGGTGGATATTGATCATGGCCAGTTTTATCAGGTCTGCAGCAGAACCCTGGATCGGCGCGTTCACTGCCTGCCTTTCTGCGAACATGCGCAGCGCCTGGCTCTTTTCATTGATCTGCGGGATATACCTTCTCCTGGAAAGCAGGGTCCTGACAAAACCATCTTGCTTTGCTTCGGCGATCTGCCTATCGATATACTCTTTGACCCCCGGATACCTTAAAAAATATTCGTCGATAAAATTTCTCGCCTCATCATGCGGAATACCCAGGCCTGCGGCCAGGCCAAAAGGGCTTTGCCCGTAAATGATCCCAAAATTTATTCTTTTAGCGGTCTCGCGCATTTCATCGGTCACCGAATCCTCTTCGGTGTTATAAATAAGTGCCGCAGTAAAACGATGGATATCCTTATCTTCCTTGAATGCCTTGATCAAGGATGGGTCCTTGGAAAAATGCGCGAGTACCCGCAGTTCGATCTGCGAATAATCGCTGCTTAAAAGAAAATCTTTTTCGCTTCCGGCGATAAAGGCCTTCCTGATCTGCCTGCCTTCCTCTGTCTTTACCGGTATATTCTGCAGATTCGGGTTGACCGAACTTAACCTTCCGGTCTCAGCACCCATCTGGTTAAAAGACGTATGGATACGGTTCGTTTTCGGGTCTTTAAGTTCAGGCAAAGTATCGATATAGGTATTTTTCAGCTTCATCAAGCCCCTATATTGCAATAACAAACTGGGCAATTCATGCTGCTTGGAAAGCGCGATCAGCACTTCTTCATTCGTCGATGGCCCGGTCTTTGTCCTTTTGATCACCGGCAGGCCAAGTTTAGCGAACAAGACATCGCCCAATTGCTTGGGAGAATTGATATTGAATTGCATTCCGCTTAACTGATAAATTTTTTCTATCAGCGCGGCCAGCTTCTTTTCGGTTTCGCGGGACAATTTTTTCAGGAAATCCGTATCGATGCCCACGCCTTCTATCTCCATCTCACCCAGCACATCAATAAGCGGCATCTCGACATCGCGGTAGAGGCCTTCCATTTCTCTTTCTGCCAATGCTCTTTCCAATTTTGGTTTTAGCTTGAAAAGTATTTCTATTTCTCCTGCCTTATCCAACCCTTCAGGCACTACTTCTCCCAGGTATTCCCAGGCTATTTCTGCGAGGGTGTATCCGGAATGCTGAGAATTGATCAGATAGGCAATGATCATCACGTCGAAATACGGCCCGGATAAATCGATCGCCTCATTATGTAAGAGGAATTTCATTGCCTTTAGGTCAAAACCTATTTTTTTCACGCCTCTATCCGCCAAAAGCGCGGCCAGGCAGCGGCCTTTTGTCTCTAGTTTAAAAATATCCTTTGCGTCTGGCGAGATAAAAATGTTTTCTTTCGTAACAGAAATGAAAATTTCCCTGGCCCTGATCTTATCTTTTATCTCTTCATCCCGCAGGCCCTGCGTAAACACCGTTTCCCGGGTTTCTGCCGCCGGCAGGCCCTTGAGCAGGGTCTTAAATTCCAATTTCTTGAATATCTTGAACAGGCCCTGGTAATCCGGCTCTTTCAGTTTAAGTTCCTCCAGATTTAGCTCTAAGGGAACAGCAGTATTCAGCTGGGCGAGATCCCTGCTTAGCTCGATCATTTCCAAATTCCCTTTTATCAGGTCCCTTAATTTTTCTCTTTCTATTTTTTCGACGTTCTTCAAAAGTTTATCCAGGCTTCCGAATTTGGTGATCAGTTCGACCGCAGTCTTCTCGCCTATTCCCTTTACGCCCGGGATGTTATCCACCGCATCTCCCATCAGCGCGATAATATCTCTGATGTGTTCCGGGCCGACGCCAAAATGTTCTTTTACTTCTTTTTCGCCGTAAAGTTTGTCTTCATCTTTATGCGGAGAAAGCACCTGCACGTTATCGCCTACCAACTGCATAATATCTTTATCCGCGCTGACCACCATGACCTCTATGCCCTTATCCTTTGCCTTTTGGACCAGCGTCGCAATCACGTCGTCGGCTTCAAAACCTGCGCGCTCAAAGATCGGGATATTATACGCCTCAACGACCTCTCTGATAAAAGGAAGTTGGCTGGAAAGATCATCCGGCATCGGCGGCCTTTGGATCTTGTAATCCTGGAATTTTTTCAGCCTGAAGGTATCGCGGGAAACATCGAAACAGATGGCCAGATATTCGGGTTTGTGTTCCTTAAGTATCCTATTTAATATATTAATGAAACCGTAAACCGCACCCGTAGGCTGGCCAAACGATGTAGTTAAGCCCCTGATCGCATAAAAGGCGCGGTAACAAAAAGCCGTAGCATCAATCAGATATAGCCTTGATTTTTCCATTAAAGAGATTTAGTCATGCTTGAATTTTTGGTGTGGATTTATGTAAAAGAAGTGACAGGCCGGAATATTTTCGGTGGCTTATTTCTCCTAACTACTTAATATTAATATACATAAAAGATGAGAAAAATCAAGTAATAATTTCATTGGGCACATAGCTAGTGTGGCCTCATTTAAATCAAAGCCGACATCGATAAAACCGGGTGCTTGACCTTTTCTAAAAATGCGATAAGTTCTTCTGTAGTCTGGGCTTTGGTCTCATCCGCAATTTTATCGAACAGGTCCGACTCGCCCATCTCAATACAGCGCTTCTTCAATCTTTCGCCTAAATATTCTTTTAGTTCTTTGGGCATCCAGACCAGCCTGCGCAGGCCGCCGTCCGCGGAAATAAATTTCTTGCTTAAAACATAGAGGCGGCTCACACCTAAGAATCCCGGCGTTTGCACGCCCCCGCCAACTGAACCGGCCAAAGTGGTAAAAGTCATGCCGCAGGGGGTCATTCCGCTAAAATCGCGGTTAACGATCATCACTCCATTTACCTCCGGGATCACTGCCAGGATGCATTCGAAGCAGCCGCAGGATGTGGAAGGCGAATTCACCAGCGAATACATGCTCATCTTATCGATGGTTTTATTGGAACGCTCATAAACATAGTCATTGACGTTTTTCCATTGGCCCAGGGCCTCATCCAGCGCCTTTCCTTTCAGGATAGGCTTGTTGGCACCAGTGGGTGAAATTTCATGCGAAGCGCGGGCATCGAGCCAGGAGTATGCACCACAAAGCCCCTGCCGTTCAGGAGTGATCACGCAAAGGTGGTTCGGAGCAAAACTCTGGCAGAGCTCGCAGGAATAAAATGTATCCACGTTCTCATCAACCATGCCGCTGATACGTTCATCGCGTTCATCATAGGCCTTTTTGGCCTGCGGCAATAATTTTTCCACGTCCGCCTGCTTGGTATAAAGTTTTACCTGCACCTTATCGATGATCGCGCTGTATTCCTGGTGCAACATCGCTTGTAAAATGATCCCGATATGCTTCAGGCGAAAACCTTTGTGATAAGCGTCTCTGGAGATCCTGATCCAGTTCATGTCGCGCTGGCCCACGTGCATCAGGCCCATGGCATAATTTACAAAACGATGGATCTGGCGCTCTAAGATCGGCTCAAAATCATTCTGCATTTTGCGGCCGGCGACTTCTACTATAATGGCCAAAGGAAGAGATTTCTCTTCTTCCTTTAATTGATCTATATCCGGACCGACTACTTCTACTTTCCCGTCTTCAACCTGCTGCATCGGTTTGGTCGTAAGATATTCGAAAGCTGTACTCGCTTTACCGCCAAACTCAACTTGCAATTGTTCGCGCCTGACGCGCTCGCCTTCGAATGCCGCAGCATAAGGCACGGGTACGGAGATGTTCGCTACCTTTACCTTCAGCCCCCTGGTCTCGATACATTTTGCCGCGATCTTCTGGTAATCTTTTTCCGTAACCAGGGCTTCGTATAAAGTAGTATCGATCTTTCCCAACTGCGGGACGTCCAGGTCTGTGATGATCGGGAAGCCCATAGCCAGGACACCCAGGCCGGTCGCCACGATCACTTCATCCACATTGCTTAAAAGCACGACGAAGGCCGGGACTTTGTTCTGCGTATATTTTAAAATTTCCTGCCATTGCCCGCTTTTTAACCCGCCGTACATCAAGGGTGCCCGCACCGCCCAGTTTACCGCGTAGATCGCGGACAAGTAATCTTCGCCCAGCGGCACAATGTAATTTTCCAGGCCCAATTCGATATTTTTCTTCTCCAGCTGTTTTTTAAAAGTATTCCCGCCGGCATTGCCGACTAAGATACTGACGATGCTTTTGCTCTGAAAGTCCCTCACCAATTGTACTGCCGCATCTTCGTTCTTCGCGGGCCCCAAGATCACGGCGATACCGCTGATGCGCCCATCAACCAATTGGATGCCTAAAGACCTTAATAATGTATCGGATAAAAATCCGGCATATTCTTTTTGCGGATGCGCCTTATTAAAATATTGCAGGCAGGCTAATATTTCTTCACAAATGAGCGTAGCGATACCTTTGTTCAATACGCCGCCTAAAAAATCTAATTTGAAACCGTTAGCAGCAGCCTGATTATTGTGCAGTTTCTCGACCTCCTTGATCACATTGGCGCAATCCCCCAGGGTTTTTACTTCCATTTTAAAAAAGGCATTGATCAAAGGCAGGTAATAATTGGTTTCCGGAAACCCAACCGCCTGGCTAACACCTTTCTCTTTTATCGCTTTATCCAAGGCCTCTTTGGTAAGCTTCAGTATTGCTTCCTCGCCCTTGATCCCTAACTGCACTAAGACGTCTGCTGACATGCTAGTTTTCTCCCTTCTAATATTTTATTAGCTACGAGTTGGCCTTCATTAATTACCGCTTCCCAGGACTTCGCTTCTGCCATTCCCTGTTTTCTAGCCACGCTTCCGCAGGCAAAAATATCCTCAAAGTTGGCCTGGAATGCGTCATTGACCAATATATAACCCTCTTCTGTTTTTAGGTCCGTATCTTTTAAGAACTCGCTTGCTGCTATGAGGTTACCGACGAATAAAAACAGGTCCACTCCGATCGCCTTGCCGTTGCTTAATTTGATCGCCTTTAATTCCGCACCCTCACCGATGATCTCGCTTAATTCCAGGTCATCTATCCATTCTAACTTTTCCGAAACAGGCAAAACCTCGGGCTTGGGTTTTGAAATGATTTTTACCTCTCTGCCCTTGTTCAAAAATATTTCACCCAGCTTTAACGCTATAGCCGGCTCCCCCCAGAGGCAAACGGTATTCGCAATAAGCGCGCGGCCCCTGATCTCTTTGATCTCTTCAAAATTATAAAAGGCGAAAACCCCATCCTTGGTCTTACCGGGGATATCCGGTATGTCCACTTTCTGCCCCGAGGCTATAACCAGGTAATCGTAATTTATTTTAGTATTGTCTTTTAAAACGGCCAGGTGTTTCTTCGGGTCTATGCGCACGACTTTGGCTTCTTTTAAAAATTTTATTTTATTTTTTATATAGAAATCTTTATCACAAAAGAAAACATCTTTTTCCTTGATCTCATCTTTTAGATATTCCGTCAATAAATGCGCCTTATAGGCAGGGACTTTTTCCTGCGCGATAACCGTGATTTCGTTGTCTTGCGCATTCTTTAATAAAGCTTCACAGCAGGAAAAACCAGCCAATGAATTTCCGATAATGACTATTTTTGACATATTATAATCCGCTTGCCTCTAAAACTTTTGGCACAACCTTATCCCAGCCGATGGGCATAATGTGGATACCCTGGCACATGGGTTTTAATTCTTTGATCAGGCGGCTCGCGATCTCTACCGATTTTGCCTGTTTATCTTTTGTTTCTTCCATTTCCTTGATCAGGCTATCCGGCACGAATACGCCGGCGACGTTTTTATTCATATATTTGGCCATGCCTGCCGACTTTAACAAAACTATGCCGGCCATGATCGTGGTTTTCAGATGTTTTATTTTACTTAAGAAATTTTCGAATGTTTTGACGTCATAAACTGCCTGGGTCTGGAAAAATTCCGCACCCGCTTCGATCTTTTTTTCCATTTTTAGGATCTGCGGCTCTATTGGGTCTGCACCCGGGTTGACCACCGCACCCAGGCAAAACTTTGGCGGTGTACCGATCAGTTTATTCCCCTTCATATCCTGCCCCTGCTCTAAGCCACGGGCCACTTCCAATAATTGCACTGAGTCTAGGTCAAAAACCGGCTTTGCTTCAGGATGATCCCCTAAGGTCGGATGGTCCCCGGTAAGAAGCAAGACATTCTCAATGCCTAAAGCAGCGGCAGAAAGTAAGTCTGATTGTAACGCCAGGCGGTTCCTGTCACGGCAGGTCAATTGATATATCGGCTCAAAGCCCTTTTGTTTTAATAATGCGCATACAGCCAAAGAGCCCAGGCGCATCACTGAACTCTGCAGATCCGTGACATTGATACCATCCACGCGTCCGCGGATCAGCTCTGCATCCTCTAAAAGCGTCGCAGTCTCGATCCCCTTCGGCGGCCCGATCTCCGAGGTCTTCAAAAACTTCCCAGCCTGTATTTTTTCTTTAAAAGTCATATTTAATTACCATTTTTTGAAAATAAAGAACACGGCCAGAATGATCATGGCAAAACCGACCAGATAATTCCACTTCATTCCTTCTTTTAAATAGACGATAGAAAATATCGCGAAGATCACCAGCGTAATGACTTCCTGGATGGTCTTTAATTGCGCCGCAGTATACTGGTAATGGCCGATGCGGTTAGCCGGCACCTGGAAGCAATATTCCACAAAAGCAATCCCCCAGCTGACTACGACCGCGATCCAGAGCGGTGAACTCTTATATTTTAGATGCCCGTACCAGGCAAAGGTCATAAATACGTTGGAAACAGTTAAAAGAATAACGGTCTTCATTATGAGTCTAAAGATTTTTACTGCTTCAGCGGGTGGCTGCTGATCCAGGGCCCCTGGCCGCGCGCAGCCCCGACGTTACGTCGGGGCGAGCACGGACGGGGTGGATCAGAGACACCCGCTGCCGCATAAAAGCGGCAGATTTATTTCTGCAACTTCGCTGCTTCGACTAAATTGCGCATCAACATCGTGACGGTTAAGGGCCCCACTCCTCCGGGAACCGGGGTGATCCAAGATGCGTGGCTCGCTGCTGCCTCAAACTCTACATCGCCGACGATTTTATCTGCCACGCGATTTATACCCACATCGATGACGATCGCGCCATCTTTAACCCATTCGCCTTTGATCAAGCCAGCTCTTCCTACGGCCACGATCAAAACCTCGGCTTTTTTCACATGCTCTTCCAGCTTTCCGGCCTTGGATGTACCGATATGGCAGACGCTCACTGTGGCTAACTTATCCAAAAGTAAAAGGCTCAAAGGCTTTCCTACGATTTCGCTATGGCCTACCACGACTACCTCTTTACCGCACAGATCAACCGCTGTTTCTTTCAATAATTCCATTACCGCCGCCGGTGTGCAAGGTAAAATTTTAGCGCTGCCAAAAACGATCTTCCCCATATTCTGAGGGTTCATCCCCTCGATATCTTTTTCCGCGGCGATAAAACTGCTGATCTTTTTATAATCTATCTGCTCCGGAAGCGGCATCTGAATGATGATCCCGTTTACGGACTTATCCTGATTTAATTTACGCACAAAATCGACCAGGCCGGCTTCGGTAATATTACTTTCCAGTTTTTCCAGGCAATATTCTATCCCTAAAGCCTCGGCATTCTTCTGCTGCGATCTGACATAAGCCAGCGCTCCGGCATTATCACCCGCTAAAATACTGGCCAAAACCGGTTTTCTGCCCAAGCCCTCAATATCCTGCTTGATCTGCTGTTTGATCTTTTCGGCTATCGGCTTACCTTCCAATAATTTTGCAGACATCTTTTTCCACTCTCTTTCTGATTGAATTTACTTCTTTTTTGGCGGGATTAAAAATTGTTAGTATTCTATCCCTCTTTTTCCTATCTTTCAAGTATTTTAAATTGATCAACACATTCGCGTAGGCCGAGGACCAACCCGCTTCTAAAAGGACTACGGCGCAGGAAACGTCGGTAATCAGGTAGCGGTTAGATTTTTTAACCAATGCCGGGCACAAGCGCATAGCCTTAAGGCAATCCTCAGCCACTCTTAACGGAACAGCCAATGATTTATTGATATTTTTGCTTTTGTAGGCGGCGACATCCAGATCAACGAGTGTGAGCAGGTTTTTCCTTAATTTTTCTGAAATTTTTAAAATCTTCTTTATATCCGCCTGGAAGATTTTGTATTTTTCTTTACCAATGGTAAAATTACAGACCATGCTGATAAGAGCACAGCCCAATGCCCCGCTTAATGCCGCAGCCGAACCGCCGCCGGGTGCGGGCAACCTTGCGGCCAGGTCATCCGTGTATTTTTTTAAACTTTTATTTTTGTACATATCCGCTCCTATAATAATCCTTTAATATTGCCCGCATCATCAATGTCCATTTTTTCACCGCGCGGTGAACGAGGAAGCCCGGGCATGGTCTGTATTGTGCCGCATAACGGCAGGAGAAATCCCGCTCCGACCGCAGCGCGGATATCCCTGACCGGAAGAATAAAATCGCGGGGCGCACCTTTTATGTGCGGCGCGTCGGATAGAGACAAATGCGTCTTAGCCATGCAAATGGGAAGCCTGGCCCATCCATGCTGCGTGAACAGGGCGATCTTTTCATCCGCCCCTCTGGTATATTCTACGCTCCTGGCGCCATAGATCTTGGTAGCAATGGTCTTAATTTTTTCTTTAATGGAAGATTCCAGGGAATAGAGCGGCTTAAATTCGCTTTTCTCATCTGCCGCTTTTATCACTGCACTTGCCAGTTCTAATCCGCCCTTTGAACCTTTGAGCCAGACTTCGCTTACGACGCAGTCCCGCGCACCGAACTCTTTGGCTTTCTCGATCACCAGGGCGAGCTCTTTTTCCGTATCAGAATTAAATCTATTTATGGCCACAACTGCGGGCACGCCGAAGATATGCACATTCTCGATCTGTTTTTTTAAATTGCACAAACCTTCTTCAAGCACTGCCAGGTCCTCCCTCTCCAGGCACGGGTCAAGCTCCCTGCTGGACATACCGTCAAACCTGCCGCTATGCATTTTTAAGGCGCGGATAGAAGCCACGACTACTGCGCAATCGGGCTTCAGGCCCGAATAATGGCATTTGATGTCGAAGAATTTTTCTGCACCTAAGTCTACGCCAAAACCTGATTCCGTAACGACGAAATCCGACAGAGGCAGGGCGATCTCATCAGCCAGAATGGAACTTGAGCCATGGGCAATATTGCCGAATGGCCCGGTATGCACAAAACACGGCGTATTTTCCAAAGTCTGCACCAGATTCGGCTTTTTCGCGTCTTTTAAAATCACCGCCATTGCACCGTTTACCTTGATATCCAGCGGAGTAATCGGCCTGCCGGAATGCGTATCAGCCAAATGGATCTTCGCCAGCCGTTCGCGCAGGTCCGCGTAATTCCTGGAAAGCGCCAATATCGCCATTACCTCGGAGGCAACAGTAATATCAAAACCCGAATCGCTGGGAAAACCATCGTGCGTAGAGCCAAAACCGGTCTTGATATTACGCAGGAACCTGTCGCTCACATCCACTACGCGGCGCCAATAGATCTTCTGGTGGTCGATATTTAATTTATTGCCCCGCCACAATGCATTATAAAGGTAGGCCGCGCATAAGTTATGTGCCAGGCCCACGGCATGGATATCTCCGGTAAAATGCAGGTTTAATTCTTCGGCCGGCAAGATCTGGGAATAGCCTGAACCCGTAGCCGCTCCCTTGATACCGAATACCGGGCCGGTCGATGCCTGCCGCAGGCAACAGGTAGTGAGTTTGCCCATCCGGTTCAAGGCCATGGAAAGCCCGATGGCCGTCGTGGTCTTGCCCTCGCCAAAATGCGTGGGCGTGATTGCAGTAACCAGGATATATTTGCCTTTTGGCCTGTTTTTTATCCGGTCCAGGATCTTGAGGTCTATCTTGGCAATATGTTCGCCGAAAAGCTTATATTCGTCGCTTTGGATCCCAAGTTTCTTGGCGATCTTGGCAATAGGTTGGATCTTCGCTTTATCCGCTATTTCTGAAGATGAAAACATGAGTTAATAGGAATAAGTAGTGTCTAATTCAAAGGCATTCTTGACCAGGTCTATTTTTGCCTGCTCATCCGGATGCATTATGGAAACCACGTCAAAGCGCGCCTTTTTATTCAACAGGCCTTTTTTCTTTAGATATACAAGCGCTGCCTGGGAAATCTTTCTTTGTTTAGCCCGGACTACCGCTTCACTCGGCAAACCAAACCTATCGCTGGTCCTCGTTTTTACTTCGATGAAGCAAACCGTGTCTTTATCCAGGGCAATAATATCCAATTCGCCCAGAGGCGAACGGTAATTCCTTTCCAGGATCTTATATTTTTTTGTTTTTAAAAAATCTAGGGCCAGGTCTTCCCCGCTCCTGGCTAAAAAAAGGTTATTTTTAGGCATAAGAAAAACTTAAGCGGTGAATGGGGCTAGGCCCATATTCTTTCAACAACCGGACATGCTCTTTAGTCGGATAACCTTTATGCCTTAGAAAATTATATTCCGGAAAAGTTTTATGATAATCGCGCATGATCCTATCGCGGGTCACCTTAGCGATTATCGAAGCGCTGGCTATGGAAAGAGACTTGCCGTCTCCGCGGATAATACTGGTCGAGGGATGATCCAGCGGTAAAGCCATATTGCCGTCTACGATCACATGTATGCGCGGATGTTTACGAGGCGTGATCTTGGCAAGGAGTTCCTTGACGGCAAATTTCATCGCCTGGATGGTCGCGGCGAGTATCCCTGATCTATCTATTATTTTTTCGTCGATTATCCCCACGCCGTATACCGAGTTTAGAATAATTTCCTGGTAAGCACGCTCTCTTTGCAGAGCGGTAAGTTTCTTAGAATCGTCAATGCGGTTTTTGAATCTTCTTTTGTTTAAACGCGCTGCGGCAGCGACTACCGGGCCGGCCAAAGGGCCACGGCCTGCTTCGTCCACGCCGATAATAAAATCAAATCCGAGTTTCTCTAATTTCCGCTCATAATAGAGCATTAGAGTTAAGTGATTATCCCTCTTTTTCTATTTTTGTGGCGCGTTTTCCGACCTTGGTCCTTAAATAATAGAGTTTCGCCCTCTTTACTTTACCGGAGCGGATAATCTCTATCTTCTCAATACTCGGCGTATAAAGCGGGAAAACTTTTTCTATTCCCTCACCGAAAGAAACCTTGCGCACCGTAAAAGTGGAACGCGCTCCTTTCATCGACTTGGCAATGACCACGCCTTCAAAAGGATGCAGCCTTACCTTATCCCCTTCGGGAATTTTGGTAAGCACGCGTACTGTGTCCCCCACCTTGAACACGGGCATTTCTTTCTTGATGAAAGACGCTTCGATCATCTTCATTTTATCCATTTTAAGCACTCCTTTTTCTATTGATTTTCAATAAATCCGGCCTTATGTGCCTGGTGAGCCTTACGGCTGTTTTTTTTCTCCATTCTTCTATTGCGGGATGATTTCCTGATAGAAGTATCTCGGGAACCTTCATTCCTTTGAAATTTGCCGGCCGGGTGTATTGCGGATACTCCAATAGATTACCCTCAAACGACTCCGATTTCAATGATTTTTTTTCGCCCAACACCCCCGGGACAAGCCTGACTATACTGTCTATCAAGACCATGGCCGGCAACTCCCCTCCGGTAAGCACATAATCGCCAATAGAGATTTCTTCATCTGCCAAATGAAGCCTGACCCTTTCATCGATGCCTTCATAGTGGCCCGAGATAAGGATGATATTCTTATATTTAGAAATGCGTTTGGCCGTTTTCTGGTCCAATTTTTTGCCTCGCGGCGTCAGCAAAATAACTCTTACCCCTTTACCCCTTATCTCTTTCTTCACCACCTCTACTGCCCGGAATATCGGCTGAGGCGCCATGACCATGCCCGCGCCGCCGCCAAAAGGCCGGTCGTCGACCTTGCGGTGCCTGTCCAGCGTATGGTCCCTTAAATTATGTATCTTAATAACTACCTTTTTCTTCTCCTGGGCGCGCTTGACGATAGATTCATTTAAGACCGGCCCAAACATTTCGGGGAATATGGTGATTACGTCAATTCTCATTTTGTCCATAATTTTTTAAGAACTCTTTTTTAAATTCCGTGAACTTGTCATCCCTGATAGCCTCTCTGACCTTACGCATCAATTCCAGGTAAAAATAAATATTGTGCAAAGAAACTAACCTTAGGCCCAGGATCTCCTCGGTATTAAAAAGATGCCGGATGTAGGAGCGGCTAAAGTTCTGGCAGGCATAACAAGCGCATTTTTTATCTAAAGGTGCCGGATCGAGGGAAAACGCGGCGTTACGCACGGTAAGTTTACCTTCCGAAGTAAAAGCAGTGCCATTCCTGCCATAGCGCGTGGGTATCACGCAATCGAACATATCCACACCCTTTTCTATTGCCGCGATTATATCCGGGGGTGTGCCTACACCCATCAAATAGCGCGGCTTGTCCTGCGGCAGATGCGCACAGGCGATATCGATAATTTCTTTTATCAAGGCATCCGGTTCGCCCACGGAAACACCGCCCACGCTAAAGCCGTCAAAATCCAGTTCTATGGTACGCTTAATGGATTCTTTCCTTAAATCCTCATAAGTGGCGCCCTGGGTTATCCCAAAAAGCAGTTGTTCATTATCTTTTTTCTTTTTCCTTGCGCGCCTTGCCCACTCAAAGGTGCGTTCCATCGCCACTTTCGCATAATCTTTGGCCGCAGGATAATGCACGCATTCATCCAAAGGCATCATGATGTCTGAGCCAAAAACCTCCTGCATCTCGATAACCGATTCAGGAGTAAGAAAATGCTTGAAGCCATCGATGTGGGACTGGAATTCGACCCCTTCATCGTTCACTTTCCTTAAAAGCGCCAAGCTAAAAACCTGGTAGCCCCCGCTATCCGTAAGTATGGGCCCGGGCCAACTCATGAACTTATGCAGGCCGCCGATCTTACGGATAACTTCCAGGCCCGGACGCAAAAATAAATGATACGCATTGGAAAGAATGATTTCCGCGCCAGAGTCCTTCAATTCCTGCGGCGATATGGCTTTTACCGTGCCTTGCGTACCCACGGGCATAAATGCCGGGGTCTGGATCACGCCGTGCACAGTTTCTAACTTTCCCAGGCGGGCATTACTCTTTGCTTCTTTATGTAAAAGATTGAATTTTTTGGTTCTATTGCCCATCCCAGGAAATTTTATAAACCAGGATTTTTCCTCTGTCCTTTAAATCCTGTTCCAGAAATAATTTGAAATACTTTAATCCCTTGCCTTTAAAATAATACAGCCTTACCAGCATGCTCCTGGCCAGTTTAGTGTCCAGGGCGATAAACTTATATTTGTCGCCCTCATTTACCAAAATAACCGAATAAGGAGCTTCGCTTTTATCAAAGATCTTCTCGGCTATGCCTTCCTGCGTAGCATAAAATATACTCCTGGGCCTCTGCCACTGCCCGGTCAACAGGCTATAGCAAAGGGTATTGTAATTCGACAAATCTACTGTGGAGCCATTATCGAAATACAGGGTATTTGCCTCTTTGCGGTAATTAGCAGATTCAGAATAAACATTCAAATAAGGAGAGATCCAATCCAATACATCCGACTTACTCAGCAAGGTCAAAAGGCCATAGGTATCCGACGCCTGCTCTTTGGAATAACCGTGTCTCTTGATCATATAATCCACGCATGAAGCCTTCTTCATCCGTTTATAAGCCTGATAAATATCCGCCTTGATAAAATCCCAGCCGCCCAAGAAAGATATGGGTTTTATTTTTGCAATGAGGCTTGACTCAACGACAAAATATGCCGGCTCCGGGTTATAGATATATTTTATGAGCTCATCTCTTGAGCGGGCAACGGGAACATATTTGGCCAGGAATTTTTCGCCTTCTTTTTTGTCGAGCTTTGCCAGGACGCCAAGGATCTTCAGGCAATCTAATTTAGCAAAACCGAGGTGCTCCAACTTCTCAAATGCCCGGTTGGAACCCGAATTAAGCATTCTTAGTATGCCTGCGGCCTCTACCGGGTCATCGGTCAGAAATACCCGGCCCATCCAATAAGCCATCGGCGTATTCTGCGTCGCTCCGTCGAAGATCACCCTTCTTTCGGCGATAGCCTTAAACCAGTGGCCGTAGTCCCACCAGGTATTGATGATCGCATTTTTCGGAGTCTGGTCCTTTATCTTATTCAATGCCGTATACCAATCCTTGTTCAATAAAGGGACGATATTTTTAGTAAAGACGGCGTTGTTCAGGAAAATAGCAAACGGGACCAAAGATAGGGCGAAAAATAGGCAAAAGCGCTTAAGCCTTGCCTTTAATATATTAGCCAAAAGTATATTATTCAGATACTGGTAGAACTTTTCAATAAATAAACCGAAGGAAATGCACAAAGGTACGGCGAGCAATAAGCCGAATCTGCGCGCCTTCAACGACACCATATAGAGAACAATCAACCAGAAAGAGAAAAATATGCCCAGGAAGCTCTTTTCGATAAAATCGGGGGATTTTTTATCCGCTAAGACCCATAATAAATATGCTACAGCCACAAAAAGGATAATAATGCCCCCCAGGCTGCTTAAGATCTCCATCGGATTACCCTTGGTTAATTCGGCCACAGTAAGAAAGGTATTCGGCCAGAACTGTTCCTGGAAAGCGTGGAATACCCCCGACGGCGCCGTGGCAAAATGTAAAACTATTTTCGGGCCGGATAAAACCAGGGTAAAAAATAATGCTGAAGAAAAGAATATACCGAGCGCAAACAGCGTCTTCTTTATCAAACCACCCAACTCATATTCTTTCCTTAAGAGGTATAGATTGGCCAGATAATAAAGCGTAGAAACGATGATCAGATCAAAAATATACCACCAACCGTCCCAGGTGAATGAAAAAAGCCCCGTGCAGAGGCCAGTGGCCAGCAAAATAAGCAATCTTTTAGATGAAGGCAGTTCTTTCCTTAAGGAATATAGATATCCCCAGATGATCAAGATACTGAATAAAATGACGTATGGGTCGGTATCGAACCATCCGGCCATAGAACGCATCAAGAATATCGGCGCCAGGCCTAAAGAAAGGCAGGCAAAAAATCCTGCAATACTGTTTCCGGTCAAGCCCCTACACATAAAAAATAACAAGATAAGCCCTAAGATGGATATCAAGACCGGCATGAAGAAAGCAACCTGAACGAGCTGAATATCCTTTTTAAACAGATGTAATATTTTGTAGATGGATCCGGCTATGTAAACATGCAGGTTTTTGTGCAGGCTCACCTCAACAGGCATGCCTCGGGGAGCAAGCATATAAGAATCATATTGCCTGCCATCAACGACCTCATCGCCTATTCTGCCGGTATTAACAAAATTTCTCGTCAGCCTCAACCAGTGATAAGGGTCAAGTTCAAGCAGGAATACGTTATTATGCTCATCCTCGAAATACTGCCTTAGTTCTTTTTCTCTTGTAGCGATGCTTTTTTCTAACTGCGGACCTTTTTCTTTGGTCCAGATATCCAGGAGGTCCTTGGTCAGCCCCACCCTGATATCGGAGCTCAGGTCCTTGAATTTCGCATTGATGTGCTTCCTTGCCTCTTCCAAAAGCTGGTTATTGATAGTCGCCTTTGCCTTGATCTCTACAGTCGGCAGGGCCAGGGTTTGGAGCCTGAAATATATATTTATGCCGATGGCTAAACTTAACAAAAATATAAAATAGTATCTTTTCATCTTTACCTTTCTAAATAATTAACATGCTATCGCCGAAACTCAAAAACCTGTATCCCTTTTCTATCGCCTGGCGATACGCCTCTTTGATCAGGTCTTTTCCGATAAAACTCGCCACGAGCATAAAAGGCGTGGTACGCGCCAGATGAAAGTTAGTGACCAGGCAATCTATGGCCTGGAACTTAAAGCCCGGATAAATGAAGATACCGGTCTCACCGCTCGATCTTTTTTCCTGTGCAGCCGCTTCCAGCGCCCGCGTAGAACTTGTGCCTACGGCAATGATCCGCCCCTTCTTTAAACGCGCCTGGCGGATGATTTCTTCGGTCTGGGGCGGAATATGAAAATACTCTATGCCCATCTTATGTTCCTGGATATTTTCGGATTTAATCGGCTTAAAGGTGGCGTAACCGATATGCACCGTCACGTATGCGATATTCACTCCTTTTGATTTTAACTCATCGAGTGAGTGTTGCGTAAAATGCAGGCCTGCCGTGGGCGAAGCAACGCTGCCATCTTCCCGGGCATAAACCGTCTGGTAACGTATTTTATCCGCATCTTCTACCGGGCGCTTGATATAAGGAGGCAAAGGAATGAACCCTAAATGATAGATCTTATTTAAGTCATCGGTATTGAACTCTACCTCGTTGGCGGACCTAAGTGTCGCCCTTAAGCCATTGCCCGCAAAAGAAACCTCTTCTCCGATTTTAAAACGCGCCGGCCGAAGCAGGCACTCGAACGAATTTTTGTCCTTGCGTTTAAGGAGGAAGATCTCTAATTTTCCGCCGGTCTTCTTGACACCAAATAACCTTGCCGCCAGAACACGGGTGTTGTTCAAGACCAGAGTATCGCCTTTTTCAAAATAACCGACGATATCTTTAAATCTTTTGTGTGTGATACTATTTTTAGCCCTGTCTACTACCAAGAGCCGCGAGGAATCCCTTTCTTCTTTTGGATATTGGGCAATATAACCTTTAGGCAGGTCGTAATCGTAGTCGGATAATCTAATTGACATAGCCTATTTGCACTCCGCCGGGATAATAATACTGGATGATCTCTTCATAGCTGGCGCCGGACCTGGCCATAAAATAAGCGCCCCACTGGCACATCCCCACCCCATGGCCCCAACCGATACCCTGAAATTCCACATTTTCATCCTGTATTTTCAGTCCGAAGTTCAGGCTCTTTATCACATTCGGTCCGATGATATTGCGGAAGTCTTTTCCAGAAATATCTATGTTCTTCGCATCGGTGATGATCTCGATCTTATTTATCCTGTTTGTTTTGTTCCTTTCTTTTATCACAATGTTCCTGATGATATTGACCCTGTATTTTGATTTATTCAGAGCGGATTTGATAGCATCCAGGGTCAAAATGGTCGTCCAATCGTAATGCGGAGACTTTTTGCAAAAATTACAGATCACTCCTTTTAAGGGTACCAGATCTATGTTCCATAAAACGTTCGCATCCTCAGTTGAACCGCCGCAGGTAGCGTGAAAATATGCCGGCAGGATCGCCCCCTGGTATTTTATGACCTGGCCCCTGGTCTTATCTACGGCCATGCTTGTGCGCCAACGCTCAGAAGTCCGGCCGCCGTACATCTGGGAATAAATGTCACAAGTCATATCGTATTCCTTATTTTTGTTTTCCGCAGACTGATACAGGGCAAAGGTGCGCGAAACTACCGCCTGAGCTTTTATCGCCTCTATCGGCCAATAATGCGATATCTCATGATACAACACGCCCTTCAAATAATCTTCCAGGTTGAGAAAATTGATCACCAAAATACCGCTGGGTTTACCGATGAGCATGATATCGCCGCGGAACCTGCGGTCGTTGATCCGGATAGAATCGGGGTTCCTAGGCTTTATGGTCGCCTTGATCTCCTCGATATTCAGGCTATTGATATAAAAGCCTTTCGGGGCCATGATGATCTTGGTCTTAAGGTTGCTGCCCCTGGCCAAAACCGTGTTATTCGTATCTACAACCTGGTAAGCGCCTGAAACCGACAGATCAAAGGCGGCAACGTCCTTCATAATGGCAATGCGCACGTAATTATCCTTAAAGGCCAAAGTCCTGCCTGAGATAAGGCTCGCCAGAACCAAAAAACCTATGATGATAGGGATACGGTACCTCATTTACGATTGAATAAGCAGAAGACCAAGGAAAGAATGATACTTAATACTACGGATGTGACAATAGGAAAATAAAAAGTAAAATTCTTTCTTTGTACATAAATATCTCCGGGAAGTTTTCCCAGATACGGAACCTTATGCATAAAAACAAGCAAAACACCGATGACCACCATGGTCAAACCAAAAAGAATCAGCATTTTTCCCAAACCGGAAAACTCGCTCATTTCTTAATGAACCTTTCCATTTCCGAATAAATACAACCGCAATATTTCTGGCAATATATGCCTTGCGCTTTAGCCTTTTCGTGAGCGGCCCTGTATCCGGGGCGAAAATCTTCGTAATAGAATTCTATCGCCTCTTGCCCGGCTACATCATTACCTATCTTTTTCAATATCTCCTGGTCCTGGTAAGGGCTGACCAAAAGGGTCGTAGAAAAATACGGGAATCCTTTTTCCTTTGCATATTTCGCAGTTTTGCGTAAGCGCATTTCCCAACACAGCGCACATCTAGCGGGATTTTCCTCTTTCTTATTTACGGTTTGAAAGAACTCCTGCGGCGAATATTCAGGATAAAGCACTTGCGTTTTCAGGCCTTCCAGAGCTAGTTTTCTATTCTTATATTCAGTGAACGGATGAATATTCGGATTATAAAAAAATCCGGTAACGCTGAATCCCTTCTTTTCCAGGTTCTCTAACGGGTATATCAGGCACGGCGCACAGCAGGTATGCAATAAAAGTTTCATATTTTTATTCCCGCACTCCCTAAAATTTAAAAATAAAACTGAAATTTCACGTAAGCAGCGGGTGGCTGCTGATCCAGGGCCCCTGGCCGCGCGCAGCCCCGACGTTACGTCGGGGCTGCGCGCGGACAGGGTGGATCAGAGACACCCGCTGCCATTAGAAAATTTCCAGATCTATTTTTCAAACAACTGCTCTTGTTTCTCTTTATTGTATTTTATTCCGAAATGGTTGTAGGCTAATTCTGTGGCGAGCCTGCCGCGCGACGTGCGCTTCAGGAACCCGGCCTTGAGCAAAAACGGCTCGACGGTATCGATCAAGGTATCTGCTTCTTCATTGAGTGTTGCGGCCAGCGATTCAACGCCCACTGGCCCGCCGGCATAGGTCTCTAAAATTACTTTTAAGACCTTGCGGTCTATTTCATCGAGGCCGGCCTTATCAATACGTAAATTATCCAGTGCGGCAGCGGCAGTCCCCAGGTCTATTTTTTTGGCGAGCTTAACCTGCGCATAATCGCGGATACGGCGTAAGAGCCGGTTGGCGATCCGCGGCGTGCCGCGCGAGCGACGGGCTATTTCCAGGGATGCGTCGTCGTCAATTTTAATATCTAACTTTTTCGCCGAGTGCTTAATTATTGTAGAGAGATCCTCCGGCGAATAAAAATCCAGGTGATGAAATATGCCGAACCTGCCTCTTAAAGGCGCAGTAAGGAGCCCCGAACGCGTAGTGGCTCCTACCAGGGTAAAAGGCTTTAAGTTAAATTTGATGGTCTTGGCATACGGCCCCTTATCGATCACAAAATCTATCTGAAAATTCTCCATTGCCGGATACAAAAATTCTTCTACGACCTTAGAAAGGCGGTGTATCTCGTCGATAAAAAGGATATCCCCTTTTTCAAGGTTAGTAAGTATGCCGATCAGGTCTCCGGCGCGCTCGATAGCCGGGCCGCTTGTCGCGGTGATCTTGGAGGACATTTCATGGGCAATGATATGGGCGAGGCTGGTCTTGCCTAATCCCGGGGGGCCGGATAAAAGTACATGCTCTAAAGGCTCTTTTCTTTGCGAGGCTGCGGAAAGAGAGATCTTCAGGCTGTTTAGAACATCCTGCTGGCCCACGAATTCGCTTAAGCGTAGCGGCCTCAGAGAAATATTCAGAACTGCATCCTCTTCGGATTCCTCGCGCTTAATTTCCGGGCTGATTAATAGTTTTTCTCTCTCCTCGTTCATAGGGAAGAATATTATCCTGGTTTCTGATGATCTCTATGGGGTCAAAATGCCGGTGCTGGATGACCTTTATCTCTCTTAACCTGATCAATTCAAGGATCGCCAGAAATATGGCCACTATCTCCTGTTTGTTCTTCGTCTTATTGAACAATTCGAAGACCAGGATATTCGGCGTCTCCAGGAGCATATGCAAAATCGTATGCACTTTCTCCTCAACGGTAAACTCATCCTTGACTACTTCGTAAAATAACTCCCTGGGGACCTCTTTGAGGGCAGAGGAAAATGCGTTGATCAGATCAAAAATACTTGCTTCGAAATATACTTCTTTTTCCGGGGTAATGCCTGATTCTACCTTCGGCCGCTTGAAGACTTCCTGGCGCTTATCTTCCATCTGCCTCAGTGTCTCGGCCACTTCCTTAAACCTCTGGTATTCCAATAACTGTTGCACCAGCTCTTCGCGTGGGTCAATAGCTGCTTCTTCGGGCTTTTCTTCGGCCGGAAGCAGCATCTTTGATTTGATCTGTAGAAGTGTCGCCGCCATGACCAGGAATTCTCCGGCGATGTTCAGGTCCAATAAGCGCATCAACTCTATATATTTAAGATACTGCTCGGTGATCTCGGCAATGGGTATGTCGTAAATATTGAGGTGATCCCGCTTTACCAAATAAAGCAATAGGTCCAGCGGTCCTTCAAAAACATCCAATTTTATTTTATAGCTCATATCTTAATCAGGTCCTTTATTTCCCGGCGAGTCTGGCCAGCTAATTCAGCTGCCTTATCCCTGCCTTGATCCAGGATCTTTCTTAACTTTAACTTATCCTTGAGCAATTCCGCCCTTTTCTCGTGTATCGGCTTCAATATACCCAGTATCGCCCTGGCTAATTCTTTTTTGCAATCCGTACAGCCTAATTTCGCGTTCGCGCACCAGGAGCGCACCTCTTCTTTTCTCTCGGGTAAAAATGTTTCATAATAACTGTAAACAGTGCAGACCTCAGGGTGGCCCTTATCGGCCAGTTTTATCCTCTTTGGGTCGGTGATCATGGACGACACTTTTTTCTTCACTTCTTCCTCGCCATCCGAAAGGTCAATGGTATTATTATAACTTTTGCTCATCTTCCTGCCGTCTAGGCCCACCAGGCGAGGCGTTTTGGTGAGGATCGCTTCGGGTTCGGGAAAAATTTCTTTTTTATAAAGGCTGTTAAAACGGCGGGCGATCTCGCGCGTCAACTCCAGGTGCGGCAATTGATCTTCGCCTACCGGGACTTTTTCCGCTTTATAAATCAATATATCCGCCGCCTGTAATACCGGGTAACCCAAGAAGCCGTAACTATGCAGGTCACGGCCGGTGACTTCTCTTAATTGCTCCTTGTAGGTCGGGCAGCGTTCCAGCCAGCCCAGAGGGGTGAGGCAGGAAAAAACCATAAACAGATCCAGGTGCTCTTTTACCTCGGATTGGATAAAAATCACCGACTCATCCGGGTCTATGCCGCAGCTAAGCCAGTCCGCGACATTATCATAAGCGTTTTTTTCCAGTTGATATGGATTTTCGTATTCGCTCATCAACGCATGCCAATCAGCGACCATAAAAAAACAATCGTATTTGGTCTGTAGATCGACCCAGTTTTTTAATGCGCCAACCAAGTGGCCCAGGTGTAGCTTTCCAGTGGGCCGCATTCCGCTCAATATTCTTTTCTTCATAACTTACGGGCTATTTGTTGTATTTCGTAAACTTCGATCACATCGCCTTCCTGATAAGCATCAAAGCCAGACAGGGAAATCCCACATTCAGAACCTTCCGCCGCCTCGCGGATGTCGTCTTTAAAATGTTTTAGCGAGGAAAGTTTCCCCTCGAAAATGATCTGGCCGTTACGGATCAGGGCAGCCTCTGCCTGGCGGGTAATTTTACCTTTACTGACGAAACTGCCCGCTACTATACCTGACTTAGAGAGCTTGAATACTTTTCTTACTTCTGCCCTGCCTAAGAATATCTTCTTCAATTTCGGCTCAAGCATCCCCTCCAAAGCCACTTTCAATTCATTGGTCAGTTCATAGATGATGTTATAGGTCCTGACATCCACGCCTTCTTTTGCGATCAGGTCCTTAGCCAGGCCATCTACAACCACATTGAATCCCAAGATCAGCGCATCGCTTGCCGCCGCCAGGATCACATCCGAGGTATTTATCGCTCCGATACCCTCGTGGATAATGCTTATCTGTATCTCCGTAATATTTAATTTTTTAATCGCTTCTTTTATCGCTTCCACCGAACCGCGCACGTCCGACTTCAAAATTATTTTCAGTTCCTTGATCTTTCCTTCTTTGATATTATTATAGAGTTCTTCGAGGCTGATCTTCTTGGCCGTTTTTAGTTCCTGGAGCCTATCTACTTCCTGGCGCTTGGCCGATATTTCTTTGGCGATCTTTTCGTTCTCTACAACATAGAATTTTTCGCCCGCCTCCGGCACTCCGGACAAACCGGATACTTCGACCGGATCTGACGGCTCAGCTTTCTGCTCAAGCCTGCCCTGGTCGTTATGCATGGATTTTATTTTTCCGTAAAATTTGCCCACCACGATGTAATCATCTAAATGCAGGGTCCCGTTCTGCACGAGTAAAGTAGCGATAGGGCCTCTGCCCTTGGAAAGCCTTGCCTCGATCACCACCCCGTTTGCGGGCCTGGTATAGTTCGCCTTTAACTCCAGCATTTCCGCTTCCAGGATGATCATTTCTAATAAATGAGCGATACCCTCTCCGGTCTTCGCAGAAACCCCGACGGTAATGGTCTTACCGCCCCAGTCTTCCGCCAGAAGGTTCTGTTCGGAGAGCTGTTTTTTTACTCTATCCACTTCAGCCTGCGGTTTATCGATCTTATTTATCGCCACGACTATCGGCACACCCGCTGCCTTGGCATGGTCTATAGCCTCAATGGTCTGCGGCATTATCCCGTCATCCGCGGCAACTACCAAGACGACGATGTCCGTCGCGCGTACACCCCTTGCCCTCATCGCAGTAAAGGCCTCGTGGCCCGGGGTATCCAAAAATATTATTTTCCCCTTGGGAAAATTAACCCGGTACGCCCCGATATGCTGTGTGATCCCGCCGAATTCCTTCTCGACCACCTGCGTTTTTCTGATCGCGTCCAGCAAAGAGGTCTTGCCATGGTCAACATGGCCCATAAAAGTCACTACCGGCGGACGGAGTTTCAGCTTATCAGCAGGATCCGGCATGTTGTGTGCGGCCAGTGCCGTTTCTTCCTCTCCCAGGGCCTTCTTTATCCGGAAACCAAAATTTACACATACCTTCTCGGTCGTTTCTTCATCCAGGAGTTGATTTATCCCGGCCATAATCCTCATATCCATCAATTTCTTGATCAATACGGACGGTTTTTCCTGCAGCCTTATACTTAAATCTTTTACGGAGATCGGCAAGTTTAATTCCAATTCTCTTAACACTGGTACCGGTTTTTCGGCTACAACGGTTTTTTCAACGGTAACGGGCTTTTCTATGATAACGGGTTTTTCTGCAACATGGATTTTCTCTGCAGGATGGACTTTCTTTGCTACGGCCGGCGCAGGGACACTAGCTGGCTTAATTGCAGCCTCCGGCTTAGGCGTAATTATTTCCCTGGGTGGCACAACAGGCTCTTTTATTTTTTGTTTCTTTTCGGTTACTGCAACTGGCTTGGGTTTTTCGGCGATCTTTTTTAGCGCGGCAGCCTCGGCTACTTTTTCTTCGGCTATAACCTTAATTTCTTCTTTCTTTTTTACTATTTTTAAGTGGGGCTTGGGTAACTGCAGTGCTGCCTTTGGCTTCGCGGCTTTTTCTACCTTTGCCTTTACCACGGTCTTTGCCTTTTTTACAGTGTGGGTTTCTGTCTTTTTCGCTGTTTTTGGCTTAATGGATTTCTTCTCGTGTGCCTTCATCCCGCACCTTTTACCTTTCCAATATTTAACAACTTATTTTAATGCTATCCCGGCCCTTTTGAGCAAAAAGGTGCGGGATCCATCATTATTTTTCACCGATTATTTTTTTAGCTTCCTCGATCAGGGTAGCGGCCTTCTTTTTCCCGATACCCTTGATTTCGGATAATTTTTCTATACTGGCCGCGGCAATATCCGCGGCACTTTTAAAACCAGCCCCTTCTAAATTTTCCTTGGTCTTAGCTCCCACGCCGGGAAGAGCGCTTAAGTCGGAGGATCCCGCTACGGAAGCTACTTCTTCAGCCTGTGGCGGTTCTGCCGCTGCTTTTATTTCTGCTTTTTTGGCTTCTTTAGCTTCCGCTTCTTTGGCCGACTGCTCTTTGGTGCGAATATCCAATTCCCATTCTACGAGCTTAGATGCAAGCTTGACATTCTGGCCGTGCTTACCTATGGCCAAGGACAACTGGTCGTTTTCTACGATGATCTCCGCTTTCTTATTCGTTTTATCCAGGCGTATCTCTGAGATCTCCGCCGGCGAAAGCGCTGCTTTTATGTATTCGGTAATGGTGTCGTTCCACGGCACGATATCTATTTTTTCACCATGTAGTTCGGAGACTATATTTTTTACCCGTGAACCGCGCATGCCCACGCAGGCGCCCACGGAATCAACTTTATCATTTTTGGACCAGACGGCGATCTTGGTGCGTTCGCCCGGCAGGCGGGAAATAGCGCGTATTTCGACTATGCCTTCATATATTTCCGGGACCTCCAGTTCAAAAAGTTTTTTCACGAAATTCGGATGCGTGCGCGAAAGGATTATCTGCGGGCCCTTGAGTTCTTTTCTCACCTCCAGGCAATATGCCTTGATACGTTCGCCCTGCTTAAAATCTTCTTTCGGAGACTGCTCCTGGCGCGGCAGGATGCCTTCGGCCTTGCCCAAAAGGTCCACGATCAAGTTCCCTCTTTCGAACCTGTACACGCCTCCGGAAACTATTTCTCCAACCTTGGCCTGGAATTCATTGAAAACCACTTCTTTTTCCGCTTCGCGGATCTTCTGGATGATCACCTGCTTAGCAGTAGAAGCGGCGATACGGCTGAAGTCGGTAGAGGTAATTTCCTCTTTGCCTCTTTTCGCGCGGATCTTACCGGTCTGCCGATCCAGCTCGACGATTATCTCTTCCTCCGGGCCGGCATCGATGGCCTTACGTGCGGCGGTCAAAATAGCTGCCTCAACCGCGGCAATAAGCACTTCTTTCTTGATCCCTTTTTCTCTTTCAATCTGGTCTAAAATCGCTAATAGTTCACCGTTCATATAAGTTAAGCTCCTCTTCTTTATATTATACTATAATTTGCCTTGCCTTGGCTATCTTATTATAGGGGACCTGGAATTCCTCTCCCTTGGAATCGATATAGATAAAACCCTCATCTAACCTCTTTAGCACGCCGTGTATTTCAATCTTGCCTTTTATGGCTTCACTAAGAAAAACAGCTAATTCCCTATTGATCTTTCTCTTAAAATCATCCCTTGTCTTTAGGGGCCTGTCTAGGCCAGGAGATGAAACTTCTAAAGTATAGCTTTGTTCTAATACCGCAGACGCATCCAGGATCTGGCCCAGCTCTTCATTCATCAGAGCGCATTCATCAATATTTATTCCGCCTTCCGGCCGATCGAGGAAAACCCTCAGAACCAGCCTATTGGCCATATAGTAGTAATTTATATCAACCAGCTCCAGGCCGTGAGAAACTATGCCGGGAACGATGATCTCCCTTATTTTTTCGATCAGGTCCTTACCTTGTAATTGCATGGAAATTTAAGAAAGTAACTCTTTTATTTTATTTAATACTTCTGATTGTTTAACGAGCATTTTTTCGCTGCTTGAGCGCTGCTTTAGCTCCACGCAGCCTTTTTCCAATGAATCCCTGCCTATCACTACCTGCAAAGACACGCCGATCAGGTCGGCGTCCTTGAATTTAACGCCCGCGCGCTCGTCCCGGTCGTCGAAAATAACCTCAATGTTTTCTTTTTTTAAATTTTCGTAAATATCCCGCGCGACTGCGCAGATCTTCTCTTGGGTGGCGTCTACGGCGATGATGATCACTTTATAGGGGCTCACTGCTTTCGGCCAGACGATGCCGAACTTATCATTATTCTGCTCGATGATCGCTGCCACCAGGCGCGAAACGCCTATGCCGTAACAGCCCATAATCACCGGATTAAGCGTACCTTTGTCATCGAGAAAACGCGCGCCGAGTGACTCGCTATATTTGGTGCCCAATTTAAATATGTGCCCGACCTCAATGGTATTTTCCAGTTTCATGCTACCTTTGCATTTACGGCAGGGGACCTGTTTGGTTGCCTGCTGTTCTTCCTTGGCTCCCTCGGTAAAACCGCAAGAATCGCAATGATAAACCATGTCTTCGCCGCTCGGTGCCGGCACCATGAATTCACAAGACTCTTTTCCGCCCATCACGCCGGGATCCGCCTGGACGCTGTAAAACTTTAAGCCGCATCTTTTGAAAATATTGTTGTATGCCGTAAACATCGCTGCGTAGTTTTTGTCCAATCCGGCGGTATCTTTATCGAAACTATAGGCGTCTTTCATCACAAATTCACACGCCCTTACTACACCAAAGCGCGGGCGGATCTCATCGCGGAATTTTGTCTGGATCTGATAAAGTACCAGGGGTAGCTGCCGAT
>JAQUNK010000018.1 GCA_028717645.1 Candidatus Omnitrophota bacterium
AAGGCGACAAACCACGCCCACTGTATTTTCGAGCATGTTTATTTTGGGCGGCCGGATTCGATTGTTTTCGGTGAAACGGTGCATCTGGTAAGAAAGAAATTGGGCGAACAACTGGCCAGGGAACATCCGGTCGCCGCGGATATCGTAGTGCCGGTGCCGGATTCAGGTACATCGGCAGCCTTAGGTTATAGCCTGGCCTCAGGCATTCCTCTGGATTGGGGTATTATCCGTAACCATTACGTAGGCAGGACCTTTATCCAGCCAGAACAGGAGATCAGGGACCTGGGTGTAAAAATAAAATTCAATATTTTAAAGGATGTGGTCAGGGGTAAGCGCGTAGTGATCGTCGATGATTCTATCGTGCGCGGAACAACTTCCAAGAAAAGAGTGAGGAATTTCCGGGCCGCAGGGGCCAAAGAAGTGCATTTACGCATTTCTTGCCCGGCGCACAGGTTTCCCTGCCTTTACGGCATAGATTTTCACCGGCCGCAGGAACTTATCGCCAATAAATATAAAATGGAAGAGATCAGGAAGTTTATGGAAGTGGATAGCTTAGGGTACTTAAGCCTTGAGGGGATGCTGTCCTGCGTGAAATATCCCAATGATGATTATTGCACTGCCTGTTGGACGGGAAATTATCCGATCAAGCCGGAAAAGGCGCACGGAAAATTTTCCCTAGAAAAGCACTGCTGCGGACAAGGAGCGGAGTAATGAATTCCGCACCTTCTTTATATTCATTTGTTAAGAAGGTTGGGGGTTTTAAATAGTAAATAAAGGAGAAGGTGCGGGATGAAGTTGACTTATAAAAAAGCGGGCGTAGACATAGATACGGCGAATGTATTCGTGGATAATATCAAGGCCTTGGTGAAAAAGACGCATAATCAAAATGTCCTCACTCAGATCGGTGGTTTCGGCGGTTTATTCAGCCTCGATAAAAATAAATACAAAGAGCCGATATTGGTTTCATCTACCGACGGTGTGGGCACGAAGTTAAAGATCGCCATTGCCGCGGATAAGCACGATACAGTGGGGATAGACCTGGTGGGGATGAGCGTCAATGATGTTCTATGCTGCGGTGCTGAACCCTTATTTTTCCTGGATTACATTGCCTGCGGAAAACTAAAGCCGGCCACGCTTACGGCCGTGGTCAAGGGCATTGCCGCGGGTTGCCTTGACGCAGGTTGTGCTTTGGTGGGCGGTGAGACCGCGGAAATGCCAGGGATGTATAAGCCGGACGATTATGACCTGGCGGGATTTTGCGTCGGGGCTGTAGACAAAAGTGAAATTATCGACGGTTCTGAGATCAAACCGGGCGATAAGGTTATCGGCCTGGAATCGAATGGGCTGCATTCTAACGGATTTTCTTTGGTCCGCAGGGTTTTTTCCGTTAACGAAGTAAAAAAATTAAGCAATGAATTGCTTAGGCCCACGCGTATTTACGTCAGGCCCGTGCTTGACCTGGTGAAAACTTTTAACGCCAAAGAGAAGGCAATCAAAGGCATTGCCCATATCACCGGCGGGGCATTCTATGACAAAATATCCAGGATCTTACCGAATGATACCAATGTCAGGATAAATAAGTCTTCCTGGATAGTGCCGAAGATATTCCAACTTATCCAAAATAAGGCCGGCATAGAAGACAAAGAGATGTACCGTACTTTTAATATGGGCATCGGCATGGTCCTGGTGGTCGATGCGCGGCGGGTAGATATGTTGACTGAGAAACTCAACGCATGGAAATTAAAGTCCTGGGTTATCGCAGAGGTAACTAAAGGGAAAAAAGAAGTAGAGATCAGGTAGGAGGATATATGAATTTAGTGGTTTTTCTTATCGTAGTATCATTTTTTCTATTTTTATCCGGTATCAAAATAGTCCGGCCCACGCAAAGGGGCTTGATCGAGCGGTTGGGTAAATATCACCGTTTTGCCAACCCCGGATTCCAATGGGTCGTTCCTATCATCGAAAGGATATTTTTTGTAAATATTACCGAACAGATGGTCGATGCGGAGCCGCAGGAGATCATTACCTTTGATAACCTCAACGCCAAGGTCGACGCGCAGGTATATTTCAAGGTAAAATCCGATGAAGAAAGCGTGAAGGGCTCTATTTATAACGTGAACAATTATCAATACCAGATCGTTAATTTAGCCAGAACTACTTTAAGGAATATTATCGGGACGTTGACGCTAAAATCAGCCAATAGTGAGCGCGGAAAGATCAACCAAGAGCTGCACAAGACTCTCAAGGAAGAGACCGGGCATTGGGGAATCGAGATCGTGCGTACGGAGTTAAAAGAGATTGACCCGCCCAAGGATGTACAGGAAACGATGAACAAGGTAGTAAAGGCGGAAAACGAAAAAATAGCTGCTGTGGATTTTGCTACGGCTACCGAGACCGCCGCAGACGGGCAGAAGAGGGCCGAGATCAAAAAAGCAGAAGGTATCAAACAGGCAAGGATCCTGCAAGCAGAAGGCGAGGCAGAAGCCATACGCTTGGTCAATGAAGCTGCAGAGCAATACTTTGTGGGCAATGCCCAGGTTTTAAGAAAGCTGGAAGCGGTAGAAAAGTCGCTGCAGACTAATGCCAAGGTGGTCATTCCTTCGAATACGGAATTGGTGAATGTAATAGGCGAGATGGCCGGAGTGTTGCCGCTAGATAGAAAAGAGAAAAAATAAGCAATGAGAGTTTTAGTTATTGGTTCGGGCGGCAGAGAGCATGCGCTGGCCTGGAAAATAGCGCAATCTAAGTTAGCCGATAAGGTCTTTTGTGCTCCGGGTAATGCCGGCATAGCGCAGAATGCCGAATGCATCGACATACCCGCGGATGACATTACACGCCTTCTGGATTTTGTGAAAAGTGAGAAAATAGATTTCACAATAGTCGGCCCGGAAGCGCCTTTGGATAAAGGGATAGTCGATGAATTCAATAAATACGGCCTGAATATTTTCGGGCCGGTGAAAGAAGCAGCACGCCTGGAAGCAAGCAAGGCCTTTGCCAAGGAACTGATGCGTGAATCCGGTGTGCCGACCGCTGACTTTAAGATATTCGACGATGCCGAAAGGGCCATAGCGTATTTAGAAAATCAAAAATATCCGTTGGTGATCAAGGCCGACGGGCTGGCCGCGGGTAAAGGCGTGGTCATTGCAGAAAATAAAGAGCAGGCCAAAGAAACAGTGCATTCTATCATGAAGGATAAGATCTTTGGCCATGCCGGTAATAGGGTGATCATCGAGGATTGCCTTATCGGCGAAGAGGCATCAATATTGGTCTTTACCGATTCAAGGCAGATCATCCCTTTGGCTTCAAGCCAGGACCATAAAAGGGTCTTTGATGCTGATAAGGGCCCGAATACCGGCGGTATGGGTGCGTATTCGCCTGCGCCAATAGTGACCAAGGCCGTATTTGCTGAAGTTTTAGAAAAGATCATTCAGCGCATTATCCAGGGCCTGGCAAGGCGGGGCGTTATTTATAAGGGCGTGCTTTATGCCGGCGTTATGCTCACTCAGGACGGTCCCAAGGCTTTGGAATTCAACGTGCGTTTCGGCGACCCGGAAACTCAGGCGATCTTGCCGCGCCTTAAGACGGATCTGTTGGAAGTAATGCTGGCTACTGCCAACGCAAAATTAAGCAGATATAAGAATCTCGATTGGGACAGCCGCAGTTGTGTTTGTGTGGTTGTGGCTTCAGGCGGTTATCCGGGCGATTACCAAAAAGGAAAGGTCATCAACGGCCTGGATGAAGCAGGAAAAATGAAAGATATCGCAGTGTTCCACGCGGGCACAAAAAAAGAACAGGATAAAATTGTCACCAGCGGCGGACGGGTACTGGGAGTATCGGGCCTGGGAGATAATATTAAACAAGCCATAGAGAAGACTTACCAGGCAGTCGAGAAGATCGATTTTGAAGGAATGCATTACCGCAAGGATATAGGTTATCGGGCAGTGCGTTAGACCGGAGGATTTATGAAGAAACCAATCAGCATTATTATGGGTAGCGCCTCGGACCTGGAAACAATGAATGAAACAATAAAGATATTAAAAGAATTTAAGGTCGGTTTTGAGGTGAAAGTTTTGTCTGCGCATCGTAGCCCCCAGGAATTGGCGAAATACGTGAGAACATCGTCTTTAAAAGGGGCGAAGGTTTTTATCGCCGCTGCCGGAGGGGCCGCGGCCCTGGCCGGAGTGATCGCTAGCCACGCGACTTTACCGGTTATCGGCGTACCCATTGAAACAAAAAGTTTGAAGGGCCTGGATTCGCTTTTATCCACGGTACAAATGCCGGGTGGGGTTCCTGTCGCAGGCATGGCCATAGGAAAAGCGGGGGCAAAGAACGCGGCATTATTTGCCTTGGAAGTTCTGGGGATAACAGATAAGAAAATAGCCCGGAAACTGTCGGCATTAAGAAGAAGCACCGTAAATAAGATCAGGCAGACAAAGATAAGGGTATGATTTCTACAGAAATCATTAAGGTAGATCCGCTGAATCCGCAAAAGCAGAAGATCCAACACGCCGCTATGGTGTTGAAAAAAGGCGGGCTGGTCATTTTCCCTACGGAGACTGTTTATGGTATCGGCGCAAACGCGCAAAATGCCGATACGCTAAAAAGGCTTTATGCGATAAAGAAGAGGCCGTTGGACAAACCGTTTTCCATCCATATCGCTAGGCGCGAGGATGTCGAAAGTTACGCCAGGAACATACCTGCCGTAGCTTACCGGCTGATGGATAAGTTCTGGCCCGGTCCGCTGACCTTGATCTTTAAGGCGCATACCGGTACGACCGTAGGCTTAAGATTTCCGGACAATGCCATAGCCGAGGCCTTGATCAGCGAAGCGGCTGTGCCGGTGGTTGCTCCTTCGGCGAACCTTTCCGGCAATAACTCGCCGCAAGATTTTGCCGAAGCAATCAGGGATTTTAAAGGCGTGGTAGAACTGGGCCTGGATGCCGGAAAAACAAAACTGGGTATCGAGTCGACTATTGTTGATGTGAGTGTTCAGCCGCCTGTAATATTAAGGGAGGGCGCGATAAAGGAAGCAGATATCCGGGATATTTTAAGAAAAAAGACGGTGCTTTTTGTTTGTACCGGAAATTCCTGCCGTTCGGTCATGGCAAAGTTCTACCTGGAAAAAAGGCTCAAGGACCTAGGCCGCGACGATGTGGAGGTTTTATCCCGCGGTGTCATGACCGCAGAGGGTATGAGCGCTACGCAGGAAGTAAGGCAGATCCTGCTGGAAGAGAAGATAGACGCATCCGCGCATATTTCGCGTAAAGTTTCCGCCGATACCATCAAGAAATCGGATTTGATCCTGGTAATGGAAAAACTGCACGAAGAAGAGATCGTCCGGATATTGCCGGAAGCGAGAAATAAAGTTTTTCTGCTCAAGGAATTCGCGCAGTTAAAAGATGACGACGATCTGAATATTTATGACCCTATAGGTAAGCCCGAAGAGGATTATCGGGTGACCTTTGCCGTAATTAAAGAGGCGGTGGAAAGGATGTTGAAAATAATATGAAAAGAATAATCATCGGCAGTGACCATGCGGGTTTTAAATTAAAATCAAAGATCATCGCGTTCTTGAAGAAAAAAAGATTCAGCATAAAAGACGTCGGCACTTATTGTGAGGCTAGTTGTGACTACCCGGTTTATGCCTATGCCGTGGCCAAGGAGGTTTCCCGGGGTAAATTCAAAATGGGGATCTTGGTCTGTAAGAGCGGCATCGGTAATTCCATCGTGGCCAATAAGCTAAAAGGTGTGCGCGCCGCGCTTTGTTATAACCTAAAAGCTGCCCGGCTTTCGCGGCAGCACAATGACGCCAATATCCTTATCCTCGGCGCGGGTTTCGTAAAGGCCGATACGGCGAAAAAGATGGTTTCCGTCTGGCTCGCTACAAAATTTGAAGGCGGCAGGCATAGAAGGCGAGTAAACTTGATCAAAAAAATAGAAGCGGGTCTAAGGAGGTAAGAAAAGTTGAAACACATCAAGGAAACGGATAAAGAAATATATCAGGCGATAACCAAAGAAATACTCAGAGAAGAAGATAACCTGGAGCTGATTGCTTCGGAGAACTTTACCTCGCTGGCAATATTGGAGGCGCAGGGGTCGGTCCTGACCAATAAATACGCGGAAGGTTATCCTCACGCGCGCTGGTATGGCGGCTGCGTCTACGTGGATGAAGTAGAGCGGCTGGCAATTGAGCGGGCAAAGAAATTATTCGGCGCAGAACACGCCAACGTCCAGGCGCATTCCGGAACCCAGGCGAACATGGCCATCTATTTTACGTGCCTTGAGCCCAGAGATACGGTCATGGCCCTGGACTTAGCCTGCGGCGGGCACTTAAGCCATGGCCATCCGCATAATTTTTCCGGGACACTTTATAATATGGTTTCCTACGGGGTGGACAGAAAAACCGAGTGCCTGGATTACGATAATATTTTACAGCTGGCTTTAAAACACAGGCCAAAAATGATCCTGGCAGGCGCTTCGGCGTATCCGAGGACCCTAGATTTTAAGAAATTCCGCGAGATCGCTGATAAAGTCGGCGCGTATTTATTTGTGGATATGGCGCATATCGCCGGGCTGGTTGCTGCAGGGCTGCATCCATCGCCTGTTCCGTACGCCGATTTTGTCACTGCTACTACGCATAAGACACTGCGTGGGCCGCGGGGTGGTTTTATCCTTTGCAAGAAACAATTTGCCAAAAAGATCGATATGGAAATATTCCCCGGCATACAGGGCGGGCCGTTGATGCATGTGATCGCAGCCAAGGCAGTCGCCTTTAAAGAAGCAGCATCGGCGAAGTTTAAGACTTATCAGGCCCAAGTAATAGAAAACGCGAAGGTTTTGGCCGAGGACCTGCATAAAAGGGGATTCCGCATTGTCAGCGGTGGAACGGATACGCACCTGCTGCTTGTTGACTTAAGCGCTAAAATGATCACTGGTAAAGAGGCGTCTTTGGCCCTGGAAGAAGCGGGTATTACCGCCAATAAAAACCTGATCCCTTTTGACGATAAGCCGCCGGCAGTGACCAGCGGTATACGCTTAGGCACTCCCGCAGTGACCACGCGCGGAATGAAGAAAAAAGAAATACTGCAGATCGCCGGATTTATCGAGGAGGCATTAGATAACCGTAGTGATCCGGAGAAATTATCGCAGATAAAGAAAGAGGTGCTTACCCTGACCAGGAAGTTCCCTCTCTATCCAGAATTGAGGCGAAAAATATGAGAAAAAAAGATTCTCGTCCCAGCTGGGACGAATATTTCTTGGAAGTAGCCGATCTAGTTGCCAAAAGGGCCACGTGCCTCAGGCGTAGGGTCGGTGCGGTGCTGGTAAAAAACAAAAGGATCCTGGCCACCGGCTATAACGGTGCACCTTCGGGCCTTAAACATTGTATAGATATCGGTTGCCTGCGCGAAAGACTAAAGATCCCGTCGGGCGAGCGCCACGAATTGTGCCGTGGGCTGCATGCCGAACAAAATGCGCTGATCCAGGCATCACTTTACGGGATAAGTTCTAAGGACAGCACTCTTTATGCCACCAATCAGCCGTGTATCATTTGTGCCAAGATGCTCATTAATGCGGGCATCAAAGAGATCGTGGTCAGGGACGGCTATCCGGACAAATTAGCGCAGAAATTCTTGAAAGAAGCGAAAATAAAAGTGAGGATAGTTAAGAAATAACCATGAAGTGCCCATACTGCAGTTATAAAGAGGATAAAGTCGTTGATTCGCGCGCCACTGCCGAGGATAGCGCAGTCAGGCGCAGGCGCGAGTGCCTTAAATGCGGTAAACGTTTTACTACCTACGAATATATAGAAGAAGTTTCGCTGATGGTCATAAAAAAAGACGGCCGCCGCGAGCCGTTTGACAGAAAAAAGATCTTATCCGGCATATTGCGTGCCTGCGAAAAAAGGCAGATCGGCATCGAAGAAATGGAAGATATGGTTACGGCCATAGAACGGGCGATCCAGAAAAAAACCGACCGCGAGATAGATTCGCGGGAGATTGGCGAGATGGTCATGGAGAAACTGAAGAAAAAGGACGACGTGGCCTACGTGCGCTTTGCCTCAGTCTATAGGCAGTTTAAGGATGTTAGCCAGTTCATGAAAGAACTGAAATTGATGCTGGATAAAGAGAAAAAATAGCGGAGCCCGTAAATGGTAGAAATGGAACTGAGCAAGATCATCATCGACGAAAAACGCCAGGACCAGGTGATCGTATTGAAGGAAAAGGGCGGAGAGAGGCTCTTGCCGATCGTTATCGGTTTGAACGAGGCGTCCGCGATAAAGTTGAAGGTTTCGGGTTTTGCCCCGCCGCGTCCGTTAACCCACGACCTGCTGCATAATATCATCGAAGGCCTGGAGGCGAAACTGGAGAAAATAGTCATCGATGATCTAAAGGACGGCACCTTTCACGCAAAACTGGTGATCAGGGTTAACCACGGTAAAGAGGAAAAAGTGATTGACGCGCGGCCTTCGGACAGCATTGCCCTGGCCGTGCGGGCAAAAGTCCCTATCTACGTAGAAGAAGAAGTTTTAAAAAAATCAGAGCTTTCAAAACCGGAATTTTAGCAGAGCCTTCCCATGAAAAATCAGATCTCCCTTAAAAATATCCCCTTGCTTATTCCCTTAAAGAAATTTTTTAAACCGAAAAAAGTAAAGGTTTATATCGTCGGCGGGATAATCCGGGATAGCCTGATCAACAGAAAAAAAGATAACCTGGATATCGACCTGGCAGTAGAAAAAAAGGCCATTGGCCTTGCCCGCGAGTTCGCCGATATGATAAAAGGCGGTTACGTTGTCCTGGATAAGGAACACGGCGCAGCCAGGGTGGTAAAAAAATACCGCGGGATAAATTACACGGTAGATTTTACGGATTTTCGCGGGAAAAACCTCCAGGAAGACTTAAAGCACCGGGATTTTACTATCAATGCCCTGGCCCTTGACCTATCCAAACAGGATGAACTGATCGATCCGTACAAGGGGCAAGAGGACATAAAGAAAAAAACCATCCGGGTCCTGGGCAGGGATACTTTTAAGGAGGACCCTTTGAGGATCCTGCGCGCCTTTAGTTTGTCTTCTATGCTGGGTTTTAAGATAGAGAAAAATACCGAAGAAGCGGCGGGTTTAAATAAAAGAAGGCTGGAAAAAGTATCGAGTGAGCGTATCCGCGATGAAGTTTTCAAGATACTCGGCCAGGAAAATTTTTATAAATACCTTTTGATATTGGATGAGCTGGGTATTTTATCGGTCATCCTTCCCGAAGTCGATATCATGCGCGGGGTGGCACAGGGCCCGTATCACCACTTGGATGTCTGGATGCATACTTTAGAGACCTGCCGGCAGATAGACGAGATCGTCAAAGAAGCAAGGAAAAATAAATTATTGGATAGTTACCTTAACGAAGTTATTACCGCGGATAGAAAGAGGGCGGCGCTGATTAAATTCGGAGCGCTCTTGCACGATATCGGCAAGCCCCAAAGTATGCGCCGCAAAGCCGGAAAGATTCTGTTCCACGGCCACGAACGTATCGGCCGTGATATCAGCCGGCATATTTCCATTAAGTTTAAACTTTCTAATGACGAGAGGGAAGCCTTAGAACGGATGGTTTTCTGGCACTTAAGGCCCGGATACCTGGCGGACGTAGAAGAGGTCACACCGCGGGCAGTATTCCGTTTTTTCCGCGATGCGCGAAAAGACGCTTTAAGTATACTTTTGATCTCTTTGGCAGACCAACGCTCGACCCGCGGGCCGCTGACCAGCCGGGCCAGCCGCGCCAGCCATGAAAAGCTGGTCGCAGAACTGATCAAGCAATATTTCAGGTCCTTAAGCCAAAAAAAACTCCCACGCCTGATCACCGGTAATGACCTGATCAAAAAACTGAACCTTATTCCTTCTCCGATATTTTCAAAAATTTTAAGAGAGGTAGAAGAGCTGCAGGCTGCGGGCGAGATAAAGACTAAAGCCGAAGCGTTAGAGACGGCCCGGCGCATAGTCAGGGATTAGGAGATAAATATGCAGATCAAGGATTGTGAAGTCAGGGTCATCCAGGGAGATATTACCGAATTGGAAGTCGACGCGCTCGTCAATGCCGCTAACAATAAACTGCTTATGGGCGGTGGTGTGGCCGGCGCGATAAAAAGAAGAGGCGGGCAAAGTATCGAGGATGAGGCGGTAAAGCGCGGCCCGATCAAGATCGGTGAAGCGATAGAAACGAAAGCGGGTAAATTAAAGGCACGATTCGTCATTCACGCGGCGACCATGGGCATGGATTTTAAAACCGACGAGATCAAGATCAGGGATGCTGCAAAAAGCAGCCTGAGGCTCGCCAAAAAATTGCATTTAAAAAGCATTGCCTTCCCGGCCTTAGGCTGCGGCACCGGAGGGTTCCCTTTATTGGCAAGTGCCAAGATCATGGCGCAGGAAACATTCAGGCACCTAAGGGAAGATGAGCCGACATTAAAAGAAATAATTTTTTGTCTTTTCGACAAGGAAGCCTTAGCGGTCTTTAACAAAGGCGTCTTAAGCTATCTTGAATACATCGTGCATAAATTACAGAACGGCCCGTTCACCACAGTGGATGCGGTCATCGAGATTGACGACGGGATCATTTTGATCGAAAGAAGCAATCCGCCTTTTGGCTGGGCCCTGCCCGGCGGGTTCGTGGATTACGGCGAGAGCCTGGAAGACGCGGTCAGGCGCGAAGCAAAAGAAGAAACTGACGTGGAGTTGGAAGACCTAAGGCAGTTCCATACCTATTCTGACCCTAAGCGTGATCCGCGTTTTCATACTATCGGAACAGTCTTTACGGCTAGGGCCAAAGGTAGGCCCAAGGCAGGGGATGATGCGGCGAGTTTTAAAATAGTGAAATTCGATGATTTGCTAAAATTAGATTACGCCTTTGACCACAAAAAGATCATCGCCGATTACCTAAAAATAAAAAAATAACCAGATTACTCTTCCCGCAGTTGTTTTTCCGCATCGATTACATCGCGGTTGATCACTCTGATTGTTTCACTTATCCTTTGTTTTAGTTCCGTTGAACTCGTCGGATTATCGCGGATCTCGCGCAATATCTGGATACCCATCCTAAAATATCTTACCAATTCGCCTTCATCCACATCGGTAAATTTCAGTGTTTTGTCAAATGTACTGCCTCTTACCCAGGCCTCGATAGCGGGTGAGAGGTTAAAATACGGCAGTTTACTCTGCGGATAGATCCGGTACCTCAATTCCCTTTTATGCAGGGGTAAGATTATTTCTTCACAAGCCCTTTTGATCTGTTGCGCCGGCTTAGAGATCCGCGGCATTTTTTGCGCTTTACGCGGTTCAAAGGCTATGGATACGGAAAGTACTGCCAGGTTAAATTCATCCAGCTGTTCGATTATCCCCTGGTCATGCAGTTCGCTTAGGATCAACTCATAACCGTAGAGATTACTGGCGAATTTCCCTTTTTCCGTCAATTCGTCGTCGCGGATATACCCGAGTTCTTTCAGGAGCCTTAGTCTTGATTTGATCAGGTTCAGGCCGTCCATCCGCCTTATTTTGTTAGACTGGAAATAATGGAAAGAACGTGGATAGATATCGAGCAGGCCATCCTGGAAATCTTCAAAGAGGTTCAGGACTGTCGCGTAAGAAGCGTTCAACTGGCTGCGCACCTCTTCGGATTGCCCGTAAATTATCTGTTTTACCTCATCTAACCTGAACTGATGCGGGTTCAGCCGGCAATAGACAAAACCTTTTTGATCCATGCCGCGCCTACCGGCCCGGCCGGCCATCTGGTAAAAGTCGCGGGTTTTTAGATTACGCACATACCTGCCGTAAAATTTCCTTAAGGTATCAAAGGCCACTGAACGCGCCGGCATATTTATTCCGAGGGCAAAAGTCTCCGTGGTAAAGATCACCTTGATCAGGCGGCTGGTAAAGAGCCGTTCGATAACTTCTTTTAAAGTAGGCAGCATCCCGGCATGATGATAAGCAATGCCCCTGTGGATCAGGTCGCGCATCCTCAGTGCCGAGGCTTCCTGCTCCAGGTTAAAACGTTGGCATAAGTCGCGGTAGAGAACACTGATTTGCTGCTGTTCTTTTTCATCGAGGAAATTAAAATGCCCTAATTCCAGGGCCAGGTCTTCGGCTCGTCTGCGGCTGAAGACAAAATATATGCAGGGCAGGCCGTCTTTTTCCTGGATGTAACTTATCAGGTTGCTCAGCCTATTGGGATTGCTGCGGTGCATATCGCGTTTTCTTTCCCAATAAGGCCGGTTGGGCCTTTCCGTAAAGCCTAGATGCCTCAATTCATTTATATTATCTGCAATCCTGTTCTGGCATTGGTAGAGGAACGTTAAGGGGACAGGCCGCTCGTTCTCGATGACCACCTTCAGGGGTTTTTTATGGATTGACTCGATCCAGCGGCTAAAATCCAGGATATTGGGAATGGTGGCGGAAAGGCAGAGCATTTTTAAATGCTGGGGGAGAAAGATCAGTGATTCTTCCCAGACCGTGCCGCGTTCCTGGTTATCGATAAAATGTATTTCATCAAAAATTATCCAGCTGTATTGCCGCAAACTCTGCGGTTCATCCAGCACTTTATTGCGGAATATCTCGGTGGTCATGATCAATACCGGTGCATTTGCGTTAATGGATACATCGCCGGTAAGTATGCCGATAGAATCTTTGAATTTATGCTGGAAATCGCGGAATTTCTGATTTGAAAGCGCCTTAAGCGGAGCAGTATAGATCACACCGCGTTTTTTTTCCAGGCTTTCTTCGATGATATATTCGGCAATGGCGGTTTTCCCGGCGCCGGTGGGCGCTGAGACGATCACAGAAAATCCCTGCTCGATATAATCAATGGCCTCTTTCTGAAAACGGTCGTAAAGCATAAAGATATTATAGGATAAAATATCAAAAATGACATTACATTTCTACCGAGCTATTTTTTCGGCAGCTTCGGCCTGGCTTGGGCTGGAGCAATATAGACCATAAGAAAAATAGACACGGATAAAAATTTACATTTTTTCTATTTTAGGATATAATAAAGACTTGATGAAACCGGCAAAACTCTGGTATTTGTATTTTTTCCTCTATGTAGCCCTCGGGCTATATTCCGCAGTCAATTTGTTTCAATCGAAGTTGATCTTTCAGCTTGTCCGCGCAACTATTCTTTGGCTGCCCGCGGTCGCGGGTATGTATCTGTTCATCTCAGCGCGCAAGAAGTTCATTCCTTTATTTTGGAAAATATATTTTGTCTATTATGTGGCTGATATAGTATACGAATGGTTTTGGGCCAGGTACTACTTATCGGCCAACGCCGGGATAAACCCTTTTGCGATCAATATTGTTTATTTTCTGGAAGTCGCGTTCCTTTTACCCAGTGTAATAGCATTGTATCTTTTGGCCTTTAGACGGGAATAAAAAATTAGCCAAGGAGGTATGCAATGATCATAGAGGCGCATTTGGGAAAAGAAATAATCGTGACTATCGTCAATAAAGTAGGCTTATTGGCGGAAATCTCTGAGATCATCGCTAATCACGGGATAAATATAGAGGCGGTAGGCGGTTATGCCACCGGTAATAATGCCAGTATCATGATCGTTACCCGGGATAATTTAAGGGCTATTGAAGCGCTGAAGGCAAAGGGATATAAAGGCGCAGTAGAAGAGGAAGCCGTGATGATAGATATGGAAAATAAGCCGGGTGCTTTAAAAAATATTACCAGGAAACTGGCGCAAAACGACATCGATATCAAACATATTTACGGCTCCGGTTGTAGCGGCGATTGCCCCGCGCACCTGATCATTTCCTGCAGTAATAACGAAAAGGCACTGATCGTGCTGAAAAAATAACAAATAGAGGATAAAAAGGAGAGGAGAAATGAAAAATATTCTAGTCTTGGGATTATTTTTGTTTATGGTGGCTATTTTAGGGTGCGAAAAGAAAACGGTGATCGAAACACCCGCAGGAAAAATTTCCGTAACGCAACCTCGCTAAATATAAAAAGGAAAAAAATGAAAAAGATAACCTATTTTCTGGTCGTTATTATCGGTTTGGGATGGATAATCTATACGGTTAAGGACAAGATAGCAAAATCGGCCGTAGAAAAAGCCGTGAGCAGTGCCACCGGGTTAAGGCTGGATATCGGCTCATTAAACCTGGGCCTTTTAAAAACAGAACTGACTATTAAAGACCTGCGCCTGTTTAATCCGCCGGGCTTTAAGGAACCGGTAATGATCGACCTGCCTTACGCGTACGTAGATTACGATTTCGCCGACCTTTTGAAGAAGAATATCCATATCCAGAATATGGAAATAGACCTGAAGGAATTTTTCGTCGTAAAAGATAAAAACGGTAATTTGAACGTCAATGCCCTGAAGCCGGTAAAATCCGGCGAAACCAAGGAATCGGCCGGTACTGTTGCTGGTGCCCAGAAAAAAGAGGCAGCGCCTAAAGTAAAAATAGACCAGCTTTTGCTTAAGATTGGCAAGGTCCACTACCTAGATTATTCTAAGGACCCGAATAGCCCCGCCCGTTCGGAATTTACGCTTAATTTTCAAGGCAGGTATTCTAATATCAGCGACCTGGGCGACGTAGTGAAGTTGATCGTAGGCAAGGCGGTCTTTGATTCAGCGTTGAATAATTTGGTCAATTTAAACGTGGAAGGGCTGAAGACCGCGGCCGAGGGCGCAGCTTCTACAGCAGCCGAAGGCGTGATCCAGCAGACAGGCCAGTCGCTGTTGAATGTTCTGCAGGGCGCGATCGGCGGCAACGTTACATCGGAAGAGAAAAAATAAGATCAGGTCTTTTAAGGGGGTCAGAATTATTTTAGGAAAAATAAAGCTGACCCCATTTGTATAAAATTTAAAGATGACAATTCCAAAAAAAGAATTACTGGAGATAGATGGTGATCATTTAGAAGGCGGTGGCCAGATCTTAAGGACTGCCGCTGCCTTATCCATTATCACCAGCCAGCCCATCCGTATCTTTAATATCCGCGCCAAGAGGCCTGAGCCAGGGTTAAAAGCACAGCACCTTTATGCTTTGGATGCCTTAAGGGAGTTGTCGCATTCCAAAATAGAAGGTTTAAAATTGGGCTCCGGGGAGATCAAATTTATTCCCCAGGGAAAAGTTATCAGTCATAAATTGATTAATATTGATATCGGTACCAGCGGCAGTATCGGCCTTCTGCTGCAGCCGATATTGCTCGCTGCGGCATTTCATTCTGAAGAAGCATCATTGTATATAAAAGGGGGCACTACGGGCCTGGGCACTGTACCGGTGGACCACTACTCATATATAATACTACCCATACTTTATCGTTCGGGATTAAGGGCCTCGGTCAAAGTTCTAAGACGGGGGTATTACCCCCGCGGCGGCGGAGAAATAAGTGTAGAGGCTTCAAACATAAAACATCCCAAGCCGATAAAGCTTATCCAGCAGGGCCGCATCAAGAGGATCATGGGAACAAGTATCGCCAGCCGTGATCTAATGATCAGGAGCGTCGCCCAGCGCCAGGCAAAAGAAGCGCAAAATTTGTTAGAGAAAGATTTTAATTGCCCCATAACGATAAGCGCGGAATACGTGGATACTTATTCTACCGGTTCGGAAATAAATCTTTACGCCTTTACGGATACCAATTGCATCTTAGGCTCTGATGCGCGGGGTGAGTTGAAAAGGCCGGCGGAAGAAGTGGCCCAGGAGGCAAGCGCCAAATTAAAAAAAGAAATAGATTCTCTGGCCGCGGCAGATACACACCTGGCGGATAATCTTATCCCCTGGATGGGTATACTCGGCGGTGAAATCAAAACATCGGAAATTTCGCGGCACACCCAGACAAATATCTGGGTTTGTGAGCAATTTTTTGGTAAAATATTCACAGTAGAAGGCAATACTATAAAAGTAAAAAAATAGGGAGGAATTATGTTGAGATTCCTGACCTCAGGAGAATCGCACGGCAAAGGGCTTTTATCTATTTTGGAAGGGCTTCCCGCTGGCCTGGCGGTGGATGAGAAAAAGATAAACTCCGAATTACGGCGCAGGCAGTTAGGCATTGGCCGCGGCCCGCGCATGAACATGGAGAAAGACTCCGTTCAGATCATCAGCGGAGTAAAAAAAGGCCTGACCTTAGGCAGCCCCATCGGCATATTTATCAATAATAAAGACGCCAGCATCGATAAATTAGCGGCGATCTTTTCTCCCCGGCCGGGGCACGCGGATTTAAGCGGCGCCTTAAAGTACGGTTTTAAGGATATCCGTAATGTCCTTGAGCGCGCCTCAGCCCGTGAAACCGCCGCCCGCGTGGCAGTGGGCGCGATCTGTAAAATATTCTTAGAAGTATTTCACGTGGGTATCGAGAGCAATACGCTGGATATCGGCGGAAAGCAGGATTTCGAAGGAATGGCGCACCAGGTAGATGCGGCCAGGAATAACAATGATACGTTGGGCGGTATATTCGAAGTAACCATTGACGGCCTGCCCGCGGGTTTGGGTAGCTATGTGCAATGGGACAGGCGCCTGGACGGACGGTTGGCTCAAGCAATTGTTTCTATCCCCGGAATAAAATCCATAGAATTCGGTTTGGGTGCTGCTTATGCGCAATATTTTGGTTCGGAAGTGCACGACGCCATATTTTATAAAAAGGGCAAAGGTTATTATCGTAAGACCAACAACGCCGGCGGCCTGGAGGGTGGCATGACCAACGGCGAGTGCGTGGTCCTACGCGCTTGCATGAAACCGATCGCTACCCTGGCGCAGCCGTTAGATTCAGTGAATATATTGAATAAAAGATCTGCCAAAGCAAGTGTGCAGCGCGCGGATATCTCGGCCGTAGAGGCAGCAGGCGTAGTCGCGGAGAATATGGCCGCGTATATCCTTACCGATGCGTTTCTGGAAAAGTTCGGCCAGGATTCCATGGCTGAGATAAAGGCGAATTACCTCAATTACAAGAAAAAAATATGTTAGAACCCGCTTTCTTCAGCGTCTATTGATGTTGAAGGAGGTGATCAGGATGAGTAAGGAAACAAAGATTGAGGTAAACCGCTTGCATAAGCTCGACGGTGACAGTAAGCTAAAGGCATTCGTGGATGTTTCTTTCGACGGCTTTGTGGTAAAAGGCTTAAGGGTGGTCGAAGGCAAAAACGGCTTATTTGTGGGTATGCCGCAGCAGCAAGGTAAGAATGGCCAGTGGTACGATGTCTCTTACCCTTTGAGCAAGCAGATACATCAGGAAATAACGGAAATAGTCCTAAAGGCGTATAATTCCTGAAATATACGCTGGAAAGACCGGAATTGCCCCGCCAAAAAGCACTGGCGGGGCAATAATTTATTGGATAGAAACATAACTCTATGGTAAAATTAAGGATACGTGTCCCGCCCTTTTTGTTATCCAGGGGTTGGGAGGTAAGTAAATAGGCATTTTTAAAAGGTAAAAAGGTGCGGGATGGAAAATATCTATTTAGTGGGGTTTATGGGAACAGGCAAGAGCGTGGTGGGCAAGGCCCTGGCGCTTAAGCTAAAAACTGCATTCCTGGACCTCGATAGCCTGATCGAAGAAAAAGAGAAGCGTAAGATCGTGGATATCTTTGCTCGCGAAGGCGAAGCCTATTTCCGTAAGCTGGAAAAGGAAGCCCTGAAAGAACTGTCCCGTAAGCAGGGCCTGGTAGTTGCCTGCGGCGGAGGGATAGTCCTGGATAAGGATAATATTGAGCTGATGCGTTCCAGCGGTAAGATGGTTTGCCTAAGCGCACGGCCGGAAATAATCTTAAAGCGGGTAGGCGGCCATAAACACCGTCCGTTGCTGAATGTAGAGGACAAAGAGAAAAAGATCAAAGAGATCCTGGACGCGCGCCAGCCGCTTTATGCCTTGGCGCATATCTGCGTGGATACTTCTGATTCTAGCGTCGAGCAGGTCCTGGCCAGGGTTTTGGAGTATCTTAAGGTATGACTGACCTGGAAGTTCTCGTAGGCCTAAATTGTGTGGATATCGGTTTTATAAAGTTTCAGCGGCTCTTGGAATGTTTTGGCACGCTGCAGAAGATCATTCAGGCCAGGCCAAGTGAATTGACCCGTATCGCCGGGATAGGCCCGGAACTTGCCGGCCGGATCTCCGCCTTAAAAAAAGAGGATTCGGTAGAAGAACTGAGCCGCGCGAAAGAACTGGGCCTTCAGATAATCACCGTCAGGGATGAAGATTACCCGCAGAACTTAAAAGAAATTTATGACCCGCCGATCTTGCTTTACGTCAAAGGAAAATTAAGCGCAAAGGATGATCTTAGCATAGCCATCGTGGGTTCGCGCCGGGCGTCGTTTTATGGTTTAAACAATGCGCAAAAGTTTGCCCAGGACCTAGCTGATACAGGTTTTACCGTTGTTTCTGGCCTGGCGCGCGGAGTAGATACTGCCGCGCATAAAGGCGCGCTGAGCGCCGGCGGCAGGACCATCGCGGTAATAGGCAGTGGTTTCGGCCAGATGTATCCTCCGGAAAATAAAGACCTGGCAGAAAAGATCGCGCAAAACGGCGCAGTGGTCTCGGAATTCCCTGTTTCTATGGCGCCTAAGGCGCAGAATTTTCCCCGGCGTAATCGCGTGATCAGCGGCCTGAGCAAAGGGGTCTTGGTGGTCGAGGCCGCACGCAACAGCGGCGCTTTGATCACTGCGGATTTCGCCCTGGAACAAGGCAGGGAGGTCTTCAGCCTTCCTGGGAAAATCGACGCGCAGAATTCTTATGGCACGAACTTTTTGATCGCGGAAGGTGCTAAGCCGGTCTCGACAGTCAGGGACATTATCGAAGAATTGAATCTTGGCCCGGTAGAAGAGAAACGGGAAGTAGCCCTGCCGAGCCCAGTTTACCAGGGCAATATAGCATTGGATAATACGGAAAAACTAATATATAATAACCTTTCCCAAAATCCGCTTACCCTGGATGAGATTTCCGGCGTTTGCAGGGAAAAGGTATCCAAGGTCCTGACGGTTTTGTTGGGTTTGGAACTGAAAAAGGCCATACGGCAGCTGCCGGGGAAACGTTTCATAAAGGAGCATAATGGATAAATCAGCATTAGTCATCGTAGAGTCGCCTACTAAGGCCAAAACGCTGACAAAAATATTAGGGGACAAGTTCGAGATCATCCCTTCTATGGGGCATTTGATCGACCTGCCCAAGACTTCTCTTGGCGTAGACATCGAGGCGGGCTTTGTGCCGGAATATGTTTTGATCTCGGGCCGGTCCAAGATTCTTACCCAGATCAAAAAACTGGCCAAAGAAAAAAAATTGGTTTACCTGGCCACAGACCCTGACCGCGAAGGCGAAGCCATCGGCTGGCACATCAAAGAGAACCTGCCTAAGACCGCCACCATCAAGCGCGTAGAATTCCACGAGATCACCCCTTCTGCGATCAATCAGGCGTTCAAAGAGCCGCGCGAAATAGATATGGATATGGTCAATGCCCAGCAGGCCAGGCGCATTTTGGATAGGCTGGTTGGTTATTTCTTGAGCCCTTTACTCTGGAAAAAAATAGCCCGCGGTTTAAGCGCCGGACGGGTACAATCAGTAGCGCTTCGCCTGATCACGGAAAGAGAGCGGGAGATTGAGGCCTTTAAGCCGCAGGAATACTGGGATATTGAAGCCGAGATGTTGAACAAGAACGGAGAATCGTTCAACGCAAAGCTGGAAAAGATCGGCGATAAAAAGGCGGAAATAAAAAACCAGGCCGAGGCAGAATCGCTGGCCGAAGAAATAAAAAAAGAAACTCCTTTTGTTTCTGCTATCGTCCAGAAAGAACAGAGAAGATACCCCTTCGCCCCGTTTACCACCAGTACCCTGCAGCAGGAAGCATTCAATAAATTGAGATTCAGCGTTGCCAAGACCATGCGCGTTGCCCAGAGCTTGTACGAAGGCATCGATATCGGCACAGAGGGCCCGGTCGGCCTGATCACTTATATGCGTACCGATTCCACAAAGGTGGCGAAAGAAGCGATCACCAGCGTGAGGGCGCATATCAAAAAAGCATTCGGCAAAGAATACCTGCCCGATGAGCCTAATGTCTATAAGGTCAAGAAAAGCGCGCAGGAGGCACATGAGGCCATTCGCCCGACAGCGATAGAACATGCACCGGAAACCGTCGCGTCGTTCCTGGACGAAGACCAGAACAAGCTTTACGGGCTGATCTATAAAAGATTTATTTCCAGCCAGATGACCCCCAGCATTTTTAAGGTGGTCTCCGCGGATATCCACGCAGGAAAATTCCAGTTCGGCGCAACCGGCAGGACGCTGATTTTTGACGGCTTCAGCCGGATCTATGAAATTACCGGTGAAGATAAAAATAAATTGCCGCCGTTAGAAAAAAATGAGGCCTTAAAATTATCAAAGCTTATTCCGGGGCAGCATTTTACCAAACCCAAGCCCAGGTATTCGGAAAGTTCCCTGGTCAAGGCGCTGGAAGAAGAGGGTATTGGCAGGCCTTCGACTTACGCACCGATCATCTATACCATTGTCATGCGTGATTATGTCCGACGCCTCAAGGGGTATTTAAAGCCTACGGAACTGGGATTCAAGGTCTGCGATCTGTTGCTGGAATATTTTCCCAAGGTCATGGATATCAAGTTTACCGCGCACATGGAAGAGGAGCTGGATGAGATTGAAGAAGGGAAGATGAAGACCAACCAGATCCTTCAGGAATTTTATACGCCTTTTAAGGAAAGCCTGGAATACGCGCAGGCAAATATCAAGAAAGAAGTGATTACCACGGATGAGATCTGCGACAAATGTGGTAAGCCGATGATCATTAAGTGGGGGCGCAAGGGAAAATTCTTAAGTTGTTCGGATTATCCGACCTGCAAGAACGCAAAATCCATTTCTACCGGCGTTACTTGCCCTGAGCCCGGATGCGGCGGGTACCTGATCGAGCGCCGCTCCAAGCGCGGTTTCTTTTTTGGTTGCAGTAATTTTCCCAAGTGCAGGTTCACTTCCCGAAAATTGCCTACAGAGAGTTCCGAAGAGACAAAAGAGGACGATGAGTCTTCTTCAGTTTCTGAGTAAACCAAACAGCCTAAAAAATGCAGCGCCATATCGACAGATTCTTAAGGTACCTTGAGATCGAAAAGAATGCCTCGCGCCATACCTTGCTTAATTATGGGCTGGATCTGAGGGATTTCCAGAAATTTTTGGGCGAGGCAGAGATCGAGAAGGTGGATTACCTGCTTTTAAGAAAATACCTGGCGGGCCTGAAAGAAAAAAATATGCGTTCCCGGACCGTCTCGCGTAAATTATCCTGCCTGCGCTCATTTTTTAGATTTTTGTGCCGCGAAGGTTACCTGAAGAATAACCCTGTGCTTACCCTGATGAGCCCGAAAAAAGAAAAGGTCCTGCCTTTATTTTTGACCGAGCAGGAGGCGGCGCAATTGATCGAGTGCCCTAAGGCGGATAACGAACTGGGCATACGCGACAGGGCGATGCTGGAAACACTTTATAGTACCGGCATGCGCGTGAGCGAATTAGTGGGATTAAATATCGCCGACATGGATTTTATCGGCGGGGTAGTGAAGGTGATGGGCAAGGGCAAAAAGGAAAGGCTGCTGCCGATCGGAGAGCATGCTATTGAGGCTGTCAGGAAATACCTGGATAAGAGAAAGAAGCAGGCTGATGCGCTCTTTTTGAACAAGAACCATAAGCGTATTACCGACCGGGGCGTGCGCGATATGCTAAGCCGCTATATCCGGATCTTGAGTTTTAAGAAAGGTATTTCTCCGCACAAGATCAGGCATTCTTTTGCCACGCACCTTCTGAACCGCGGTGCTGACCTAAGAAGTGTACAGGAACTGCTGGGCCATGCGAACATCTCAACCACACAGATCTACACGCACTTGACTACCGAGAGGTTGAAGAATGTTTACGACCACGCGCATCCGAGGGCATAACCATGTTTTTCATTTACGACATCTTATTGCTGATCCTTATACTGCTTTACCTGCCTTTTGCGATCTTCAAGGGCAAGTTCCGGCGTGACTTTATCTTAAGATTAAGCAGGTTGCCGTCCGGCGTTAAATTTGACCGGCCGATCTGGCTGCATGCGGTAAGCGTGGGAGAAGTTGTTTCTGCTCAACCGCTTTTGGAAAAATTAAGGCAGGCTTATCCCGGTAGGCAGATCATAATTTCTACCATTACTGCTACCGGAAATAAGGTTGCGCGGGGATTGGCCGGGGGCAAAGAATTCGTATTTTATTTGCCGTTGGATTTTAGTTTTATGATGAGGGGCCTGATCAATAGGATTGATCCGGCAGTTTGTATCATCATGGAAACCGAGCTTTGGCCCAACCTCATTACCTGCCTGCATAAAAAAGGCGTACCCATAATATTGGTGAATGCCAGGGTATCCGATGCCTCTTATGGAAAATATAAATTTGCTAAATTTTTCTTCGAGCCGATCCTAAAAAAGATCGATATCTTCTGCGCGCAATCCCAGGCCGACGCCGCAAGGTTTGTTTCTCTGGGTGCCCTAGAGGCCAAGGTAAAAATTACGGGTAATATGAAGTTTGATATTGCTGCGAAGGAGCTAGGAGAACAAAGATCAGATTTATTTTTTAGCGCCAGAGACAGGTTGTTCGTTGCCGGAAGCACGCATCGGGGTGAAGAAGAGATCATCCTTTCCGCTTTTAAAAAGTTATCGACGGAATTCCCTGATCTAAAACTCCTTCTTGCCCCCCGTCATCCGGAAAGGGCGGCAGATGTGGCAGGGCTTGTCGCCAGTTACGGTTTTAATCCTGTTTTTATGTCCCGTAATGAAGGGCTTCAGGAAAAACCTATATTTATCCTTGATAGCGTAGGCCGCCTCGCTTCTTTATATGCGCAGGCAAGCGTAGTTTTTGTGGGAGGTAGCCTAGTTAAAAAGGGCGGGCATAACGTGATCGAACCGGCTTATTTTAAAAAGGCGATCATCATCGGGCCGTATATGCATAATTTTAAGGATATCACCGGCTGTTTCCTTAAAATGAATGCCTTGGTTATGGTCAGGAATAAAGACGAACTCGAAGTTGCTTTAAGGTCATTACTGAAAGATGATGCCCGGCGCGCGGGCCTGGGCGAAAGTGCGTTTCAGGTTATCCGGGCGCAGCAGGGTGCCAGCGCGAGGGACTTGGAACAGATAAATATTCTTTTAAAGAAATGAAGGATTATTTTTACGCGATCATTACCGGCGATAAAAAGAAAGGCTATCTAGCTTCTTTTACTAGGGCATGCCTGTTGTTGATGTCTTTGTGCTATCGCATAACGCTCTTGGCTATAAAATCCCTCTATAAATTAAAATTATTGAATAAACAGCGCCTGAATGCCAAAGTGATCAGCGTGGGTAATATTACTTGGGGAGGCACAGGCAAAACTCCGCTGGTTGCCTACATCGGTTTCCGCCTTAAAAAAGACGGCCGTAAAGTTGCCGTGCTTACGCGCGGCTACAAACGTAAATATTCCGCTGCTACCAGCGTAAGCTATAACGGCATGGATTTGGATTCCCGGCCTATTGGCCTTAATGAGGCAGGAGACGAAGCGCTTTTGCTTAGCGCTGAATTAAGCGATGTCCCTATCGGAATAGCCGCTGACAGGGCCAAGGCCGCCAGGGTAATTATAGAAAAATTTCATCCGGATACTTTTATCTTAGACGATGGATTCCAACATTGGCGCCTGATGAGGGACTTGGATATCGTGGCTATTGATGCGACAAACCCTTTCGGCAACGGGCATATCATGCCATGGGGGATCATGCGTGAACCAAGGTGCGCCTTAAAAAGAGCGGATATTTTTGTGCTTACCAAGACCAATGTCCATCCGGATACCGCAGAACTAAAAACTATTTTAAATAAAATCAATCCTGGTGCGCTGATCGTGGAAGCGCGTTATGATATCGCAGGCCTTTATGCGGCCGGTGACCTCAAGAAGGATATGCAGGATGTTTCCCGGTTCAGAAATAGGGCTGTTGCCTGTGTTTCGAGTATTGCCAATCCGGAAGCCTTCGAGAAAATGCTTTCTGGCGCCGGCATGAATGTGGCAAGGGCGTTTAGATATAGCGACCACTATCATTACGCAAAAAAGGACGTCCAGGATATTTTAGACGCCTGTCAGGTGGGGAATATTTCCGAGGTGATCACCACGGAGAAAGACCTGGTACGCCTTAAGGATTATCTGCCCGATAACGGCGCGGTAAAATTTTTTGTTTTAAAGATCAGTATGAATATTACGCAAGATGAAGCATTCTTTAAAAGAATATACGGTATATATTAGCGTACGGGTCCTGATGACGCTGTTTACCATCTTACCGATGGGCCTGGTTTTATTTATCGCCCGCGCTATCGGCAGATTGCAATATTATCTGGATAAAAAACACAAAAACATAGCACGCAAGAACCTCAATCTCGCTTTTTCTCAGGAAAAGACGCCGGAGGAAATAGAGAGGATCTTAAAAAAGAATTTCCAGTGTTTTGCCGAGAATTTTGCCGAGTTGTTGTGCCTGAAAAGGATAGACAAGGCGTATATAGAAAAGCACGTCACCATAGAAGGCAGGGAACATATCGATAATGCTTTTAAAAAAGGCAAGGGGATCATTTTCACCGGTGCTCACGAAGGCAGCTGGGAACTTTCCAATGCCGCGATCAGTTTATTGGGTTATAAGTTTTCTATCGTCGCGCAAGACCAGAAAAACAGGCTTTTAAATTCGCTTTTAGACAGATACAGGCAGCAAAAAGGGCTGAACGTTATTCCCGTCAGTATGCTGCTGCGGCAGGTGATCAAGAGCCTGAAAAATAACGAAGGCATGGGCGTAGTTATCGATCATGGCGGCATGGAAGACGGGATATTGGTGGAATTTTTTGGCAAGGCCGCCTGGACGCCTACCGGCGCGGTAAGGTTGGCGATAAAATATAATGCGGCCCTGCTTTTGGGTTTTGTTTACCGCACACACGGCCCGAACCACAAATTGGTAATACTGCCGCCTATCGTGCCGGATGAGTCAGGGGACATGGAAAAAGACTTGTATATTAATCTCAAAAAAATAAATGGTTTGATCGAAGGCCTGATCAGGGAGCATCCAGAAGAATATCTCTGGTCGTATAAACGTTGGAAAAACAGCCCGCAGGTAGAGGCTTACTAAAGATGAGAATATTACAGATCCTTCCGGAGTTGGATGTCGGCGGCGTTGAGACCGGCACAGTGGATATGGCCAAGTATCTTATCCGCCTGGGCCATCAGGCGGTGGTGGTATCCGCCGGCGGGGTCTTGGTAAAAGAACTGGAGTCTTTGGGCGCCAAGCACTACACTTTGCCGGTAAATAAAAAATCTTTTTTCAATATCCGGGCGCTTATTCCGCAAGTCGAGAGGATCATCAAAAACGAAAATATCGATGTGGTGCATGCGCGTTCCCGCGTGCCTGCCTGGATAGGTTTTTTTGCCACCCGGCGTGCGAACAGGCCCTTTATTACTACCTGCCACGGCTATTACAGCAGGCATTTCTTCAGCCGGGCAATGGGCTGGGGAAAACTGATCATCTGCCCCAGTGAAGTAATTGCGCACCATATGGTGGAGAACTTTGGGGTTCCCCATGAACGTATCCGCCTTATCCCGCGCGGGGTGGATATAGAAAGGTTCCAGTTCATCCCGCCGGATAAAAAAATATCCACTGTTTTTAACGTGGGTATCATCGGCAGGCTTACTCCGATCAAAGGGCACACCTATTTTTTAAAGGCCATGGCCAAGGTAGTGAGGTCCTTTAACCGGCCGAAGATCAAGATCTGGATAGTGGGCGATGCGTCTAATTCCAACCGCGAATACAAAGAAGAACTACGTGTGATGGTAAGAAGGCTGGGCATAGAGCATTGCACGGAATTTTTAGGTACGCAAAGAGATATCCCTACGGTTTTATCACACCTTAATCTTCTGGTCTGCCCGAGTATCACACATGAGGCCTTTGGCAGGGTGTTGGTCGAGGCCGGGGCAAGCGGAGTACCGGTTGTGGCTACCTATGTGGGAGGGATAAGGGATATCGTCGAGCATGAGAAAAACGGGCTTTTGGTCGCGCCTTGTGATCCTGAAAGCCTGGCTCAGGCGATCATCCGCCTGGTCAAAGATGTGAATCTAGCCACGCAATTGGCGCAAAATGCCTATAAAAAAACCAAAGAAGAATTTAACGTCAATCTGATGGTTAGCCGCACCCTCGACGTATATAAAGAAGCAGCCTCTAATTTTAAGATCCTGGTCATTAAATTGAGTTCGTTAGGGGATGCCATACTTTCCACAGCGGCAATAAGAGAGCTCAGGAAAAAATTCCCCGCGCCGAATTATAAGATCAAGGTCCTCGCAGGTAAAGATTCCAAGGATGTCTTCAGGAACTGTCCTTACATCGACGGATACACTACCTATGATTATAAAGACAGGGACGGAGGGATAAAAGGCTTATTTAAAGTGGCTAAAGAACTAAGAAGAGAAAACTTTAACGGCGTGATCGACTTTCAGAATAACCGCCGCAGCCATCTCTTGTCCTGGCTGAGCATGATACCCAACCGCTTTGGTTACGATAACCGTAAATTAAGTTTCCTGCTTAACTACCGTGTAAAAGATAGCGGCCAGCCGATGGATCCGGTAACGCACCAATTTAAGGTCCTCAATATGCTCGGCGTAACAATAGAGGATCCATATCTAGAGATGTGGCCGAGCCGCCAGGATGAAAAAGCGATCGCGGACTTCCTGGAAAAACAGTGGTTAAAAAAAGATGAAACGCTCATCGGAATAAATTTAGGGGCGAGTTTACGCTGGCGGACCAAGGTCTGGCCCCAGGAACATCTTATTGAATTATGTGTCACTTTGGCTAAAAAGGGTTTCCGGGTCTTGTTTACCGGTACAGAGGCTGATTTAGAAAAAGCAGAAACACTTGCGCAGTCGATGAAAGAGGCCCGGCCGATCATTGCCTGCGGCAAGACCACGGTAAATGAGCTGGCCTGTTTGATCAGGCGTTGCAGTATATTTATCAGCGGCGATTCGGCACCCCTGCATGTCGCGGTGGCCGTGGGCACACCTTTCATCGCCCTTTTTGGCCCGACTGACCCCAAAAGGCACATCGCGCCTTTTAAAAAAGGGATAATCCTGCAAAAAAATCTTGATTGCGGGCCATGCTATAAGCCCAAGTGTAAGACCGGGGAATGTATGCAGCAGATAAGGCCCGGGGAAGTAATAGCCAAGATCGAAGAACTGTTAAAGGCATGAACATATTATTTTTAGCAAACCACTTAAATACCGGTGGGATCACCAGTTACCTGCTCACTTTAAGTGCGGGCCTGGAAAAAAGAGGCCACCGTGTCTTTATCGCTTCTAGCGGCGGAGACAGGGAGAATGATTTTTTAGGCCAGGGCGCAGTATTACTGAAAGTTCCTTTACGCACAAAATCCGAAGCCAGCCCCGGGGTCATTTTTAGTTTATTCAGGATCCTGCCTGTTTTAAAAAAAGAAAAGATCGACCTTATCCATGCCAATACGCGCGTTACCCAGGCATTGGCTTTCTGGCTGTATAAATTTTCCCGCGTGCCGTATGTTTCTACCTGCCACGGTTTTTTTAGGCCAAGCCTGCACAGGAAGTTATTTCCTTTCTGGGGTAAGAAAGTGATCGCTATCAGCGATTCGGTATCCGAGCACCTGATAAAAGACTTTAAGATCGATCCGGAAAAGGTAAAATTGATCTATAACGGCATAGATGTAGAAAAATTCAGAGAACAGGCAAGAGATAGTGTTGAAGCGGCAAAGAAAAATCTAGGTTTAAAGGCCGGGCCGGTAGTGGGAATTATCGCCCGCCTTTCCGAGGTCAAGGGCCATATTTATTTGATCCAGGCTTTTAAGGAAGTGCTTAGGAGCAGGCCCGATGCGCAATTGTTTATCGTCGGTGAAGGGAAGACGCATAAGGAGCTGGTGGATGCAGTCGCTACCTTAGGCATGTTAGAGAGTGTGAAATTCGTTCCCAGGATAGACGATACCCGTAAGGCGCTTATGGCCATGGATATTTTTGTCATGCCTTCTCTTGCCGAGGGCTTGGGCCTGGCTTTGATGGAAGCTATGGCCAGCGGCCTGGCCGCGGTTGCCTCGGACATCGGGGGCCTGCGCAATCTCATCAGCGACCATCAAAACGGCATTTTAGTAAAGCCGGAGGATCCCGCGGGCCTTGCCCGGGCGATATTGGAACTCTTAAATGATGCGGCAAAGAGAAAGAGTTATGCAGACCGAGCCAGGAAATTCATCCTGGAAAATTTCTCTCAAGATAAAATGGTTACAGAAACATTAAACCTTTACCAGGCATGCTTAGGCGTATCTTAAAATCCATAATTTTGTTCATTGCCGCCACGGCCCTGATTCTGCTTTCGATATTTACTTTTATTTATACCTGGCACTATGTGCCGCCTATCGTGATGTATCACTCGATAGGCGTAGCTAACCCGGGGCAAGATATGCTTACGGTTTCGATGGCAGCCTTCGAGCGCCAGATGTGCTTTTTAAAAAAGCACCGCTATAATGTCATCTCTCTTGATGAACTCGCCCGGATGATCAAGGAGAAGAAAAGGCCGCCTTTTAAAACCATTGTCCTTACCTTTGACGATGGATACAAGGATAACTACACCTTGGCCTACCCGATATTAAAAAAATATAACCTTAAGGCCACTATTTTCGTGATCTTAAAGGAAATAGACCGGCCCGATAGGCTCAGCTGGGGCCAGATCAAAGAAATGCAGGCAAGCGGCCTGATCACCATCGGCAGCCATACCCTGGGCCCGGGGATACTTACGGAAATGCAGCCCTGGGAAGAAGTGAAGCGGTATATTTTTGATTCTAAAAAAATACTGGAAGAAAGATTAGGCAGGGAAGTATACGCTTTCAGTTATCCCCAGGGCCGTTTCAACAAAAAAGTAAGGCAGCTGGTGGTAGATGCGGGCTATAGGTTAGCAGTGGCCACATCCCCGGGAAGAAGGTACCCCAGCGACGACCTCTTTGCCCTAAAGAGGATACGGATCTCCGAAAATTCCAATAACCTCTTTATTTTCTGGATAGAGACTTCCGGAATGTATACTTTTATGAAGGAACACCGCCGACATGGGCACTAAGCGCATATTGATCTTTAATGTGAATTGGCTGGGGGATGTTTTGTTCTCGACGGCCGCTATCAGGAACATCCGTTACAATTTTCCCACAAGTTTCATTGCTTGTATTATCCCGCCCAGGTGCTACCCGGTCCTAAAAGGGAATCCGCATCTGGATGAAATTATTATTTTCGACGAAGAAGATATACATAAAAGCCCTTTTGCAAAAATAAAATTCATTCGTCAGCTAAAGGCCAAGAAATTTAATACCGCATTTCTGTTCCACCGTTCTTTTACGCGCGCCCTGATCACATTTCTGGCCGGAATACCCGAGCGCGTGGGATATGCTACCGCCAAACGGGGTATACTTCTAACCAAAAGAATAACGCCGCCTAAAAAAGATTCTACCCATCGCATAGATCATTATATGGGTGTCCTGGAAGAAGCGGGCCTTAAAATTGAAGACAGGTATACGGAATTTTTTGTTGATGAGAAGGATGAAAAGTTTATTGCAGGCTTCCTGAAGTCGGAAAAACTCCATAGTAGTGATTTTATCGTCGGTATTAACCCTGGTGGCAACTGGGGCCCCAAGCGCTGGCCGAAAGAATATTTTGCCGAACTCTCCGATTTACTGATTACGGAACTTAAGGCAAAGGTGGTGATATTGGGAGGCGAGAAGGATGCCGCCCTGGCCCAGGAGATCAAGGGGTGGATGAAAGAGAAGCCCGTGATTGCCACGGGAAAATTCAGCCTCAAGCAACTGGCTGCTTTTTTAAAGAAAGTGGATCTATTTATCAGCGCAGATACCGGGCCATTACACATTGCCAATGCCGTGGGTACTAAAAATATCA
>JAQUNK010000019.1 GCA_028717645.1 Candidatus Omnitrophota bacterium
AAAAAAGAACGCTACCGCCCCCAAAAGAATATACACTGGCCAATCTTGAGCTATATTTATATTCATTTTAAAACATCCTTATTTTTTAATCCTGTTTAGCGTTTTAGAATCTTCTCCGCCTAAACCTTTTTTGAATATCCGGCTAAAACAAAAAATGCCCAAGCTAAGGATGCACCCCCATGAAATAATCATGAATATCCAGCCGCCGAGCTTCATAGTCTCTTCTCTCTATAAATAAACTATATCTTCGCCATGATACAATGAAAGAAACAACAGCATATAATCCCTCAGATGCCGCGTAAGTAAAAAGTTGTTTTTTATATGCTCTCTGCCATGCTCGCCTAATTTTTTAGCGTATTCCGGACTGTTCAAAAGCTGCTTTATCTCAAAGGCAGCACCTTCAATAGAGTGACAAAGTAGGCCGGAATATTTATGCTTTATCTGCAGGGGGATACCCCCAACATTAGAAGCCACGACGGGCTTTGCTTTCCAAAGGGCCTCGGCAACTGTCAACCCAAAACCTTCCCGCAGAGACTTTTGGAGGATCACATCCGACGCTTCTTGCAGGGCATTAACCTCTATATCATTTTGGGCTAAGAGTAAAATATGGATGTCGGGCTCGCCCTTGGCCCTTTCCTTGACCTCCTCTATGACTTTGAATCCTTCCGGGTCATCTTCTGCGGTCCCGCCAGCCAAGATCAGTTGGCAATCGGTATACTTTTTTACCCGCAAAAATACTTCAATCGCGCCTATCGGGTCTTTTAATCGGTCAAAACGCGATATCTGGGTAATAATCGGCTTATCTCTTTCGATATTGTATTTTCTTAAAACCGCATCTACCGTTTCTTGCGGCAATTCTTTATTTTTATCGCTTAAAGGATCAATGGAAGGAGGGATCAAAAACTGCCTGATAGGCAGTTCCCTAGAAAAAGCCGGCGCGGAAAATACGGCTGAATCGTATTGCACGATAAAATCCATAAGGAAAGCCCAAACTTCTTTATTAGGGTTAGATATATCAACATGGCAGCGCCAAAGCCACTTGTTAGCAGCTCTCTTTTTCACTAAGGCTAATGGCTGCGGATCATGGATAAAGACTATGTCTGCTCCGGTATCAACGCTTTCGATATTCTGCTGACTTGTTTCCATGAATATTTCAAAGTCCCTCTGAGTTATCTCTTCGAAGCGGCCATGCAATGCGTTGTGGAACTTTTTTGTCACGCTAAAAAACTGCTCGCCGCCTTTTATGACATCCCATTTCGTATCTACACCCAGCTCTCTTAACAGCGGGATCATACGATTCAATATTTCGGCGACTCCGCCTCCTACGGGAGTAGAATTTATATGCTGGATGACTTTGCCTTTCAGCCTTTCGCCAAGCAGCCTTAGATCGTCAACAACGGATTGTCCAACCAAAGGAATATATTCCTCTATTTTTGCCATTTTATTACGTTATCCTTTTTTCGATTATCCGGATAATCTTTTTCCTTAGATCCTCTAAGGTGCTCGTATAAGGATCGAAACTTGAAATGCTATTCGCTAATTTTTTATCGCCCAGAGCGCTCTCTATCCAGAACGAAAAGTCATTTGTCGGCTTCTCTAACCTTAAGCGCGCCTCAAAAATATGAAAATAAATTGAATCTATGGTAATTTTCTTTAGGACCTCCGCAAATTCCTTTAAATCATAGGCAACATAATTTGTCGGCAGGATAAAGCTGACCGATTTGATAAAATAAAACTCTTCTCCGGGATGCGCGAACCTCAATTTGGCAGGGGCATTGTCTTTTAAATATTCTTCGATGGTCTGGATAATCTTTTCACGCAAGCTACGGATAGTCTGATATTGTATAGTATCTATGCTGGCCAACTTTTCTCCAAGTTCATCTTCTCCAAGGATGTCCGTCACCCAATAGGCAAAGTCATTCGGAGGCTCGGGAGAAAGATACTGATGCTGTTGTAGGAATCTATGTGTATGGTGATAAATGCACGAACCAGACACTTCCTTAACCAAGGCTAAAAGCTGGCCGAGGGTACTGGCGCGTAATCCAGTCAACTCTGACAAGTGCAATCTAGTAGAAAACTTAAATGGCTCTTTTGCTTTTATTAATTCTGGCATAATTAGCTAAATTTTAAGTCCGATATTAAACGTAAAAATTTAGTTACTTCTTTTGTATTCTTTAAATAGTAATCGGCTTTGGAATTCTCTGGCTCCCCCACAAATACCGTCAACCCTTTTCTCTTTAAAGCCTTAAAAGCATCCTCATCGGTTATGTCATCACCGATATAAACCGGTAAGACGTTATTTTCTCCCGAGATAAATTCTTGCCTGGCAAGAAGCCACAAAGCTACTTTACCTTTATCCCATTTAATAGGCGGTTTTATCTCGTAAACTTTTTTGCCAGAATTAATCCGTATCTTATCGCGCGCTATATAGGGGTTAGTGATTTCGGAAATAATCTTTTCAAACACAGGCAGGTTTTCTTTATCAACTAAACGGTAGTGAATGCTTAAAGTTAAACCTTTATTCTCGATTAACGCACCCTTAATATCTAAAAGTCGCTTCTGCATATCCATAGCGATATCCTGCATAATTGACTTTGACCGTGAAGAAATCTCACTTTCAAATCTAATCTTTGGGCCTTCGATCTCCAAGCCGTGATTACCCACATAAATAACATCTTTTATCCCCACGATATTCTTTATATCCTGCAATGACCTTCCGCTGATAATACCTAATTTAAAATAAGGATTTTTGCTTAACTTCTGTAATAATTCTTTTGTATCCTTATGGATAATTGCTTTCTCGGGGGTCTCTACAATAGGCGTTAATGTCCCATCGTAATCCAGTAAAAGTAAAATAAATTTATTGCGTAACAACCCTTCTATCTTATTAAGTTGAGCAAATAAATAATCCATACCTAAGCCTTTCTTAGTGCCGTTAATTCCGTAATAATATTGCCTGCCCAGCGATAAATATTGTTTTCGGAAATGATCTTACGCATATTCTCCATGCGCTTTCTGCTCTCCTCAGGAGGCATTTCTACGGCCAATTTTATGGCATCGGCGAATTCCTCGATTGAATACGGGTTAATCAGAACAGAATCGGTCAATTCCCTGGCAGCGCCTGTAAAACGGCTCAAGATCAGCGCGCCCTTAAGGTCTGCTTTCGAGGCCACGTATTCTTTAGCCACCAGATTCATTCCGTCATGGAGGGAACTGACGATACAGATATCGGCAAGCGCGTAATAAGGTTTTATCTCTTCCTGAGAAAAATGCCTTTTTAAATAAATTATCGGCCTCCATTCTCCTTCCGAATATTTCCAATTCTTTTTTTCTACCAGCTCATCGATCTCATTCATCAAATCATGGTAATGCTTGATATGTGTTCGGCTGGGAGCGGCCAGCTGGATAAAAACAAATTTATTTTTGTATTGCGGATTTTTCTCTATGAACCTATCCACGGCAAGTATACGTTCAACCAAACCTTTCGTATAATCGATCCTATCAACGCCTATCGCTACGATCTTACCTTCTAATTCATATTCTTTTTTGATCCTTTCTATTTCTTTAAGCAAATCCGGGCTTGAAGCGGCCTGTTTGAAATGTCCATTCACGCTTATGGGAAACGCTCTGACAAAAGTCTCCTTCCCAAAACGAACGATGCTGAATTTCTCGGTATCGACGCGCGATTCCAGCAGCCTATTGGCTGTTTCAAGAAAATTATTGCAATGGCTTTGCACATGAAAACCGATCAGATCGCAGGCAAGCATCCCTTCCAGGATCTGTTCCTGATACGGACAGGTAGAAAAAACTTCCGGGTTGGGCCAAGGGATATGCCAAAAAAGGGCTATTGTTGTATCCGGACGTTTTTCTTTGATCATTTTGGCAAGTAAAGTAAAGTGGTAATCCTGAATAAAGACAAAAGGATTCTTTGACGGCAGCTCTGCTAAAACGCTGTCTGCAAATTTCTGGTTCACCTTTGTATACATCTGCCAATCGGTTTCCCTGAATACGGGCCTCGTGTGCGTCATATGACACAAAGGCCACAGGCCTTCGTTGGAAAAACCATAATAGTATCCTTCTTCTTCTTCTTTAGATAACCACACTCTTTTAAGGATATAGCGGTTATCTCCGGGTGGCACACCAAGCTTATCTTTTGAATTCACAAACTTTCTATCCGCGTTTCCGCTCCCATGAGCGATCCATGTGCCGCCGCAGGCGCACATTACCGGGTCTATCGCGGTTACAACTCCGCTGGCCGGACGAACGCATTTTGGCGCACCCGTAATATCATCGATGATATGCAGATATGGCTCTCTATTGGATACCACAAAAAGCGCATTCTCTCCCAGGCGCGCGTGAATAAGATCACGCAGTTTAGCTTCGGTCCAAAGTTCATCTTTCTGCATACGCTCAGTCGCCTTTTCGCTCACCACTTTACGCGCCACTCTTAGGCTCAAGGCCACCTGCTCAACTTCACTGGCAAGCTTTCCCAATTCATCCTGGCCTTTGATCGGATGAACCTCCTCAATTTCTCCTCTTTGGAAATGTTGGAACCATTCGGTAAGCCTGACAACAGGCAAAGTGAATATCTGCCTTTGGATCAAAAGCATGATCAATACAATCAAAACCAATAAAGATATCAAAGAAATACTCAGGCGCCTCCATAAATCAGTCATAGTCGTAAAGACATAGGAAGTATCATAAATGACTTCGACCATTCCCAAGATATTATTTTCATCATCGATTACGGGAATAATATAACTATAGACGGAGTAATCTTTGAAGTTTTCCAAAGCCCCACGGGCTACCTTAGTGGCCAGAATATCTTTAAGATAAGGCTTATCTTTTTCTTTCCAATCGGAGAATCTTTCTGTAATCGCAAGGATCTTCCCCTCCTTATCATAGATAATACAACCCTGCAGCCTTTCTCTTTTCTGAAAACTCTCGACGAGGCGGTTTGCGGATTTTAAATCATTATTTATCAGGATTGCCTTAGCAGAAAAATCTATTCCCTCAGCCACGGATTTGGCTTTTCTCTGCAGGTCTTCCATCAATTTTTCTTCGGTAAAACGAACCTGCATAATACCAAATACAGTAAATCCGATAGCTACAATAATCAAAATCGGCAAAATAAATATAAGTAACCGCTTCATTTAATTCTCTCCCATAAAAATAAAAACCGCCACCTGATATAATAATCAGATGGCGGCCCGACCATCCTAAAAATCACCTCCGTAGATAATTAATTATCTACGGACCACTTATACTTATTATATATTGTTCTGGAATTATTACAACGTCTTCATTGTTTATTTAACTTGTTATATAACCAAGCTATTAGAACTCCGCCAATTCCTGCGTCAAAGAATGCCCAGATAGCGCCAATAATACTGCCTAAAAAAGTTGCTTTATAACCTATGTAGAATGATGAAATTGATTCCAACCATTTCATCCCCCAGCCCCACGACATAGCGAAAATACCCAATAAAAATATACACATGCTCCAAACAATACCCAAAGCCAAACCAAGAGCCCTTACATTCAATTTATTCATCTCTCCTCCTTTGGTTTAGTTATGTTCTGCTATAAACGGCATCCAGGATACCGGATGCCGTTTAAAATAAATGCTGGGCTCATCTACCTGGCAATGGCTATGAGCAAACCCAACAACGCGCCGACTATAGTACTGACGACCGGCCTATGTTTTAGGGGACACAGGCCTGGCGAACATTTGCCAAAATAACCAACGAGAAATCCTAAGATGCCGCCTATCGTTATTCCCAAAATAATTTTCATCTATCCTCCCTGCTTCTTCAGCATACTGCGCTATGGTTTTTTATTGAGAAGATAATTCTTAGCACTTAAAGCGGCCTTAGCTCCTTCTCCAGAAGCAATAATAATTCTTTTTCCAAAGCAGTTTGTCACGTCTCCACAAGCAAATATCCCTGCAGTACTGGTTGAACAATCAGGGTTTATCTTTACCTCGCCCTTGCGATTGAAATCGACTATCTCCCTGCAGAATTCGGTATTCGGCATAAACCCCACCTGAACGAATACTACCTTACACGCTATGACCTTCTGTGTTGAATCCCGCCGGCTCCCAACTACTATAGATTCAACTGAATCCCTGCCCTGAATCTCAATCACATCATAACCTTCAAGAATCTGAACCGACTTACCCCTGCCAAGTTCGTCTATTGCAGCCTGGTCTGCAATAAGCTTGCCTTTTGAAACAAGCGTGACCATGGCTCCGACCTTTTTCAGCTCATTGGCCGTCTGGACCCCGGAATTGCCTCCTCCAATCACTACTGCCGACAGACCTTTATAAAGAGTGACATCGTGAACCAAATTGTGAGTAACGCCCTTTCTCAATAATCGCTCTTCACCGGGAATACCCAAGGACCTTCTCTTCATGCCGCTTGCAATAAGCACCGCATGAGTCAGGATCCTGTCTTTAGACTTGGTCAGAACTTCAAAGCTGTCGCCCTTTCTGTCAATCTTGGTCACCTCATCTATCTTGTGGACCAGGTAGTGTGCCTCAAGGAACTGGCGCTCGAATTTTTCTATCAATTCTTTCCCTGAAATGAAATCAAACCCCATATAGTTTTTTATTGCCGCGCTATCCACGGCCTGGCCGCCTATATCCTTGGTTATCACGAAGGTATCTATTTTAAAAATAGAGGCGTGCACCGCAGCCGTCAGGCCCGCGGGGCCGGCTCCGACGATCACCAAGTCATAATGATACTTATTTGAGAAATCCCGCGGAGAGAGTTTGAATTTATCTAAACAGCCTTGCGAGCAGAAAAAGTATTTTTTTCCCTCGTATTCAAAGGTAAGTTGCGTGTTTTCCACTTCCATGCAGCAAACAGGGTCTTTGATCATCCTGATAACTCCTGCTTTGTTAATTTATTATTTATTCTTTTCGACATCAAGGTGGAAACGATGTAAAAATCTATGGACCAGCGGCGCAAACAGAATCATTAAGACAGTAAAAAATACGATCCCGCTAAAAATCGCGTAGAAAGATATTGTTAATTTTAGTATAGGATCATCCAACATTCCGATTATGCCTACTCCCATCATAATGGAAACGGCGTTTAAAATACCGTCTATCCACGAAAATCCGCCTAAATAATGCAAGACCGATGCGCCGATAAAAGTGGTAAAAAATAAAAGTGCCAAAGATATGATAATACAAATGAGCATCCGTTTAAAAAAGGCTGAGCGGGAAATCAAAGGCTGCCTGTAATGCTCAAACATCGTTTAGTTCTCCTCTCTGCGCATAGAATCCGGAAGCCTATGCCCGCGCCTTGCCAACTTCATCGTATAGATGCTTTCTTTGCAGAGTACCTTGCGCACCCCATAGCTTATGGCCACGGTAATAGTCATAGGAATTATCACATTATAATCGAGGGTCATTTCAAAAATCATCACTATGGCGGCGATAGCAGCGCCAGTTGCGCCACCCACTACACCTGCCATACCGGCTACGGCAAAGGCAACCGGGCTTATCGCCAGACCGGGAATAAAGTGTCGTATAAATATACCGTATGCCGCACCTACTGTTGCGCCTAAAAATAACGACGGTGAGAATATGCCGCCCGAGCCGCCAGAACCCAGCGTAAGAGATGTAACAATTAATTTAAGCACAAATAATATAACTAATAGATAGAACGCGGGAAAAGCGCTGGAAAGGATATCCTGAATTGTCGCATAACCCACGCCTTCTACATAATAATGGCCCGAGGTCAACATTAAAAAATACATCGTAATACCGACCAAAAACATACCTAAGGCATGCCTTTGGTAATAATTCCCTTTTACCCGGGTATCGAAAAAATCTTCGAAAGCATAAATTGACTTTATGAAAACTACGGAAATTAATCCCGCAAGTATACCTAAGCCTACATATGTAAATAGAACAACCGGGGCTGTGATATGAAAATAAGGTTTTTCCAGGCTCGGGATAACAAATGAAGGATGGTCTCCAAAAAACATCCTACCGATATAAGTAGCTGTCGCCGTAGCTATCACCACAGGTACGAGGGTCCTGGCGCTTATCTCTACCATAATAAGTTCTAGGGCAAATAATATGCCGCCTATAGGAGTATTAAAAGTTGCCGCTATGCCGCCGCCTGTGCCTGCAGCGATTAATGTAATCCGCTGCCAAAATGGCATACGAATAATCTGGGCCATAGTAGAGCCGAATGACGCCCCAATCTGTATGATCGGCCCTTCGCGGCCTACGGAACCGCCGCTACCTATGGAAAGCGCAGAGGCGATAGACTTAATTACAGCTACTACGGGCCGGATGATACCTTTATTATAATATATCGCATCCATCACCTCCGGTACGCCATGGCCTTTTGCTTCAGGGGCAAAATTTTTTACCAGGAAGGCGACTACAATGGCTCCTGCCACAGGAGCCAAAATTATTAAGGCACCCCATGGACTTTTTGGCGTATGTATATTTGCGTCATAATAAAAAGAGAGTTTTCCTAAGAAAAAAATGTTGTGAAATAAGCCTATCAAGCCCCTGAATATTACCGCCCCCAAACCTGCACCCATACCTATCAAAACCGCTAATAGGCAAAGAACAAGCGGAGCTAATTCCTTATAGTTATCGCTGTCGCGCGAAAATTGATCTTCCCGTTTTTCCTCAAACATATATCTTTAACCTCAGGGCTTTACCTTTAATTTATTTATACGCCTTTTTTCAGCTGGTATACTTTTTGATTATATATCCAACAAGCCAAGAAAACAAGATTAACAAATTCAGAGCGAAAAGAAACAAAAACGCCTATGATCTACATTCAGATCATAGGCCTTAAACTCTCCCGTTATGCGAGGAGAAGGATATTACTGGGGTCCCTCTCGTATGGGCCGAGGGAAAACCTCTCTTAATTTCTTAACCTAATTATATGCGCGATACCTTGATATAGCAAGAATATTCTGGCTTTAGAGAGGTAATTCCTCGCGTAATTTGTCCGTTTTGTCCGGTCATTTTTAGCTGTAAATTGCGTAACTCTTTGAAGGATTAGAAGATAGATTTGTCCATCGTCATCTGTCCGGACAAATGCTTATTTTCATAACCTACCCCTAAAAACAAAACTCACTCAACTCCACAAGTTAGGTATTTTCGTAGTATGCCGAACGCCTCTGTCATCAGTAGCACTAACTAAGACCTTAAATTTACCTGGTTCTCTTTCAATTGTTAAGACAATATTCTTAATCTTATCGCTATCAACATTCTGCGAGCTTGCCAGGCTTGGAAGCCACTTCATATAGTAGCCCATTGAGTCCCAGATTTCTTTCGGGTATTCTCCAGTAGGATAGATTTTATTCCTGCTGAATTGAATCTTTAAGGTTTTAATGTTCTGCTTCTTGATGGCATAATAGATTAATTCCTCAACTGGAGAATTCATTAAACTCATAAATGAATGCCCAAAGCTATATAAAACAGCGTCTATTCTCTTATATGAAGACCTGATTTCTTTATTTGATGGGCGATAATTTAAGTTTGCCTTATCGCTAAACCTTATTGCTCCAGAAAAAGCTAGTGATGGCAACAGTGCCAGCTTTAGCTCAGCTTCATTTCTTGCAAAACAAGTATCAAAGAAACGTATAAAGTATCGTTTTAATGTCACATAATCAATCACGACTTTTATATGATTCTTGTTAACATACTCCCGAATAAGGGTAACATAGCGAACAGCGGTTCTTGCATAGCCATATTCACTCTCTTCCCAGTTGGCCCAGCCAGCTTTAACTATATCAAATATAAAATTGATTAACTTTTCTTGATCTGGATTCATAATAAGACTTCCTTAATTCATTATAAAAAACAAAAAACCCTCGCGAGCTTACGCCTACGAAGGTTTTACTTTTTTAACGTCCGGGACTTCCCCCTTCAAACACGGGACATCTGAATGTAGTTTAATTATATCGTAGACCGCTATTTTGTCAATGATTTTCGGTGCTGAGTAGCAGGTATTCCCCTTCTACTCGGGCAGTAATATTCGACAAGGGGAAGCCCTCTCTGTAAACAGCTATTGGTAAAATTGAGAGGTGAACCTCGTAAGGACGGGCAGAAATATTCGACAAGGGGACGACCTCTCTGTAAACAGCTATTGGTAAAATTGAGAGGTGAACCTCGTAAGGACGCCCAGAAATACGGCGCGGCAGAAAGACTCTCTAGATACAGGTAAAAAAAGGATATTGACCACATTCTATCAATATCCTTTTAAACTCTCCGATATTACAGGGGACTGCTGGTTACGTCAATTTTCTAATTTTAAGTATTAGATTACGAATTTGCTTTGTCAGTTCCTCTTTTGCAGATAACTCTAGATGAGAAGTCACTGTTTCTCCAAGGGTCTTCTGGACTCCTTCATTATATTGGGGAATCGTCAAATTGATTGCGTCTAATTCTTTACTGATAACATCGAAGTCCTCAAACGCAACTATCTTAAATGACACCAAGAAGTTTATATCTTCATCCGGTATCTTCCTGCCATAAAGCTCTGATACATATATACGCTGTAGTACTTGTACAATATCCTTTAAGAAAATGCGATTTGATTCAATTCTGGTTTGCCGACGAAAAATGCGATAGCTGACAATTGACGTTACAATCGTTCCCAATATTGCACCAATGACGCCGCTTAAGAGATTATCCATGTTAGCCTCAAAATATCAGATTTACGGGCCTGGCTGGGTTTACATTCTGTGGTGCTATAACAGCCTGAATGTTACGGTTTAGCTCACGATTGCCAATAAGTTTTAATATGTTATTCTGCATCATGAATTGCTGATAGATACCAAGCAATTGTCGAATTGCGTGATCTAAATTCGGCGTGCTCTCCGCGTTGATAACATTCAAACCGATTTCCCTAGCTTCGTTTCGGTCAATGACATAAGAATGGGAATAATAAAACTCAGTTAACTTCTTTACTGCCTCGTCAACCTGGGTAGGCTTACTCTTCAAAGCGTTCTCCTTCAGTAGCTTCTCGGCAATTTGCTTTGACGAATTGAGTGCGGTCTGATAAGAACCAATGAGATAAGGATCAAGCAAACTGGACATCTGTGTCTTGAACTGCGGATCAACAAGTATTTTCTCCGTTTCAGTTGAGTTCAAGAACGCAAAAAAGTCTTTGATGGATCTAGCAGGTACACGAACATCTGGCTTGTATGGATGCTGAATTATAGGATCAATAGGTCCAAGTTCTGCAAAGACCGTCATTACAATTTCATTGGCACCTAGGCAAATTACGGTTGCGGCCGATTTCGCCGCCAACGGTACTATAACGTTAAACTCATTAGAATACTCTTTACATATTCTTATTATCTTATAGGCAGAATCGAGAAATCCTCCGGGACTATGCAAAAATAGATCAAGTCGTTCAAATTTTCTTGCTGCAGGTAAAATCATCTCAATAGTATCAACTAGCATACCGGCGTCTTCTGGTCCAACAAGTGCATTCTGTGATGCCATATAAGAAATCACCGTTGATTTTCTGATATCTTCAAGCTGGAGAATAGCGTCTTTGATTGTTATTCCGTTTGACATGGAATTACTCCTTTCAATTCACCTAAAAATCCTTCAAGACCATTTCTGAATTTATTAATCAATACCATAGAATTACAATAGGAGTGTCCCTAATTAAATAAAACAACCCCTATCCTTTAGGGAGTTACGTTAAATTTTATTCTGTGAACTTCATTTACCGCCTCTTTGTAATGAGTTTATTCTATACCTCCTCTTCCCAGTTGTAAATCCTTTTTTGAGTCGTCCTATCGCATATCACGAGAGGTGAATCCGTTCAGGTGGCCCAATAATACGGCTCAGTAGAAAAACCCTCTCTATACAGGCTATTTGCAAGTGGTAAAATTTTAGAGAGCGGCCATTAGCACCCTGCATTAAATCTTACAACCGGAAACCAGCACCCATCTTTAGGAATCTCGTCTCCTAAAATCCATGCTGCCACTCCACCATCTCCTACATCCTTACAAAGCTTCACTACCATCTCTAGGGCATCCAAACCGTCGTCATGATCTGCCTTGGGGAAAAACTTCATCTGCTCAAGAAGGATCTTATGTCTCTTAGAAAATTGAATTACTCCGCTCTTAACCAAAGGCTGCAGAGCTTGTATGCGTCCTAACTTATCTGTAGAATGTTTTATTTCCTCTAAAGGTAAATAAGTCTTCTCGGCACTGCTTCTTTTCTCTAATACGCTTGCCATATACTCCTGGAACTGGTTTGTTTCAAAGCCAAAGCGCGAATACTTCCTTATCCTCTGATAGGCAAGGATATCATCTATCGTCTTATCAGGCAGCCTCTTTTGGATATCCGCATCAACAACATAGATACTTCCATCCTTCTTACTACGTACTACCGAGATAATAGCTGAAAAGTCGCTATTTCTGCTTTGCTTACCTAAACTAGGGTCACATGCTCCGCACATCTCAAATCCATCGGATTCAAGCGCGGAAAGAAGTTCTTTTTCGGAAGCAAAACGATCGTCCCAATAATGTATTTCTTCAATATTAAAATAGCAGTCTTTCGGGTTTACCGGCTCATTCTGCATCTCACTGTCAAAACTAACCCATCCCTCCTGTTCCCGTTTAACCATAAGATGATAGAAGCTCATCTCCTCATTCTCAGGCCAGAGAACTTCTACGCCTTCAAGCATCTCATTCTTATGCGCAAAGTAAAACTCCCTAGCTGCCTCTGGACCAGTCTTTCCGTTAAAGCATGAGCGGTAGTTATAGATACTCATCCATTCTTCCAAAAGCTTCTGGTGCACAGGCCAAGAGATCACTGAATGGTATATTCTTTTAATCCAGCCAGGACACAAATCTGGATGTGTAAACTGGGCAAGGAGCGAATGATAGTGGTGAATGGTCCCGACATAGACGACATTTGTTTTCCCTGAGCCTGATTTAAGAACTGACTTGGTAAGCCAGGCAAAAAGATGCTCCTGACCTTGCGGATTCTGAAAACAATCGCCGCTTTCGATATCATCAAGGATGATAAGCGATGGCCTAAACTCTCTGTTGCGCCGGCCGCGAATCTGCTGACCTGTACCAAGGGCAATAACCTTAATCTTGTTTGAGGTGAGAATTTCTTTTTTTGTCCAACGCGGAGGATCAAGCTTACTTCCGAACTCGCATACTGATGGAAAATCCTGCTGTAGAAATGGGTTTGTTTCGAATTCCTTCTTTATATCATCCAGAAAATTTGCTGCTTGCTCCTGAGTATGCGAAACAATAACAATAAATTCCTCAAGCTTAAAACAGATACAGTAAATAACATACTGTAGGCTTACGAGTGTGCTCTTGGCGCTGCCACGGGGAGCGGCAATAGCAACTTTAGAACCGCGCTCTGTGGTGATCTTACCCAGTATCTCTGAAAGCTCCCTGTGCATCTTTGAGTCAGGGTACTTATTATAGTGAGGAAAGTAATATCTTCTGAAGCTAAGAAAATCTTTTGACAAGACTTCCTTTCTAATTTTGCTTAGGCGTTCTTTACAAGCCTTAAGCTTGTCTATTTCCTGATTGTTCATCTATTACTCCTTTGTCTTGGACTTTTGGTGATTCGATAAGTTTAATCATTTCATTACTAATCTGGCTGATTTCCTTTATGGGCTCCTCCCCAGATGCATTTGTTTCCTTTAAGATTGCCTCAAGAGCCTTAGCTTGGGCAATTAGAAAACCTGCTTCTTTCTGATCCTGGGCATCATCCATATGGCAAAAGATATCACCTACAAATGCCTGCGGGCTACTCGGCAGATATCCTATGCTTTGAAGCCTTGCCGTTAAATCAAGCCAAACGCGCGCAGCATAGTACTCTGCCTGAGCGCGCTCAGAAATAGACCCTTCTTTACTGCGGGATAAGCGCATAAGATGATCCCGGTGACTACGACTATAAACCAGGAGTTCGCCTATTAGCTTTTTAGCAAGTTCAGCGTTAGGGCTTAAGGCATTGCGGTCTCTAATCTCCTCGATATCGCGGTGTATTGTTTTTTCGCTTCTATTTAAGATCTGTGCCATGCCAGAAATTGAATACCCCTCTACTAAGAACACCTCAACGCAGGCCTGCCTTAATTCCTTATCTAAAGTCTTAGGGTCAATCGTGTTATCTTTTACCTGTTGGATGAGCGAAAGTATAGGGATTTCATTTCTGTCTGGAATTAATTTATTGTCTGCCATGGGATGCCTCCGGAGTATACTTCTCTTTTAAGTTCTCTGCTATATTCTCCTTACCTACAAAGGCGATGTAACGCCTGACTATGGCGTCACAATACCTTGGGTCGATTTCAAGGCCAAAACAGCGCCGCTTGAGGCTCTCTGCTGCAATTAAGGTCGAGCCAGAGCCCAAGAAACAATCCAAGACTAAATCGCTTCGTTTTGAGCTATTTCTTATGGCGCGCTGGGCTAGGGCGATGGGTTTTTGTGTAGGGTGGATATAATCACGCGTTAAATCCCGATGGACCTCCCAAAGAGTGCTTTCGTTATTGGGACCATGCCAAATGTGACTGCCGTTATCCTCTTTCCAACCATAGAGACAGAATTCTGTCTGCTGGTTATAATCGCCATAACCAATGGCAAAACGCTCCTTTGCCCAGGTGATTACGCATGACACGTGAAACCCAAGCTCAGTGAGCATTAAATACATCGGGCCAAACTGCCTATGGCCATTCCATATGTAGGCGGGAGCGCCCTTAGTAAAGTAAGGGTTAATATTGGCAAAAATATCTTTTAGCCATTGCTCATATTGCTCCTGACTCAAATCATCTGAATAGATTTTATCCCAGAGTTTATGCTTCTTAGGGCGTGCGTTGGCTTGCGGACGGTTGCCACCGTAATAATTGACGTTGTACGGCGGATCCATATTTAGAAGGTTTATCTTTTCGTTACCTAAAAGAAGCTTTATCTGCTCTGGATTACCTGCATCACCGCAGAAGATGCGGTGCGGACCTAGTTGAATCAAATCTCCTTCTTTGGTAATTGGCTCTTTGATCGATTCAAGACAAGCGTCAAAATCGAAATTATCATCTTCTTTTACCTCTGAATAGTTATCCAGTAGTTCGCTTATTTCCGGAGCGTCGAAACCGGTAAGCCCCACGTCAAACTCTGGCATTTCGTTTAATTCAGATAGAAGATTAGCTAATTTATCTTCATCCCACCTACCTTCTATCTTATTCAGTGCGATATTAAGGGCTTTTTCTTTTTCAAGCGGCAAGTCTACAACGCTGACTTCAACTTCTTGAATTCCTTGTTCTTTTAGAATCTTTAAACGCTGATGGCCTGAGATGAGAGTTTTGCTGCGCTCGTTCCATACGAGCGGCTCTACATAGCCAAAAGTAACAATGCTTTGTTTGAGTTTATCGTACTCGGAATCGCCTGGTTTGAGATCAACGCGGGGATTGTACGGGGCGGGATTGATTTCTGAAACGTGAATTTTTTGAATCTTCATGAGACACCTTCCTTTCTGTTGACTATAAGTGCCGTAGCAACAAAAAAACGACACTGTCTTGTTTTAATAAACTCTACTTCAAGACGTGTCGCTCAAAGGCGCCTCACGTAGGCAGGTCACTTACCTTTTCTCTAGTAAGTGCCGTTTAGTACAGTGGGTAGCTATATTGGTTTTATTACAATACAGCGTTCTATACAATAATAATTATACCATATATTCTTAAAAACAACTAAAAAAAATTTCTGGTAACAACCTACTTAATCTCCTTAGCAGTAATTAAGCCACTCATTAAATGTGGCGTTTGGTAATGCAGTTCTATTGGTCCGCCAGCCTTTTTGGCGTCCAAATATACACCTAGATTCGCTACTGGTAAACTAAATTCATCCTGAAAATAATCCATACCTTCACACACCAAATCATATTTTATCCTGATAGGTTCATGTCTTAATTTCACTTTAAGTTTTAGATCAACTAACCTAGTTAGTCTACCTGGTACCGGATGAATGACTGATTGTGTCTGAGTAAATTGTAAAGACGGTATCCCATCGCGTAGGTTATCGATGTTCTGCAAAAGGCCATACATTTGCTGCATGATTTCTAGATTGTGAAAAGAGAACGTCGCGTAAGTATCTCTTGCTCCTGCTTTACCAACATTACTCAAGCACAACCGAATAGTAAAAACATAAGCATTGAGACTAGTGTCAAAATTTACTTCCAGAAATTCAATATTTATACCCAACAAAGGCTTGCTACGTCTACCGAAGAAATCAGCAATTTCATAATGTGGCATTGAATAAACAGTAGCATTCAACCTCCTGTAATATTTTCCATCCGCAGCTTGATATGGAGGGTTAATACCTTGCAATGCCTCTATCAAAAAAATAGCTCCTTTCTCTCCTGCTTTCCTAATAGGATAAATATTGACGGCGGGAATCGCTGAGTACTGAATATTACTAAATATTAACTGGTTTATTCTTTCTTTTGTAAATTTTTCATCAACAAGTTCAATCCGCTGAGGATAAATTTTTGCCTCTAGTTTTTCTTTCTTTTTTGGGTCATCTTCGCGCAATCCTAAAACGATTATTCCACCTTCGCTATTTAAAAAAGCTGAAATATACCGAGATAGTTGTTCTGGCTTTTCAAGAATATCTGATGCTTTATACTCCAGCATCCTATCTTCCTCTTTTTTAATTTTTATTAAATTCTCGATGTCTTCGAATGTTACATCTTGAATTTCTTTATTGAACAAATTTTTTATTAAACCCATATACTATCCTTTTAATATCTCTCGCCTTCTTATCTCACTCATACAGTGTCTTAAAGAATCTTCTTAAGTTACTGTATTTTGATATTACCTATTTGATTTTCTTTAATAACCCCTCAAGAAAAATTTTAAATTTATTAAGTTCATCTCTTTGATATTCACAATCCCTTAATAGCTGTTTTTGTTGCTTATCTTCTTCGGCAATTGGACAATTCTGATATTCAATAACTTTTTTATTAATAAATTGTTCAGTACCAAGACTACAGTGAGTTACTAGCTTATTTAAATTAAAAACCTCTTCATTATTAAATAAATTGTATATTAAACCTAACTTGAATGATTCATCAATAAAATATCGAGCTAAGTCAGAATACTTTATATAGTAATAAATTTGTTTATCTTTTGCGGCGAGCTTTCTTAATATTTTTTCAATTTCATCAATCCAATTTCGTAATAAGTTAATATCGTATTCGAATTCTCTCTTAAGATGTTTTTTAAAAACCCTATTCGCTAATCTTCGTTGAATAAAATATGTAATTACAGACAATGCAACGGCAGATATAAAGCCGAAAAATGTTCCTAAAAATGAAGCCCATATCAGTTCTTTAAAAGACATCATATTCTCCTTTTATTTTCATTATTGCCCAAGGTGAAAATATTATTATTCCTATTCAATAAAAACCTCCCTATTTTAGAGAGTTGCCTTAACTTCTATTACCTTCTATTATCCTCTTCTCTTCCTCTGTTATCCCGTAGAGCTTATATATTTCTTCATCAATTCTTAAATCAAGATTGCTGGTTTCTGATTTTATTGCATTCCATTTATCAGAATTTTCATTAGTAGATCCAAGCTGTACATTCAATTTTAAAATCTTATCTACAAGACTCACGAAAATCATTTGTTTGTTTTTTTCTATGTCCTTCACTGGTAATTCCCCTAAATTTCCTATCCTGATTTCCGGAAAAATATTACCTTTAAAGGGAAATAAATTTCTATAGAGAAAAGTGAATAGCTTTGAATTTAATAATGCCAGGATATATTCATAGTAATAATTTTCTTTAATCAAAATCCCTGTATATAATGTATGGACGGCGTATCGCTGCCTTGTATCAATTATAGCTATTAGCCTATTGCTTATTCGTCTTATGTATAGTTTCTTAGGAAGATCGAATATTTCTTTTTTTCCGGGTCTTCGCAGTAAATTAACATCATAATCAATAAATCTTTCTTTTTTTATTAAATACCTATCTATATCGCCGCCTTTTAATAATATTTTTTGGTTCTTAGATTTCGCAGTGGTATCACTAATAAATTTTTTATCATCGCCCGTTTTAATCGCCTCCTGGACTTTGAGGATATCTTTCAATAACAATGAATTTTTATATAACTTATCTTTTAGATTAAGAAAGCTATTATTTATTGATAAATTAAATCTATAAAAAGGCTCGTCCAAAAAATTGCTTTGCATAATCATTGTTTTGCTTATCAAGTTTGCCTTTTGATATATACTTATATCTATTTCATTTTTTGAAGATTTATTCTGCTTCTTTAAAATCAATACGGCTGTTGGGACTATGGCTTCTGTAAATACTCCATCTTTATAATTGTTAATAGAAATAATTTCTGCGCTTTCTAAAATTTTTTTTCTCAATAGTCGGAAAGAATCATTTTGTAAGATTGTATTCGGGACAATAAAACCCAGATAACCCCCTGTTTTTAACAGGACCAAAGATTTCTCAATAAATAAACCAAAAATATCGTAAATTTTTTCGATAGTTCTATACTTTTCTTTAAAGTACTGTAAATCTTCAAGCAATCCTCTCTCTATGCTCAGGTATGGAGGATTCCCTATGATCACATCAAATCCACCGTGGGCGAAAACTTCCTTAAATTCATTTTCCCAATTAAATGCTTTTTTGTCTTTCCAGCTGTTACCAAAATAAGGTTGGAGTATTTCCTCATCGCCAGAAATCAGTGAATTGCCCGCCCGTATGTTATGCTGTAACGTAGGGAGTTTTGCTTTTTGGGATAAGGCCTTTAAAAGCAGGTTAAGCTGAGCTATTTCTACTGCCTGAACGTCAAGATCAACACCATAAATATTATCTTTGAGTATCTCGAGTTGAGTGAATAAGTTAAGCTTTGAGCTATCTTTTTCATAATAATGCAAAATTTCATCGTAAGCACAAGTTAAGAACGATCCAGAGCCACAGGCTGGATCAAGAACTTTAATCTTAGAAATATCTTTTGATTCAATATTTTTTAAGACCTCTCCGAGAGTTTCTTTAACAATAAAATCGACAATATAGCGTGGTGTATAATAAATACCTTGAGATTTTCTTTTTTTATGGCCCTCTAGTATTGTTGTTCCTTTTTTAGCTTGTTTTAAAATGTTACCTAAGTATTGCTCGTAAATTCCACCTAATACATCAGCTGAAATAGCTGAAAAATCATACCGATAGCCGTCTTTGGTCGTATAAAGGCCTTCAATAACTTCACACAAAATATTATCTTCTAGATTCCAAGTTTCTGAGAAATGAACTGCAAATATTTTTGAATTATAACCATCGTCGAATTGACGAAATATTTTTACCAAAGACGGGTAAAGCTTTTCTTTGCGTTCTTTTTCCTGCCAACTTCTTAGTAATGGCAGTAAAACTTTTGGCTCAATATCTCTGTCTTCTGCTGTTCTAATAAACATTAGGCGGTCCAATATTCTTTGCACGCCTTCGTCAAGCTCATCTTGCGTTAATTTATTATCCTTGCTAAATCCTTTAGATAAGATAGAGCGCCAAATATTTAAATCTTCAAAAAGCTTTTCACTAACCTGCTTTCTCTTGGTAAGCTTTCCCCACTTCTCAGCTTCTTTACTAAGTAACCCCTGCTCAAAGCCTTCTTTCGACAAAAGCCATAATTGGTCAAATTTATTAAGATAATCTCGGTAGGATATTTCAAAAAATAGGTTATCTGAAATCCCCCTTGGAGGTATTTCAGCATTAAAAACCTTTATACTTACAAAATCTGTTAGAACTGCCCAAGTTACCCCCTTATTCCAACTATAATTAATCGCTTGCTCTGCCCATCTCCACTCATCGAGATCGATTTTTAATGCTTTCGCCTCTAAAAACATAATTGGTATATGATGAAGTCTAAAAGCTAGATCCGGCCTATCTTTCGAAGTAGATTTTTCTTCTGTTGCTACCTCATTTTCATTATTCAGATTTCTCATATCCCAGCCTAAATACTCAAACAAAGGCTCGATAAATTCATTACGAGTTTGGGCTTCGTTATAAGATTTAATCTTATCTTGATCCCTAAGCATCTCGTATTTACTAATTAGTTTCTCTATGTTCTTTTTAGCTTCGGTTTTCATATTTTTAATTTATCTCTTTTACCTTAAGCCCCTCTCCTAGCGTAGGTTGATTATACCCTTTTTAAACGCCTTTAACAACCCAAAATTACCTCTCTTATTACCTTGATATATGGCGATTTATATGCCTATATTGTAACGAGGTAAACTACCTATGGAAAAAGCCATAAATGCCAAGATTGTGGCCTTGAAAAATAAGACGATTCCGGAGCTCCAGAAGGAATTTGAGGCACTGTTTGATGGCCAAAAGGCGAGCTCGGATAACAAAGTCTACCTGGTCAGAAGAATCGCCTACCGACTACAAGAGATAGAATATGGCAGTTTGTCACAGAAAGCGCAAAACAGGCTTAAGGAACTCATTGCCCTTTATGATCCGGTTAACAATAAGGCAATTCGACCCAAGGTTAGCGTGGAAACGCAGGCAAGAACAAAGACTCGCGGTAGGGATATGCGCCTCCCTATTCCAGGCACTATCATTACTAAGGATTACCGATGTAAAAAATACCAGGTTAAGGTATTGGAAAACGGCTTTGAATTCGAGGGTAAAGTATACAAGCACCTCACTGCCATAGCCGAAAAGATTACCGGAGCACACTGGAACGGCTATAACTTTTTTAACCTATGAAAACCATAGAGCTTAAAGAGAAAAGGATCGTTAATTGCGCTATTTATACGCGTAAATCCGTCAGTGATGGGCTTGAGCGCGACTTTACCACTCTGGATGCCCAGCGTGAGTCCTGCGAAAGCTACATTGCCAGCCAAAAGAACGAAGGCTGGGTCTGTTTACCAGAAGAATACGATGACGGGGGCTTCACGGGAGCAAACACAGACAGACCCGCGCTTCAGAGGCTTATGACCGATATCAAAGCTAATAAGGTTACCTGCGTAGTGGTCTATAAGGTCGACCGATTATCTCGCTCACTCCTAGATTTTGCAGAGCTTCTCTCTGTATTCGAAGATCATGGTGTTACTTTTGTTTCAGTAACGCAGCATTTTAATACGCAAAACTCGATGGGTAGGCTTACGCTTAATATCCTTCTTTCCTTTGCGCAGTTTGAGCGTGAAATTATCTCAGAACGCACCCGCGACAAGATGGGCGCTGCCAAGAGAAAAGGCAAATGGATCGGCGGAAGGCCGCCGTTAGGCTATAACATCGACAAGGATAAGCATAAGCTTGTCATTAACCCAAAGGAAGCCGAGCTTGTACGTAAAATCTTTGACTTATATATCGAAAAACGATCTCTTTTATCCGTAACCATGATTATGAATGACCTCAGATATACAACTAAACAGTATACATCTGAAACAGGCAAAAAGTTTGGCGGAATTCAGTTTACAAGCAATGGTATACAGTTAATATTAAGAAATCCGCTTTATATCGGTAAAGTTTCATACCAAGGCGAGCTTTATCCCGGAGAGCATGAAGCTATCATTTCAGGAGAAACCTTCCAGAAGGCGCAAAGTATCCTTGTGGAAAATAGACCTGAATGGAAGACGATAAAAAAAGCTAAACATATAGGCCTGCTTTCCGGCCTCCTGCGCTGTAAAGCCTGCAACTGCGCGATGTATTTTTCTTATAACATCAAAGCCAGCAAATACAGGTATCATTACTACCTTTGTATGAGCGCTCGCAAGCGCGGATACAAAACCTGTCCTACCCGCTTGCTTAGCGCGCAAAAGATTGAGCATAAAATCGTCGAATTACTCAGAACTTTAACTTCACTGCCAAAGCTCGACGAGAAAGTATGGGATACTTTTAGCCTCCAAGATAAGATTGCGATTATTAAAACAGTCCTTAAAGAGGTGAGTTTCGATGGTAACAAGGGAATTCTTGAAATCGTTCTGCTAAAAGATAATAAGAGGCGCCAATATAAGGTAGAGCTCAAGGAACTCAAAAATCTGCCAGTCCCCCCTAACCAGATCAACATTAAGAATGAACCCCAGCTAAGACAGAATCTTATTCTGGCGCACCAAATTCAAGACATTATTGCTAAAGGCAAGGCTCAAGACTTAAAACAAGTAGCAAGTTGGCTTAACCTAAGCCATGTGAGGATCTGCCAAATCACCGGAATGCTGCTCCTAGCTCCGGAGATCCAGGAAGAAATTTTATTCTTCAGTGACAAGCGGCTATTTGAAATACCTGAATACAAAGTTAATGAGATTAGTAAGGAATTCAGCTGGATAAAACAGAAAGAAATCTGGAAGCAACTAACCGTCAATTCTAATGCGGATTAAAAACTACATATTCCCTAATGCATCTACCTAATGATTTTGGTTCTTATATAATTTTCAACTCTTCCTGCATCGTCCCCCGTAGAAATATGATGTTTAGCAAATCTAATACTTTCGATTTTACGCGCGCGCTTATATAGATTAGTTGTTTCCTTAAGAAAATCTTTCCGGAATGAATCGTCTAAAACAACACTAGAAACAGGTCCATCAACAAACAATTCTCTAAACGACTGTCTTTTATAAGCAGTTTTAAAATCTAGATCGTATCTGATCCCAATCCCCAGATTATCTATTTTAGCTAACTTTGGCTCGAAAGATGGCGAAATTATTCTATATTTTCTTCTCCCTCGGGATAAACACTCTTTATATAAATTGCTTAAATCATGTTGATGTCTTCTTAGGATTTCATAAGCTTGAGAGGCTAATTCATATTTATTAGACAAAGACATGATTAAAGATTTGAGAGAACATTCAAAAGAAAATCTCAAATTAATAAATTTCTTTGCCTCATATGACATAACCAACCAATCATCTTGCTGTTCCTGAAGAATATTATAAATATGCAACCATTCCCTAGCGTCTCTTAGAAAATACCCAGTTATCCAAGACTTTACTTGTGTTTCTAGATAAAATCTGCCGATTATACTTTTAGAGAATTTCACAATTTAGCTCCTAAGTTTATACGGGTTATTAATAAATTATACCATGCCTTGCTCTTACTGACTAATCTAAATGAATATGATTTAGCCTATTTAATGCTATAATTCAGTGCAAAATGTAACTATTTATGTCTAAAAAATGCCATTAAATAGCCTCCATTAAATAAGAGAGGAATTCGCCTATTTGGGCGATAAAGTGGCTTAATTCAGAGAGGCTTTTTAAACAGCTTGCGGTGCAGGAACTTTCGGTATGCAGCTAATAAATGCAATGCCCTAAGTCTTTAACACAGCGCGAGATAAAAAAGGCTATGACCGGTATTCAGATCATAGCCTTCAAACTCTCCCATTATGCGAGGAGAATGATATTACTGGGGTGGGTGACGGGGCTCGAACCCGCGACCTTCAGAGCCACAGTCTGACGCTCTAACCAATTGAGCTACACCCACCATATCCCCGAGTGAATAAATCTATTTACTTTCCGTACCTGGCTCTAAGTTCTTCGGCGGTAGGAAGAGTAGCATAAAATTCTCCCTGTGGTCCGACAAAACCGGTAGGATATCTGACCAGGGTGATTGCGATGTTTGTACCACTGGCAGCAGGGACATTGATAGTTACCGTTTCCCTCTCCAGCGGATTAACCTTAGGCCCCTGCGGCAATACCGCACTGGGTGCAGGAGCATAAATTACGTTCGGTGAAATATATTCATTCGCCCTGACCGGTTCCTGCACTACGATATAGCCTCCGGGGCAGGGCTGATAATAAACATTGTCGTACTCGTAATACCTTGCTCCGCCGATAATCACCGTCCTGTATCCGAACGGTAGATAAGTTACCACTACACCTACCGGCGGTATCACGAAATTAAAGTCAAAACCAAAAAAACTCGGCCGGTAAAACCTGCCTTCGTGATAATGGAACCTCTCTCCCCTATAAATGACCACTTCGCGCCCGCTGCGGCCATGATAATCCCCCCTGCCGTGGTCACGGGCAAACGCCACTTCAGAAAAAAACAGTAAACTTAAAGCTGCTCCCGACGCAAATAATATTTTTTTAAAACGGCTGATGGTCATCATATTTGCCCCCTCCCCCATTAGAAACGAATCAATTATATCCGCTTTGAATAGGCCTGTAAAGCACGATTTTGCCTATAAAAAATCTCCGTAATACTTTTACGGAGAAAGCTAAATGCTCGAAGCCTAATCTTAATTACCGGCCTAAAAAGGCACCTCGATGGAACGCATTATCTGTTTTCTGACATGCGCTTTCTGCTCTGTTTTAGAATAGTGCTCTAGCCTTGAGATAAAATATCTTAATGCGTCTTTATCTATATCGACGAATTCCGCACCCATTTTATAGACGGCGGTCTTGTAGCCGTCTTCCCTCACGTGCCTGATCCTCGCCTTTCCCTGTATTGGCTCGTTCAACAGGCAGGATTTCAATTTAAAACTGATATCCGTATCTATATTTACTTTTAGCACGCAATTCATGGCGAAACCGCCGAAACTGATATTCTCTAGGTTCGCGTCGAATAAACCGTTAAGGTGGTTGTCAGGGACTTTTAAACTCACTGACCCGTCTGCGGTATATCTGGGGTAAACTCTTACCATCTTTTTAACTTCCTAGCCATACTTATAGTATAGCATATTTTTCATTCACTTGTCTTATTTTCAGCCTTTGGCGGAGGGCTGATCACCGTATCGCTAAATACCTTACCCGTAGCAAATACGCCGTCGAGCGCAGCCTTGAACATCCCGATGAAGCCTTTGAAGGTCGAGCGGATAAGGTTTGCCGGTAAAAGGGCCACTTTTTCTACGCTTACCGAGATACCTTTTCTACGGCTAGCGACCTGCTTTTCTACCGCCTGGCGGATATCTTCAAACCCGAATTGAGGATAATCCATTTTTGTCTTTATCTTAAAATCGAGGGCAATTTTTCCTTCGTTAAATTCACGGAATATCTCTAATAATGCATCGGCGATCCTCTCGGCTTTCTCCTGCGGCTCTTCCGGGCCGCGGGGCCTGCGTACGATATCGGTTAATTCCAAATGGCAGGTGGCGGTCACATCATTATCCAGGCCCTGGATCGCACTGGAAAAATTAAGTTTCGCCTTTTCAATGCGTGCCTTTTCCAGATCAACCCATTTGGAATAATAAGGATAAAGGTAAACGCCGTCTATGTCGGAGATCTTAAAAACCGCATCGATATCTTTCTTGAATAAATTTATCCATCCGGAAACTTCGACCTTTCCTTCGTAATCGGTATTTTGCCAGGGGATCTTGCCCGCAATTTCAAAATCGGTCACCGTACGGCCATGGCCGGTAAAATTTAGATTCTCTATTTTGGCGTTTATGTCTTTTACCGAAAAGGATATATTTCTATCTGCGGAAACTTTATCCATAAGATTGATCCTGCCGTCTTTTATTATCAAGCGGCTGATGCTGAACTTGGGAAGGGATATCTTTTTAAGTGCGGGTTCCGTATTTTGTACTGTAGGGATAACAGCAGCCGCTTCATTCGCCGCAGTCACGTTTGTCTGACCGGCCGCGAGTAACGCTGCAGGTTTATCCATTTCGGAATGCAGGCTAATGTCCGCTTCCGGATGGACTAACCTTAATAAAGGAAACCTGTAACTCTTTCTAAAAACATTCAACAGCCCGCCATTAGCATAAATTTCGTGTATTTTAAACAAGCCTTTTACTTCTATATCTCGGATACATATGTTTGCGAAGAAAGTTGTTTTAACGCTGGCGATCGTTACTTCGCGCTTTAAGGCCTTCTCTAACCTGGTAGTTAATATTTCCTTACCTTTGAGATTGACAAAAACGTGTAAAGAGGCGATCAAAAGGGTAAAAAGCAGTAAACAAACAACCAGTATTACTTTTATCCAATTTTTCATCGTTTTATAAACGTCCCTGGCGTGATTCGAACACGCGGCCCTCTGCTTAGAAGGCAGATGCTCTATCCAACTGAGCTACAGGGACAATTTTTTAATTTATTACAACACCTTTATCAACTTCCGCCGAAGGCGGACCCGC
>JAQUNK010000020.1 GCA_028717645.1 Candidatus Omnitrophota bacterium
TGCTTTGTGGCTTTACTTATTTTCGGGTATTTTATTTCTATGGTCCTCAGGGACCTGGTGTTAAAGTTCGTCAAGAGAAAAGAAAAAACCGCTTCTTTGGACAGATTGGCGGCTTTGGTTTTAGGCGTTTTCCGTGCCAGCCTCGTTTTTAGCCTGCTTTTGCTGACACTACGCCTATCCGGCCCGGATAACTTACGCAATGATGTAAAAAGGTCATACCTGGCTCCTTACTTTTTGGAACTTTCGCCCAAGGTGCACGCTTTTATCTTTAATAACATAGTCAAGAAGATCAAGCCCGATTTGCAATCTAATCCAACAATCCAGGAAACTTTAAAGTAGGTTCCGTTCTAAATAACGTAAATTTCTAAAGGGGTAAATATTCTATGAAATTATCCAATCTTTATAAATTGGCGGTTGAGTCAGGTATTGAAAAAGATCCGCGCAGCAACGCAATCCTGCGCAAGGAATTACCTCATCCATACGCGGATACGCGTATCTTGCACGGTAGCCCTGATACCGATGTGAACAGGATCCTGGTGGGCATAGATATCGACCCGGCAGAACTTATCCTGGCAGACAGGCTGCGCGAGCATGGCGGATTGGACCTGGTGGTTGCGCATCATCCCGAAGGAAAAGCCTGGGCGATCTTTTATGATGTGATGCGCCTGCAGGTGGACATTTTAAAGAAGTTTGGTTTTCCCAATAAGGAAGCAGAAGAGCTTTTAAAAGAGAGGATGAGTGAGGTTGAGAGAAGGATCCTTCCGGCAAACCACTCTCGCTCAGTAGATACAGCTAAACTTCTCGATATGCCTTTTATGTGCATGCACACACCCGCGGATAACCAGGTCTATGCGTATATGGAACGGCTTTTAAAAGAGAAGAAGCCGAAACAGGTGGGGGATATTCTGGATATGCTAAAAGATATTCCCGAATACAAAATTGCCACTGCAGAAAACAACGCCCCGCGCATTATTTCCGGCTCACCCAGGGCAGAGGTGGGGAAAGTTTACGTAGAGATGACCGGCGGGACAGAAGGCCCTAAGAAGGTTTACGAAAAACTCTATAAACTGGGTATCCGTACGCTTATCTGCATGCATATGAGCGAGGAGCATTTAACCGAGGCCAGGGACAAGTCCATAAATGTGGTTATTGCCGGGCATATTGCTTCGGATAATTTGGGGTTGAATCTGCTTTTAGACAGGATACAAGAGAAAGCCGGAGAAGAGTTCCAGGTGATTAATTGTTCAGGGTTTAGGAGGGTAAAACGCTGATGAGCCGTGGCATCCCACAGGAGACACTTGATGAGATCTTGAACCGCACGGATATCGTCGAGATCATCTCCAGTTTTATTCCCTTAAGGCGCGCGGGCAGGAATTTTAAGGCAGTATGCCCTTTCCATCATGAAAAAACCGCTTCATTCATGGTTAACCCTGCGAAACAGATCTATCATTGTTTTGGCTGCGGCGTGGGAGGCAATGCCTATAGTTTTCTGATGCGCTATGAACGCATGGAATTCCCCGAGGCAGTGGAACAGTTGGCAAAAAGGGCGGGAGTAGCTTTACCTAAGTCCGAGCATGACTCTAAAGCTGAGAGCCTGAACACTCTTTTATATAAAATAAATGAACTCGCGGCGATCTATTATCAAGGTCTGTTTAATTCCGACGAAGGGTTACCGGCGAAAAACTATCTTTTGGGCCGCGGCATAAAGAAAGAAACCATCGATGCCTTTAAGCTGGGTTTTGCAGGCGCCAGATGGGATGGGCTGATAAATTTTTTAAGGGCCAAGAATATAAATTTGAGCTTACTGGAAAAGTCCGGCCTGATCGTGCCTAAGCAAGGAGGCGGCTATTACGACCGTTTCCGCAACCGGATAATTTTTCCTATCTATGATCTGAGGAACAGGATCATTGCTTTTGGCGGTAGGATCCTGCCACCGGTAGAGCAAGGTAAGGACCTGGCAAAATATGTCAATTCTCCGGAAACACCGATTTACATAAAAGGCAAAAATCTTTTCGGCCTGAATATGGCGAAAGATGAGATCGGGAAGATCGATTACGCAGTGATCGTCGAGGGATACCTGGACTTTCTGGTGCCTTTTCAGGAAGGTTTGCATAATGTTATTGCCTCGCAAGGTACCGCCCTTACCTATGAACAGGTCAGGCTGCTCAAGCGTTATACGCGTAACGCCGTAGTAGTCTTCGATGGCGATGCCGCAGGTGAAACCGCTACTTTAAGAAGCCTGGATATATTTTTAGAAGAAGAAATGGAAGTAAAGGTCGTAGACCTGCCGCAGGGCTTTGACCCGGATACCTTTATCAGAAGATACGGCATAAAAGAATTTAAAGAAAGAATAGAGGGTGCCAAGACACTTTTTGATTATAAACTGGGTGCGCTGAAATCACATTTTTCCGTATCCAGCGTCGAGAAAAGAGTAAAGATAGCCAATGAAATGCTTCCTACCATTGCTAAGATAAAGAACGCAATGCTTAAATCGGAATATCTTAAGTGCTTGGCAGAGGACCTCGGCCTTAAGGAAGAATCGTTGCTTATACAGATAAAAAAAGTAAAACCGGAATCCGGCACTCTTGAAGTTAGGAATCCAGTGAAGAATAAGGTTTTTCAGATAAACCCTGCGGAGAAGCTCTTGCTTAAACTAATGCTTGAAGAGTCCGAATTGATAGTGAATCTAAAGGGCAACCTGGAGCCGGCAGATTTTCAGGATGAGCGCGCGGCTAAGATCGTATCCATTGCCTTTGACCTTATTTCCCAGGGTAAAAAAGTAGAGCCCAATCATTTGATCAGCCATTTATCCGACGATAACATCAGCGGTTTTATCGGTGAATTGATGGTTTCTTCCGAACCCCTCATAGAAAGCGAGAGGCGGCAGGAGATCGCCGAGGATTGTGTAAAAAGGCTGAAAAATCAGCGCCTGCGTTTAAAGAGAGAACGGCTTTTTGAAGAAATAAAATCGGCACAGGACTCAAAGGACGACCAGCTATTGCAAAGATTAACCCAGGATTTTCAGCAATTAACACGGGGAGGGTTCTAATAAAAATGAAAAAGAAAGCGGCTAAAAAAGATATCGCGCGTTTGATCACCCTCGGCAAACAGAAAGGGTTCCTCACTTATGATGAAGTAAACAATCTTTTGCCGGAAGACCTGTCTTCTACCGAAGATATTGACCGGGTTTTTGACCTGTTGGGCAGCGAAGACATACAGATCGTGGAAAACGAAGAATCGATGGCTCAGGAAAAAGAAGAACAGGAAGCGAAAGAGGAAGCCCTCGAAGAACAGCAGGTGAAGTCCGAAGAACGCGTGGTCATGCCTTTGGATGATCCGGTAAAAATGTATCTTAAACAGATGGGTTCAATATCGTTGCTTTCCCGCGAGAAAGAGATCGAATTGGCTCAGCGCATAGAACAGGCAGAAATAGAATTCAGAGAAGCCCTTTTTTCGACGGCCTTTGCCTGCAAGGAGGCCCTGGAGGCGGCGAATTCCATACTCAAGGGAAAACTCAGCATAGAAGAGGCGGTCAAAGATGAAATAAAGGTGCGTAAGGGCCCGGTAATGCGCAGGATCTCCCGTCTTTGCGAAAAACTGAAGCGCAGGATCTCCCGCGGCGTCTACAACGCTGAGGTGATCACCCAGTTCAATTTCTCTAATTTTGTCATTGAAGATATCGCTAAAAGGTTGAACCGGATCATCAATGAGATAGAGCGCATCGAACGCGTAAAAATGAGCCGTGCACAGTCCAAGGCAAAAGATAAGTATAAGGATCTGAAGAAGAGAAAACGGCAGCTGATAGGGGAACTGGAAGAGCCTTTAGGTAAGGTAAAGATAAAGCTTAAGTTTATCCGTGGCAAATATATAAAGTTCAGCCGTGTAAAGAAAAAGCTGGTCGAGGCGAACCTTCGACTGGTGGTGAGTATCGCCAAGAAATACACCAACCGCGGGCTTTCTTTTCTCGACCTTATCCAGGAAGGTAATATCGGCCTGATGCGCGCAGTGGATAAGTTCGAATATAAGCGTGGTTATAAGTTCTCTACCTATGCTACCTGGTGGATCAGGCAGGCAATTACGCGTTCCATCGCGGATCAAGCGCGGACCATCCGTATCCCGGTGCATATGACCGAGACCATCAATAAGATCATCCGTGTTTCCCGGGCCTTTGTCCAGGATTTCGGCCGTGAACCCAATCCGGAAGACCTTTCCCGCCATATGCGCATCTCGCAGGAAAAGGTTAAGTCTATTTTAAAAATTGCCCAGGAGCCCATCTCATTACAAACGCCCATCGGCGACGAAGGAGACACTCATTTCGGCGATTTTATCGAAGATAAGAAAGCCATTTCTCCGGCCAATGCCACTGTGCATTCGCTCTTGAAGGAAGAGATGAACAGTACTTTAAGTACACTTACCGAACGGGAGAGAAAGATCCTGACACTGCGTTTTGGTATCGGTGAGAGCGCTGCGCGTACCCTGGAGGAAGTGGGTAATATTTTTAAGATCACCCGTGAAAGGGTAAGGCAAATCGAAGCAAAGGCGTTGAAAAAATTAAGGCATCCTACGCGTTCAAGAAGGCTGCGTTCATTCTTTGATATGACCGTAGTCGGCCATAGATAAGTCATTGTCCTGCCTATTTTTGCGAGATAAATCTTACAAATTTTATCTTGCTAAAATCCCTTAAAAATAGTATCATATAATACTACTTTGCGGGCCCGTGGTTCGGCAAGCTTACCACAGGGTCCTAGCTAGGTGAAATATATTAGGGCCCATAGCTCAGTGGTAGAGCAGGTGACTCATAATCACTTGGTCGGAGGTTCGAACCCTTCTGGGCCCAGAGATAAATTCAGGCCAGATTCGGGCGCATGGCTCAGCTGGTTAGAGCGCTACATTCACATTGTAGAGGTCGAGGGTTCAAGTCCTTCTGCGCCCATATTATTAAAACGAGCAAGGGTTCTACGTGAGAGGATCGGCGGCTTATAACTAAGGATGTGTTGTGGAGAAGGTTAATCTTAAAGAACAGATCTTAAAGTTAAAAGAACTCCAGGTAGTGGATAAGGGTATTTATGCGCTGCTTGCTGAGAAAGAAAAATTGCCCGAGGAGATAAAGGCAAAGGAACTGGAGTTTGAGGAGAAAAAGAAATCCTTATCGGTCATTGAAGAAAAACATAAGGATTTGTTAAAACAGAAAAAAGACAAAGAATTGCAGCTGGGTACAAAAGAAGAAGAGATCAAAAAATTACAGGGCCAGCTTTATTCTATTAAGACAAATAAGGAATACTCTGCGATGCTGCAGCAGATAGGGGGCGCAAAAGCGGATAAATCCGCCCTGGAAGACCAGATCCTGGTTATCATGGAAGATGTCGACCACGTCGGTGAAGAGCAGGCAAAAGAAAAAGAAAGGCTGGCCAAAGAAGAATCAGTATTTAAGGCGGAAAAGAAAAAGATAGAAGACAGGATCAAAGAAATAGAGCAAAAAGTGGCGCAACTAGAGGCCCAGAGGAAGAATTCCTCGCAGGGCATTGACGCGAAGATCCTGGCGCAATACGAACGCATACTTAAAAACCGCCAGGGCATGGCCTTGGCGCCAGTAGCAAGCCTTTCCTGCCAAGGCTGTTTTATGAACGTGACGCACCAGGTGATCAACGAAATAAAGATGTATGACCATATTGTGACCTGCGAGATGTGCCAGCGCATACTTTATCTGGAAGATGAGTCATAGCTCTTTAGAGATTTATATTGACGGGGCGGCCAAAGGTAATCCCGGCCCTGCGGGAGTAGGCATAGTGATCTCCCAAAGCGGTGAAACGATAAGGAACATTTCTTCGTATATCGGCAGTACGACCAACAACCTGGCAGAATATACAGCTCTTTTATATGCTCTTCAGGAAGCACTGATCTTGAAGGCAAAAAAAGTCAAGGTTTATACGGACAGCGAACTTCTCTGCCGGCAGATCAATAAGGAATATAAAGTAAGGGACCCTAAGATCCAAATATTGTACGGCCAGGCAGAGCATATAATTTCTGCTTTTGATAATTTTAGCGTCACGCATATAGGGCGCGAGAAGAATTGCGGCGCGGATAAGTTAGCTAATCTGGCGGTTAAAAAAGCCAGGGCCGCAGGTTTGATAAAGCCTTAAAAAGAATTTTGCAGGCAAAGGGTGGCCGCCCTCGCCGCTTTGTTTCGCAAAGCGAAGCAGCGGGGGAGGAAAGTCCGGGCTCCGGAGGACAGCGCACCCCGTAATATGGGGCGCCCGCCGCCGCTTTTTAGCGGCGTCGAGGTAGGGAAAGTGCCACAGAAAATAAACTGCCCGCCACTGCCTTACGGCAGTGTCGAGGCGATGGTGAAAAGGTGGTGTAAGAGACCACCGTGAGCCGCAGTAATGCGGTTTGCATGGAAAACCCTGCGTGGAGCAAGGTCAAAAGTGGCTGAAAATTAGAGTGGTCCGCTCTAAAGGCCTAAAGCCTTTTTCAGCCGAGGTAGGCCGCTAGTAGCACCAGAGCAATCTGGCGCGCAAGAGGAATGGCCACACCTCGCACCTTCTGGTGTGGGGAAACAAGACCCGGCTTATTCTTGCCTGCATTATTTGAAAATAAATACGAAATTCGAATATCGAAATTCTAAACAAATCCGAAATTCGAAATTACAAATTTTAAACATTTTGTTTGGATTATTAGAATTTGTGATTTTGACATTGTTTAGGATTTCGAATTTAGAATTTAGGATTTAACGTTTATTCAAGGAGGATAAAAGATGTCAGGTCATTCTAAATGGAAGACGAATAAAGCCAAAAAAGGTTTGGCTGACGCAAAAAAGGGTGCGACATACACAAAGATCATCAAGGAATTGACCGTTGCTGCGCGGGAAGGCGGCGGTAACCCGGATACGAATATCCGTCTGCGTGCAATAATACAGAAGGCAAGAGAAGCGAATATGCCTTCGGACAACGTCAAAAACGCCATTATGCGCGGGACTGGGGAACTGCCGGGTGTTATCTATGAAACAGTTTTTTATGAGGGCTATGGCCCGGGTGGAGCAGCGATCTTAGTAGAAGCACTTACCGATAACAAGAACCGGGCTTCTGCCGAGATCCGTAATATTTTTTCCAAAAATAACGGAAACCTCGCGGGTGCCGGTTCGGTAAGCTGGATGTTCAGCAAGAAAGGGTATTTTGCGATCGATAAAACTGCGGTTAAAGAAGAAGAGCTGATGGATATAGCCCTGGAGGCCGGAGCCGATGATATCAAGTCCGAAGATCCGCAGGCTTTTGAGGTTTTTACTACACCGCAGAATTTTGAAAAAGTAAAGGCTGCTTTGCAGGCAAAAAATATTCCTATGCAGGATGCGGAAATGACCATGGTGCCTTCTTCAACGGTTAAGGTTGTTGGTTCCGATGCAAAAAAGCTCCTGGCCTTAGTGGAAGCGCTGGAAGACCACGACGATGTTCAGTACGTGCATGCTAATTTTGATATCCCGGATGAGATCATAGAGCAGGCAGAATAAGAATAAATGCGCATATTAGGCATTGACCCGGCGTTGACTACCACTGGTTACGGCTTAATCGAATTCAAAAATAATAAACCCAGGCTTATCGAGGCTGGGGTCGTGCGTACGGATGCCAAAGACGATCTGGCGAAGCGTTTGAATAAAATATACCGCTCGCTTTTGAAATTAGTAGATGAGACGAAACCCGATGTGCTGGTCTTAGAAAAACTTTACGCGCACTATGCCCATCCGACTACTGCATATTTGTTGGGGCATGCGCGGGGCGTAGTGTGTTTATTATGCGCGGTTAAAAATATTCCATTGGTAGAATATGCAGCTACGCACGTACGTAAGGCTGTTTTAGGCAGGGGCAGTGCTTCCAAGCTTCAGGTGCAGCAAATGGTAATGCATGTTTTGTCTTTGGGCGCGGTATCGCCTAAGTATTTCGATGTAACCGATGCCCTGGCCCTGGCCCTGGCCCACACCAATGTAGCGAGGTCTAGATTATGATTGCGCGTATATTGGGAAAGTTAAGAGAAAAGACCGATTCAGGCGTGGTCCTGGATGTCAACGGCCTGTCTTATGAAGTCTTGATGCCTTCTATCATTTTAAGCCGCATCGAGGAAAGTTCAAATCCCGACGGTGTTTTAGAGCTGGTTACCTACCATTATCTTTCCTGCGACCCTTCAAAAAACATACCGGTCCTGATCGGCTTTTTAAATGAAATAGAAAAAGATTTTTTCCAGCAGTTTATCACGGTTTCCGGCATCGGCCCGCGCGCGGCATTAAAGGCATTAAACCAGCCGATTTCGCTTATTGCTCAGGCCATAGATGAAGGCAATACTAAATTTTTACAGTCTCTGCCGGGGATAGGCCAGCAAAAAGCAAAATTAATCGTGGCTAAACTTCAGGGAAAAGTGGGAAAATTCGGCCTTATTCAGGATGAACGTAAGGCCGGCTCGGTTAAAGAAACAGGGCACCAAGATATCGAAGATGAGGCGTTGAGCGTTCTTCTTCAGCTGCAATATAAAAAACCCGAGGCCGTTTCTATGATCAAAAAGGCTCTGGAGCGTGCGCCGGATGTGGGGACCACGCAGGAATTACTTAACGAAGTCTACAGGCAAAGAAAGGTAAAGTAAATGGCGGATAATGCGGTAAAAAATGTGATTGAAGCGTTGTTGTTCACGAGTGATAAGCCGGTAATTATTGAGCAGATCAAAAATGCGCTGGATAATCTTAGCCCCAGCGAAATTCGTCAGACGCTGGAAGAGCTAAAAGCGGACTACGAGCAGAATAAAAGAGGTATCAGGCTGGAAGAAGTCGCCGGAGGCTTCCAGTTGATCACTGCAGCCGATTACGCGCCGTTCATCAAGAAATTCTATAAACAGCGTTTTACCAGGAGGCTCTCGCAGCAGGCGCTGGAAACATTGGCAATCATCGCCTATAAACAGCCGGTAACAAAATTACAGATAGAATCTTTAAGGAACGTGGACGCTACCGGCATTATGGACAGCCTTATGGAGAAAGACCTGGTTAGGATCGCCGGCAGAAAAGATGCGCCGGGAAGGCCTTTTGTGTATGGGACGACGAAAGAATTTTTGGAATTTTTTGGTTTAAAGTCACTGGAAGAATTACCCAAGATGGAAGAATTTGAACAAAAGATCGCGCAAGTTAATGCGGAGGCAGAAAATGAATCTCAAAAGGCTGCGTAAGGAGATCGACCGGATAGATGGTTCTATTGTGGAGTTATTGAACCAGCGCGCCAAGTTCATCTTAAAAGTCGGGCGGATAAAAAACGCAACGGGTGAAAGCATTTATTCTCCTGCCCGGGAAAATGAGATCTTGAAGCGCCTGATGAAAAATAGCAAGGGGCCGTTGGATAAAGAAGCGTTATCTGCGATCTATCGGGAAATTATGTCCAGCGCGTTATCCCTGGAAAAGCCGATCAAGATAGCGTACCTGGGGCCGATAGCGACCTTTTCGCATTTGGCGGCATTAAAAAAATTCGGTTCTTCCGTGGGGTATATTCCCTGCGACAGCATCAGCAATGTATTCCTGGAAGTAGAAAAGGGTACGGTTGATTACGGAGTGGTACCGGTAGAAAATTCTATTGAGGGAGCAGTAACGTATACCCTGGATATGTTGGTGGACTCGGACCTAAAGGTTTGCGCCCAGATAATTCTGGATATCTCACATAACCTTTTAGCAAAGTGCCCGATAAATAAAATAAAGCGCCTGTATTCCATCCCGCAGGTTTTTGGCCAGTGCAGGATGTGGTTGAATGAAAACTTACCTGGTGTTGAACAGGTGGAGGTTTCTAGTACTACTCGCGCCGCGCAGATAGCAGCGAAAGAAAAAGGAAGCGCTTGCATCGCTTCTTCATTTGCCGCTAAAGTCTACGGCTTAAAGGTGCTTGCCGCGGACATTGAAGACAGCCCGTATAATATTACCCGTTTCTTGGTGATCGGAGATACTGATGTACCGGTCACTGGCAAGGACCGGACGTCCATTCTATTTTCCATAAAAGACAGGGTCGGCGCGCTCCATGATATGCTTTTGCCGTTCAAAAAATATAAGATAAATATGACCAAGATCGAATCGCGGCCTTCTAAGAAAAAAGCCTGGGATTACCTGTTTTTTGTGGATTTTAACGGCCACTACAAAAATCCTAACGTAAAGAAGGCGCTTTCGGACCTGGAAGATAAATGTAAGTTCCTGAAGATCCTGGGTTCTTATCCTATTGGAGATTAAGTTAAAAATACATGCAGAATCTGATCAGAAAAAATATTTTAAAACTCTCGCCCTACATCCCGGGTAAACCGATCGATGAGGTAAAAAGAGAATTGGGGTTAAAGCAGGTGATAAAGCTTGCCTCGAATGAAAATCCCTTGGGTTCATCAGCCAGGGCAGTGCGGGCTATCAAGAAAGCGCTTAGCCAGATAAATCGTTATCCCGACGGCAATAGCTTTTATTTAAAGAAGGCGCTGGCAGCACAACTGGGGATCGCTGCGCAGAATCTTATTATCGGTAATGGTTCGGATGAGCTGATCGATATTATCATCAAGACTTTTGTCGGCGATAAGGAGGAGATCCTTACTGCCGATACGACTTTTCTGGAATATAAGATCGTTTCTTGCGTGAACGACCGTAAAGTTGTTACCGTGCCGCTGAAGAATTTTAGGTATGACCTGGCCGGTATGGCCAAGAAGATAAATAAAAGAACAAAAGTTGTTTTTATCGCCAATCCCAATAACCCGACCGGGACATACGTGGACAGGTTTGAGGTGGCGGAATTCTTAAAACGCATTCCTAAGAATGTTATTGTGGTTTTTGATGAGGCCTATGAGCTTTTTGTCGACGCCAAGGATTTCCCGCAGACCCTCGGCCGGATAGATCAAAATAATATCATTATCCTTAAAACTTTCTCAAAGGCCTTTGGCCTGGCAGGGTTACGCGTAGGTTACGCTGTTGCGCGGCCGGAACTAGTGCGTTATATGGAAAAGGCCAGGCAGCCTTTTAACGTAAATTACCTTGCGCAAGTTGCGGCTGCTGCAGCCGTAAGCGATAAAAAATTCTTGGAGGATACCCGCCGGACGGTCTTAAAAGGAAAGCAGTATCTTTACGCGGCCCTGGAAAAACTCGGAATAAACTATGTTCCATCAGTAGCAAATTTCATTTTGATAGAAGTTGCCTGCGAAGGCACGTATATTTTTAAAGAAATGCTTAAATACGGCGTAATAGTCAGGGACATGAAGGAGTACGGCCTAAATAATTTTATCCGTGTGACCATCGCTACGATGCGGGAAAATCGAAAATTCATAAGCGTATTAAGAAAGGTGATGAACAAATGATTATCGTATTAAAGCCGGGTGCCACTGATTCAGAGATAAACCACATAATCCAGAGAGTGGAAAAACTGGGTCTCACTCCGCATGTTTCCAGGGGCACGGAGAGAACGATCATCGGTGTGATCGGCCCTGAGGATATTTTAAGGGTTACTCCGCTGGAGGTTTTTCCGGGTGTAGAAAAGGTAATGCCGGTATTGGCGCCCTACAAGTTAGTTTCCCGCGAGTTCCGGCAGCAGAATTCTGTCATTGACCTGGGAAAAGGGGTTAAGATCGGCGACAAGCGTATTACAGTGATGGCTGGGCCATGTGCCGTGGAGAACCGCGAGTTGTTATTCAAGATCGCCAAGGAAGTCAAAAATGCAGGGGCGCAAGTTTTACGCGCGGGGGCGTTCAAGCCGCGCACTTCTCCTTACAGCTTTCAGGGCTTAGGCGAAGAAGGGTTAAAATACCTGAAAGAAGCGGGCGATGAATTGGGCATGGTGACCGTATCCGAAGTAATGGACCCGCGCGATGTGAGTTTAGTTGCCAAATATATCGATATTTTACAGATCGGCGCCAGGAACATGCAGAATTTTAATCTTTTAAAAGAAGTCGGCCTGACCAAAAAGCCGGTCCTCTTAAAACGCGGGATGTCTTCTACGATAAAAGAGTGGTTGATGTCCGCGGAATATATCCTTGCTGCCGGGAACTTTAACGTGATCTTGTGTGAGAGAGGGATCAGGACATTCGAGGATTTTACACGCAATACCCTGGATATCAGCGCTGTACCGGCAGTAAAACAATTATCGCATCTACCCGTGGTAGTTGATCCGAGCCACGCTGCCGGACGCTGGGGCCTGGTTGCGCCGCTTGCTAAGGCGGCTGTGGCTAGTGGCTGCGATGGCCTGATCATCGAAGTGCATACTGCGCCAGAAGAGGCGATGTCCGACGGAGCGCAGTCGTTATTACCGAAAAAATTTACGGAATTGATGCAGGAATTAAAGAAAATAGCCAAGGTAGTCGAGAGAGAGATCTGAATATGAAATTGTTTGACAGGGTTGCCATCGTGGGCCTGGGTTTGATCGGCGGTTCTATGGCCCTGGAGATAAAGAAGAGAAAGTTGGCCTCTAAAATAATCGGGGTAAGCCGACATCAAAAGACCATTAACATTGCCAAAAAGAGGCACGCCATAGATTCAGGCGGCACATCTTTAGGCCTTATCAGGGAAGCGGACCTGATCATTTTGGCTACGCCAGTCATAAAATTAATCCAAAGCCTGCCGCAAGTTTTTAAATTAGCCAAAAAAGGGGCAGTGATCATCGATGTGGCCAGTACTAAGGCCGAGGTACTGCTGGCCGCTAATAGGCTGGCAAATAAAAATAAATATTTTTTAGGATGCCATCCCCTTGCCGGTTCGGAAAAAAGAGGCATAGCTAACGCTGGTTTAGGTTTATTTAAGGGTTCTTTGTGTGTATTGACGCCCGGCCGCGTAGCTAATAAAAATGCCATGAATAAAATAAGCCGGCTTTGGCATAAACTTGGAGCGAAGACGATTATGCTTGATCCTAAAAAACATGATGAGATCTTGTCGTTTACCAGCCACCTGCCGCATATTATGGCGTTCAGCCTGATTAATACCGTGCCTAGCAGTTATTTGAAATTTGCTGCTTCGGGCTTAAAAGATACGACGCGTATTGCCTCTTCTGATCCCGGGCTTTGGGAAGATATTTTTCTTACCAATAATAAGGAGCTGGTCAGGTCTTTAAACAAATTCAATAGTTCCATCATTCGGTTCAAAAAAATAATAGAGAAAAAAGACAGGAATTCATTGCGTAAATTTTTACGCAGCGCCAAACGAAAAAGGGACAGCCTGGAATGATCATCGCTATCGACGGACCGGCGGGTGCGGGAAAAAGCACCGTAGCCAAAAAATTAGCCCAGAAAATGGGCTTTCTTTATATTGATACCGGTGCGATGTACCGGGCGGTTACTTTGAAGGCCCTGGAGAACAAAGCGGACTTTAAAGATGAAAAGGCGATTGTCGAGATCGCCAGGGCTGCCAAGATAGATCTAAAGAGTTTAAAAAACGGTTCGGAAGAAAATGTTTTTTTGGACGGTAGGGATGTGACCGAAGATATACGTCATCCGCGGATCACAAAGTATGTTTCAGATGTAGCCAAGATACCGGATGTCAGAGAAGCGATGCTCAGGCTTCAGCGTGCGCTGGGCGGAAGCAGGGATTCAGTTATGGAGGGCCGGGACATCGGCACGGTAGTTTTTCCGAATGCGGATAAAAAATTCTTTTTGGATGCAACTGGCGAAGAGAGGACAAAACGCAGGTTTAAGGAATTGAAATTGAAAGGCCAGGATGTGACAGAGAAAGATATCGAATGCGATATAAAGAACCGGGATAAGATTGATTCTACGCGGACCTGTGCTCCTCTTCGGCGCGCGGAAGACGCTATTTATATAGATACGACGAATATGGGCATAGAAGAAGTAGTTGATACATTGTATAAATATGTTGAAAATACGAAATCCTAAATCCGAAATTCAAAACAATATCTAAATTCTAAATCCCAATTTTCCAAACAAGAAAGTTTGGGATTTGAAGAATTTTAATTTGGAATTTGTTTAGGATTTCGATATTCGGATTCCGAATTCAATCAATTATGGATAATTCACTTATCAGAAATTTTAGTATTATTGCACATATTGACCACGGGAAATCTACGCTTGCGGACAGGATCTTGGAGCTTACCGGCGCGGTGGATAAGCGGCATACTGGCGAACAGCTTCTGGACGATATGGAGCTGGAAAAAGAGCGGGGTATTACCATTAAGGCCTCGGCAGTGAGGCTTAGCTATACTTCTATTCTCGATAATAAGACATACGTATTCAATCTTATCGATACGCCCGGCCATGTTGATTTTACCTATGAAGTTGCCAAATCGCTTACTGCCTGCGAAGGTGCGCTTTTGCTCGTCGATGCTGCCCAGGGGATCGAGGCCCAAACTGTAGCCAATTTTTATCTTGCTCAGGACAACCACCTCAAGATCATCCCGGTGATCAATAAGATCGATATGGCCAGCGCAGATGTACCCCGCGTAAAAAAACAACTGGTAGAAATGCTGCATTTTAAAGAAGATGAGATTATGACGGTTTCCGCCAAAGACGGCACTAACGTTCTCGATATCCTGGAGCGGATCATTGAGGTTATCCCTGCGCCAAAAAGCGACCTGAATAAGAAGCTGCGCGCGCTGGTATTCGACTGCCGCTATGATGTGTATAAAGGGGTAGTGGTTTTTGTAAAGGTTATCGAGGGTAAGATCGTTCCCAACCAGAATATCCGCTTTATGCAGACGGCTAAAAATTATAAACTTGAAGAGCTGGGTATTTTTAAGAACTTAAAATATGAAAAGGTCGATACGCTGGAAGGCGGAGAGGTAGGGTATTTTACCGCCAATATGCGTGAGCCCAAAGAAGTAGCCATTGGCGATACACTTACCGATGCCAAAGATCCGGCGCAGTTTGCTTTACCCGGTTTTAGGATGATGAAGCCGCTGGTTTTTTGCGGTATCTATCCGGTGAACGCCGCTGATTTTGCGAACCTGCGCCAGGCCATTGATAAACTTAAGTTATCCGATGCTTCGTTCGTTTTTGAGCAGGAAACTTCGGTTTCTTTCGGTTATGGTTTCCGCTGTGGCTTTCTGGGGTTGTTGCATATGGAAATCGTACAGGAACGTCTGGAGCGGGAATATAACCTGAACCTTATCCTTACCGTCCCCAACGTCGTCTATCGCGTCAAGACCAATGACGGTTCGCTCATTGAAGTGGACAATCCCGTCAAACTTCCCGAGCCACCGAATATTGATGTGGCGGAAGAGCCATATGCGGATCTTCTGATGATCGTGCCGACGGATTCCATTGAGCCGGTCTGTGAATTGGCCAAAGCCCGCCGAGGTACGCACAAAAGCACCGAATATATCGGCGGAGACAGGGTAGAACTGTGTTTTGAAATACCGCTGTCCGAAATTATCGTGGATTTTTATGACCGTGTCAAATCGATGACGCGCGGCTACGGTTCTATCGATTATGAATTTAAGGAATATCGCGTCACCGAGATCGTGCGGCTGGATATTCTGATCAACAGCACCTTATGCGACGCATTTTCTTCGCTAGTACACAAGGACAAGGCACAGTCCAAGGGCAGGATGTTGGTAGAGAAACTTAAAGAATTGATCCCGCGGCAGCTCTTTGAAGTAAGCGTACAGGCGGCAGTAGGCAGTAAGATCATTGCTGCGGATAAAGTCCGGGCAATGGGTAAACACGTTACCGCCAAGTGTTATGGAGGCGATATCACCAGAAAAAGGAAACTCTGGGAAAAACAGAAATCGGGCAAGAAGCGGCTGAAACAGTTCGGTCGGGTTGAGATCCCGCAAGAGGCATTTTTGGAGGTATTGAGAATAAATGGATAAACTGAAAAAGAAATCGGCATTCAGGGATTGGGTAGAATCGATCCTTATCGCGCTTATTTTGGCGTTATTCATCCGGACGTTCATCGTGCAGGCATTTAAGATCCCTACTGGTTCCATGCGCATGACCTTGATCGAAGGTGACAGGATATTGGTGAACAAATTTATCTACGGCGCCAAGGTTCCTTTTACCGATTGGCGTCTTCCCCGTGTGGCATCGATAAAAAGAGGGGATGTGATCGTTTTTATCGCTCCGGAAGACACAAAAAAAGATTTTATCAAAAGGGTGGTCGGGTTGCCGGGTGATAAGGTCCTGATCAAGGATATGTCGATATACATAAACGGTAAACCGTTAAAAGATGCGGCGTTTTTAGGAAGAAGTTATTATAACCGCGGTGACTATGGCATGGAAAACAAGGTAGTTACGGTGCCCAATGACACCTATTACGTTTTGGGCGATAATAGTTTTTCATCACGCGACAGCCGTTATTGGGGTTTTGTGCCCAAGAAATATGTCCTGGGGAAGGCCTTCTTAATTTATTGGCCGCTGACGCGCATGCGCATTGTAAAATGAACCCCGCACCTTCTTCGTATTTAGCTATGTATCAAGTGTATTTGCTAAGAAGTCAAAAAGATGGTTCGTTTTATGTCGGTTATACTAACAATGTTGACCAGAGGCTGAAAGAGCATAATAATGGCACGGTTGGCTATACAAAGAAATTCATCCCTTGGAAATTAATTTATTACGAGAGCTTTCTTTCCTTAGACGATGCTAAAAAGAGAGAAAAATCATTGAAGAGTTTTGGGAAAGCTTATTCAGGGTTAAAAATTAGGATAAAAGATAGTTTAAATAAAATATCTTTATTTAAAGGTAAACGATGAATAAAAAAGAAGGTGCGGGGTGAACATTGCAGACAAAGTATCCGCATTCAGGATCCTGAATGTCCCTTTTTTTATTGCCTGTATAATATACCATACTCCGGAAAGGGACTACTTAAGGTTTATTGCCTTGGCCATTTTTTCACTGGCCGCTATCTCCGACGCTGTTGACGGATATATTGCCAGAAAAACAAAGACCCGCTCCAGCACCGGCCTTATCCTGGACCCCTTGGCGGATAAAATTTTATTGATCAGCGCGTTCGTCCTTTTATCCATCACTAAGGATTTTCCGCAGGGGATACATTTCCCGCTTTGGGTGACGCTCGTTGTTATCTCCAGGGACATCATGATCCTTCTGGGGGCGTTGGTCATCTTTATCGCGCGCCAAAAAATCGATATCCATCCTTCGAAGTGGGGTAAATTTACTACGGCCTTTCAGATGGCTGCGGTAATCAGCGTGCTTTTGCAATGGAAATTCTCTTATTTATTCTGGAGCATAGCGGTTTTATTTACCGTTACTTCAGGCATAGATTATATCCGTAACGGATTACGATTATTAAATGCTACTGATATCCCTCGCAATAGTCCTTAGTTATTTTATCGGCTCCATACCCACGGCTTATCTTTTCGGGCGGGCAGTGAAAGGCATAGATATACGCCAGGCCGGTTCCGGCAATGTCGGGGCCACTAATGCCTTTCGGGTTTTAGGTAAGGGCTGGGGTATTACGGTGTTTATCATTGATTGCCTTAAAGGGCTTTTACCCGTATTCTTCTTTGGTAACTTTATAGCGCAACAAAATATTGCCCTGTCGGCTACTTTAGCGCGCATCCTTATCGGCATGGCCTGTATTTACGGGCATAACTGGACCGTCTTCCTGAACTTCAAGGGAGGCAAGGGGGTGGCCACGAGCCTGGGTTTCCTTTTGGGCCTGGCTTTTTCTGTCCAAGGGTTTATTTACGTCATTATTTCTTCAGTTTTAGCTTGGATAATAGTTTTTGTTTTCTCAAGGATCGTATCTTTAGCTTCCATTATCGCCTCGATTTTCCTGCCAATATCCGTAGTTATTTTCAGGCAAAAACCGGAAATAATCATCTTAGCACTTATCCTCTGCATTGTTTCCCTCATTAGGCATAAGTCAAATATCTCAAGGCTCATAAAGGGCCAGGAACATTCTTTCAAAAAATCCCAATAATATTATTGAGGTCCATAAGAAAACGCTTTCCTTTTCTGCGTTTTACGTCTTGAACTAGGCCTATCACAAGATATACTTTTCTTAAGTTCGCGCTACTTGATCTTATATGTCCCCCGCCTTTGCCTCGTTCAAGACAAAGGGTCCAGCCACGGAAGGCGAAGCCCCAATTAACGGGGCAAAGGGCTAAAAGCCGGGTTACTCATTAATTTGGGTAGCCCGGCACCAAATATCATGCGTGACTTAGTCTATAAAAACATAACTTCGCATAATAGGACGCGCAGGGTCATCTCTTCCCAAGAGGTGTTCAACCGCCAGGGTATGCATACGACGGTAGTGCGGCGTTTTATTTGCATTGTCCGCGCGATAAATAAAAAAAGCGAATATAAGCATAATAAGCCGCATGTCTATGTATTTAAGTATCATAATAGCGTTACACAGGAAGATGAGTTTTTCTTCCGTATCCGGGGAAGCGTGTGCCTGGCGCAAAATCAAAAGAATTTTCTGGTAGATTTTTGCCATTCAGTACGCATCAGAGTGGAGGTGGAAAAAGTCCTAAATTAAGTTAGAAACAGAGAGGAGGTATACTTAGAGGCGGCTCTTTGAAAAGAGCCGCTTTTTTTGTATTATACGCTGTGCTCTAGCGGGTGTCTCTGATTCATCCCGCCCATGCTCGCCCCGACAATACGTCGGGGCTGCGCGTGGTCGGGAGCCCTGGATCAGAGCCACCCGCTGTTAGCTTTTAGCCTGGCTTCTATTCGCTCGCATAATTGTCAGCGGGCATTACAACGATTGTAATACTTCTGCAACGGGTGGCTTGGCAGGGTTTCGAAGGACGTAAAGGCGACGAGCGGGCATGGTCCCCGCCGCAGGCGGGGGAGCGAGGAGCCGACCCGAGCGCAGGCGCGCCACGCTGGGGCGCGCCAAGCGTTCCTGAGAAACCCTGCCAAGACAGGACCCGTTGCCGTAGCAATTGATTAAGATTGACGCCTCTAATATATTGACTTTTTGGGGTAAAGGTGGTAAGATTCTAAGCATAAAAAAGAGGCGTAAGTTATGGCGATTTCAAAAGATACAGTAAAATACGTGGCGCATCTGGCGCGCATCAGGTTAAAGCCTGAAGAGCTGGATGTTTTTTCTGTTCAGTTGGAAGAAATATTGAAATATATGGAAAAGCTGAATGAGGCCGAAGTGTCCCATATTCCGCCTACCAGCCATATCCTATCCCTTAAAAATGTCTTTCGAGCGGATCAAGTAAGGCCATCCCTGGATGTTGATGCGGTCTTGGAAAATGCCCCGAAAAAGAAAGACAGACAGTTCTCTGTGCCCAAGGTGATCGCGTGAACCTAAATCAACTTACTGCCCGGCAACTGCAAAAAAAGCTGGATGCAAAAGAGATCAAGCCGCAGGAGATAATTTCTTCCCTGAAGCAGCGTTTAGCTGAATCTGAGGAGAAGGTAAGGGCTTATGTATCCGGCGCAGATTTTAGCTCAATACCCGACGAGGGCCTGCCCGTCGCTATAAAAGATAATATCTGTACCAAGGGCTTGAATACGCAGTGCTGCTCGAAGATACTCAAGGATTTTAAGCCTCCTTACGATGCAACGGTAATCAAAAAAATAAAAGAGGCAGGTTTAAGTGTCCAGTCGGCTAAGACCAATATGGATGAATTTGCTTTTGGTTCATCTACGGAAAATTCATTTTTCGGCGCAACGCATAATCCCTGGGACATTGAACGCGTGCCCGGTGGTTCATCCGGCGGTTCTGCTGCCGCAGTGGCGGCGGATGAAGCGATCTGGGCGCTTGGCTCGGATACTGGAGGTTCCATCAGGCAGCCGGCAAGTTTTTGTGGCGTAGTGGGCTTAAAGCCTACGTATGGCCGGGTTTCCCGCTACGGATTGATCGCTTTTGCCTCGAGCCTGGACCAGATCGGCCCGATAACTAAAGACGTAGCTGATAGCGCCTGGCTGGCAAAGATCATTTCTGGGCATGATATCCAGGATGCCACAGCAGTAGATATTCCGGTGCCCGATTATACCAAGGCCTTGGTAAAAGATGTAAAAGGAATAAAGATCGGTGTGCCCGAGGAATATTTTGTCGAGGGCCTGGATGAAGAAGTAAAAGAACATATTCTTCAGGCGATCGAGTTGCTGAAGAAATTGGGCGCGACGGTAAAAAAAGTTAAATTGCCGCACACCCAATATGCGCTGCCGGTATATTATATTATTGCCACTGCCGAGGCAAGCTCCAATTTGGCCAGGTTTGACGGTGTAGAATATGGATTTAGGACAGATTCTAAGGGTCAGAGCCTTATCGATATGTACGAGGAAACCAGGGGAGAGGGGTTTGGCTCCGAAGCAAAAAGAAGGATCATCCTGGGTACGTACGTGCTTTCACACGGCTATTATGAGGCCTATTATCTGCGTGCACAGAAGGTCCGCACGCTGATCAAGAATGATTTTGATGCGGTCTTTAAAGAATTCGATTGCATCCTTACTCCTACATCGCCGACGCCGGCATTTAAAATCGGAGAAAAGGCCGCAAATCCCTTAAATATGTATTTATCCGATATCTATACCATCCCCGCGAACCTGGCGGGCATCCCGGCAATTTCTTTACCCTGCGGCCTGACTAAAAAAAGGCTGCCTGTGGGTTTACAGATTTTAACCAAGGCGTTTGACGAAGAAACGCTTTTTCGTATAGCTTATACTTACGAACAGAATACTTCTTGGCACCTGGAGAAGCCGAAACTATGAGTTATGAATGCGTCATTGGGCTGGAGGTCCACGCGCAGCTGAATACCCGGACCAAGGCGTTTTGCGGCTGCGCTGTAGAATTCGGAAAAGAGCCGAATTCCTTGACCTGCCCGGTCTGCCTGGGGCTCCCAGGTTCACTACCGGTGTTGAATCAGACCGCATTTGAATATGCCGTCAAGGTAGCCCTGGCGCTCGGCTGCCAGGTACAAAAGAATACTAAATTTGACCGTAAGAATTATTTTTATCCTGACCTGCCGAAGAATTACCAGATTTCCCAATATGACCTGCCGCTTTCTTTAAAAGGTTCTCTGGAGATCGAATCAGCGGATAAAATGAAAAAGATCGGCATCACGCGCGTGCACCTGGAAGAAGACGCGGGAAAACTTATTCATTTGGATGATGCTAGCCTGGTGGATTATAACCGCGCGGGCACACCGCTTTTAGAGATCGTCAGTGAACCGGATATCAGTTCTCCCCTGGAAGCTTATGATTACCTCACCGTGCTAAAAGCCATATTGCAGTATTTAGGTGTTTCTGATTGCGACATGGAAAAGGGGACCTTAAGGTGCGATGCGAATATTTCGTTACGCAAAACAGGCGTAAAGACTTTGGGCGCAAAAGTAGAATTGAAAAATATGAATTCTTTTAAGGCGGTAAAAGACGCACTGGAATACGAGATCGGCCGCCAGACGGATCTATTATCGGAAAATAAAGGGATAATCCAGGAGACCCGTCTATGGGATGCAAAAAAGCTGGCGACTTTCAGTATGCGTACAAAAGAAGAGGCCTCGGATTACCGTTATTTTCCCGAGCCAGACCTGCCGCTTTTTACCATCGAGGACAGCCTGATAGAAAAAATAAAAGGATCGTTGCCGGAACTGCCCAGGGAGAAATCTGCACGCTTTGTCAAAGAATATGGGCTGACTGAGCGCGAAGTAAAACTGGTTATCCAGGATAAGGATCTTGCCGATTATTTCGAGGCTTGCTGTAAACTTTATCCCAAGGCGAAAATAATCAACAATTGGCTTATCGGAGCGGTATCAGCGGAAATGAACAGCCGTAAGTTAGAGATCGCGACGCTCAGGCTCAGCGCTGCCAGCCTGATCGAATTGATAAAATTGGTCGAAGACGGCTCGGTGAGCAATCTGGTGGCCAAGGATGTTTTGAAGGAGATGCTTGATTCTGGAAAGCCGGCCGTTTCGATAATCAAGGAAAAGGGCCTGGCGCAGATATCCGATACTTCTCAGCTTGAGAAAATAGCCGGTGATGTGATCAAAGAGAATGGCCGTTCTGTACAGGATTTTTTAGCCGGAAAAGAGAACGCGCTGATGTTTTTAGTGGGCCAGGTGATGCGTAAGTCCGGCGGTAAGGCGAATCCCAAGGTGGTGCAGGAAATTTTAAGAGGGAGGCTAAAAAATGTTTAAAAAGTGGTGGGCAGGATTTGTTTTAGTTCTGGGCATAATTATTGTTGCCACTTTTGCCAAGGCTTCGGCGGAAAAAGGGAAAAAAGACGAGTTGTATAAGGACATGGAGCTTTTTTCCGACGCATTAACGATCATCCAGGCTGAATACGTCGAAGAACCCAAGCCCAAGGACCTCGTTTACGGAGCGCTCAAGGGCATGCTTGATTCTCTTGATCCGCATAGCCAGTTCCTTGATGCAGATACCTATAATGAATTGAAGATCGATACTGAAGGAAGATTCGGCGGGATCGGTGTTGAAATAGCCGTAAAAGACGGGCTGGTTACCGTGGTTTCTCCCATAGAGGGCACACCTGCCTGGAAAGTAGGCATCAAGTCCGGGGATAGGATCGTCCGTATCGAGAAGGAGCTGACCAGGGATATGACATTGTCCGATGTGGTCAAGAAGATGCGCGGGAGCCCGGGGACCGAATTAAATATCACAGTACTAAGGGATAAAGAAGACAGGATGATAGATTTTAAGATCATCCGCGACACGATTAAGGTCAAAGACATAAAAGAGGCGAAGATCATAGCTGACCATATCGGCTATATCCGCTTGGTAGAGTTCAGGGAAAATACCGGACAGAATATGAATAATGTCCTGGAGGGCCTGAAAAAGCAGGGAATGAGTGCATTGATTTTAGACCTGCGTAATGACCCGGGCGGATTGCTGGATGAGGCAATAAAGGTGAGCGAAAAATTCGTGCCTGAGGGTAAACTCATCGTTTCTACGAAAGGCCGTATCGCTTCGCAGAATACCTCTTACGTTTCTAACGGGAAAAATCCGATCCTGGATGTGCCCATGGTAGTATTGGTAAATGAGGGGTCGGCTTCTGCCAGTGAAATAGTCGCCGGTGCCCTGCAGGATTATCACCGGGCGATAATTTTAGGAACAAGAACATTCGGTAAGGGGTCGGTGCAGAGCGTTATTCCTTTAGGTGACGGAACGGCGCTACGCCTTACCACGAGTAAATATTTTACTCCTTTGGGCCGTTCTATCCATGGCGAAGGAATAGAGCCGGATATCGTGGTAGAGCAAGAAGATGCCGGGGCGGAGCCGCAAGACAAGACCATGCGCCAGAAAGTAGAAGAGGTATTCCGGGAGGTAGAACGCAAAGAAAATATTCCTTCCGAAGATAAATTAAAAGAATATAAAGATGATATTCAGCTTCTAAGGGCCATAGACCTTTTGAAGGCGATAAAAATCTATAAAATTTCAGGATATCCAAATGCGCAAATCCAAAAGCCGAAAGAAACCAAGTAAGCCTAGAAGCGGGTCCAGGAAAAAGAACAAGGGTTCTCCCGCCTTATTCTTTGGTGTTATCGCGGCCATCCTTCTTTTGCTCTACGCACTACCCCGGCATGGCGGGAAAAAGACGGAGATAACTCAAGCGGGTGTTTCCGTGGGAAGCTACCCTGTGGCGGTGAGCGAAAAGATCTCTCCTTTTATTCCGGAGAAAATACCTGCGGAAAAAGAGGCCGTTGTGGCACAGCCTAAGCAGGAGAAGATCGTTTATGTCGTACAAACGAAAGAAAAGGCAGAGGCTAAACCGGTCGTTGCACCCCAGAAAGAAAAAAACACTGTTGTAGCCGTACCGGTGAAGAAGGCCGCGCCTATTTTGAATACAGAAGCCAAGAGCAATGTTTCGGTCAAGCCTCTGGCGAAGGCAGAAACGAAGGCCGTACCTAAAGAAAAGCCAACGGAAAAAAACAATAACAAAAACAGCGGCGTTGCGTTTGCCCTAGAACAGAAAATTCCGGTAAAAAGCACAGAACTAAAAGTTGAAAACCCTGAATCGAAATTAGCTAAAAGTTCTCCGGTGCAAAAAGTAGAACCAAAAAGATCTAACGTCAGCCCACGGCCGCGCGAGAATAAGATCCAGATAGCCAAACTGCCTATTGAAATCCTGCCCAGGATCTTCCGGCCAAAGATAAAAGGTAAGATCGCTATTGTTTTGGATGACTGGGGTTATAGTTTTGAATATTTCAATCTGGTAAAAAATATAAGGCAGCCGCTTACTTTGGCCATATTGCCTAATCTGCCTTATTCGCAGAGGATAGCTGTGGAGGCCAAAAGGAGAGGCTTTGAAACTATCCTGCATCTACCGATGGAGCCATATCCGAAAGAGGACCTGGCCCTGGAAAAAGATACGATCACCTGCGACATGGATGATCTTACAATAAAAAATGTAGTTTCCAGGCAGATCAAGAGAGTGCCCTATATCAGCGGCGTGAATAATCATATGGGTTCTAAGGCCACTGAAGACCCCAGGGTAATGCGGGTTGTTTTCGAGGAATTAAAGAGAAGGAACCTTTATTTTCTGGACAGCATTACTTCGAATTCTGCGGGTTCAAAAGTTGCCCAGCAAGTCAAGATCAGGTTTACGCGCAGGGATATTTTTCTGGATAATGAAAACGATCCTGCATATATAAAAGCACAACTGGAGCAGCTAAAAGAAGAAGCAAGGACGCGGGGCTATGCGGTAGGTATAGGCCACGCCCGGAAATCTACCCTGGAAGTCCTGGCAAGTGAAATGCCAAAGCTACAAAAAGAAGGATTCAAGTTCGTCACTGTTTCAGAACTGTTAAAATAAAAACCGATTATGCTGGTATTAGGTATTGAAACATCCTGCGATGAAACATCGGCCGCGCTGGTAAAAGACGGCAGGTGTATCCTTTCGCAGGTAACTGCCTCGAGCCTTAAGTTCCATAAAAAATACGGCGGAGTAATCCCTGAAATCGCATCGCGTATGCATGCGCAGAACATGGGGCTGGTTACCGACGCCGCGTTAAAACTTGCAGGAAAAAAGGCCGAAGATATCGATTCTATCGCAGTAACAAAAGAGCCGGGGCTGGTCAGCTCGCTTCTGGTGGGTATTTCTTTTGCCCGCGCACTGAGTTATGCGTTAAAAATACCTTTAATAGATATCGACCATGTCCAGGCGCATCTTTATGCGAATTTCTTAGGAAATGATCTGAAGATACGTTTTCCGTTCATCGGGCTGGTTATTTCCGGTGGGCATACCTGTTTGTTCCTTTTCAAGGATTTCCGCAGGGTAAAGCTGCTTGGCACAACCTATGACGATGCAAGCGGCGAAGCCTTCGATAAGGTAGCCAAGATCCTGGGCCTGGGTTATCCGGGTGGCATTGCCATCGAGAATCTGGTAAAAAATAAGAGTTTTAAGAGAATAAAATTTAGCTGTGGTAAAGAGGTAAAAGGGCTTAATTTCAGTTTTAGCGGCATAAAGACCGCAGTTCTGTATTACGTAAAGGCTAGTAAGCGTTTGACCGGGAGAGAAAAAATAAATATCGCCGCTTCTTTCCAGGCGGCGGTAGTAGATGCCCTTGTTGAGCAGTCTTTTGCTGCCTGCAAAAAGAACCGGATCAATGAGCTTTTTGTCGGCGGCGGAGTTGCGGCTAATGCGTGTTTGCG
>JAQUNK010000021.1 GCA_028717645.1 Candidatus Omnitrophota bacterium
AAGCGTTCGGACCTGTATCTAAACAGGCATTCTATATTAGATAAACAAAAAAGCAGTTTTATTTCATCCGTTCTTAAAAGAAGGATAGCCGGAGAGCCGATACAATATATCCTGAATAAGGCGGATTTTTTTGGTTTTGAATTTTATGTAAGTCCCGATGTTTTGATCCCTCGTCCGGAAACCGAAGTCTTGGTTGAGGCCTGTGTCAGGCTGATGGTTAAAAGTAGCGTGCAGCGCACCATTGATATTTTAGATATCGGCACAGGCAGCGGTTGCATTAGCGTACTCTTGGCTAAGTTGTTGCCAGAGGCAAGTATTGTTGCGGTGGATATTTCTTCCCTGGCGCTTAACGTGGCCAGGAAGAACGCTAAGTTGCACCAGGCAGAAAAGAGGATAAAATTCATCCAGAGTGATCTATTTAAGAACCTCGATCCTCAAAATAAATACGATCTTATCATTTCTAACCCTCCCTACGTGCCTTCGGCTGAAATAGAAGCGTTGCAAAGAGAGGTGCAGCATGAACCACGCTTGAGTTTAGACGGCGGAAACGACGGCTTGGACCATATCCGGCGCATTATTCAGGCGAGCCCGCGGTTTTTAAAAGAGTCCGGGTTGCTTATTCTGGAAATAGGCTTTGGCCAGCTAGAAAAGATTAAAAATCTCTTTGGTTTGGCAAGAGATTTTAATATAATGGAGATTATTAAAGATTATAATGGAATAGATAGAGTAGTTATCGCAAAAAAGAGGTAAGCGAGATGGAAAAACTAGTTATTGAAGGCGGTGTTCCTTTAAAAGGCGAGGTGGTTGTTTCCGGGGCGAAGAATGCGGTGTTGCCGATCTTAGCCGCGACTTTATTGACCGATGAGCCTTGTATTATCAAGGGTGCGCCGTTTTTACGCGATACAAACACCATGCTTAAGATATTGCGTTCTTTGGGCAAGGAATGTGCTTTCCACCACGGAGCCATTGCGGTTGAATCTACGGGTGAACACAGCTTTGTCGCCGACTATAAATTAGTTTCGACCATGCGCGCGTCTTTCTGCGTCTTGGGTCCGTTGATCGCGAAACTGAAGAAGGCGAAAGTTTCTTTACCCGGCGGTTGCGTTATTGGCGTACGGCCTGTGGACCTGCATCTTAAGGGAGTAAAGCATTTAGGCGTGGATATCGATATCAACGGTGGTTATGTATTTGCCAAGGCAAAACATTTAAGAGGCGCACAGATCTACCTGGGTGGAGAATTTGGTTCATCAGTCCTTGCCACGGATAACGTGATGATGACTGCGGTATTGGCCAAGGGTAAAACTATCATTGAGTCCGCCGCCTGCGAACCCGAGGTAACGGATCTGGCGGAATTTTTGATCAAGATGGGTGCTAAGATCAAAGGCCATGGTACGCCTACGATAGAAATAGAGGGCGTCAAGGAATTGCATGGGGCAGAGCATAAAATTATTCCCGACCGGATCGAGGCCGGGACCCTGATCATCGCCTCATTGATCACCAGAGGAAATATTACTTTAAAGAATGTGCACATCGGCCATCAGGGTGCTTTATTGAATAAGCTCCAGGAGATAGGCGCTATAATTAAAAAAGACGGCGACCGCTTGAATGTTACGGCGAAAAGGAAACTAGAGCCGGTAAATATTACTACCTTGCCTTACCCGGGATTCCCTACGGATATGCAGGCGCAGATGATGAGCCTGATGGCGGTGACACCGGGGATCAGCATCATTACCGAAAAGATCTATCAGGACAGGTTTATGCATGTGGCAGAACTTAACCGTATGGGTGCACGCATCCAAAGAGAGGGCCCGCACGCGATCATCGAAGGGGTAAAGAGCCTTTCCGGTGCCGCAGTTATGGCTTCGGACTTGCGTGCTTCTGCAAGCTTGGTCTTGGCGGGATTAGTGGCGAAGGGTAAGTCCGCGGTTTCCAGGATCTATCATCTCGAGCGCGGTTATGAAAATTTCGATGAGAAATTAAGGAAGCTAGGCGCGCGGGTGTGGAGAGAAAAAGAATGATCTTAGTCATCGATAATTACGATTCTTTCACTTACAACCTGGTGCAATACCTGGGTGAATTAGGCGAAGGGTTGAAGGTCGTGCGTAATGATAAGATTACCCTTGAAGGGATACGTAGATTAAGGCCTGAAAGAATAGTTATTTCTCCCGGCCCCGGACGGCCGGAAGACGCCGGCATATCTTGCGCAGTAATAAAAAACTTCGCCGGAAAAATTCCCATATTAGGAGTGTGCCTAGGGCATCAATGCATCGGATATGTTTACGGCGGGAAAATTGTACGTGCAAAAAAACTGATGCATGGGAAAACCTCTTTGATCTATCACAATAAAAAAGATATATTTAAAGGTGTGCCTAGCCCTTTTGTGGCTACGCGTTATCATTCATTATTGGTAGAAAGAAAATCGCTGCCTGAATGCCTAGAAATAACTGCCTGGACCAAAGAAAAAGAGATCATGGGCTTCAGGCACCAGGATCATCCTTTATGGGGTGTGCAGTTCCATCCGGAATCCATATTGACCAAACAAGGGAAAAAGATATTAAAGAATTTTATTGAACTATGATTAAAGAAGCGATCGCAAAGATCATCGAAAAAGAAGGCCTTACCCGCCGCCAGACAGAAGAGGTGATGGAAGAGATACTCACCGGCCGGGCCACTCACAGCCAGATCGCCTGTTTTCTGACTGCTCTACGCGCAAAAGGCGAGACGGTTGAGGAAATAACCGGCGCGGTCATGGTCATGCGCCGGCACGTGAATAAGATAAAATTAAACAAGGGCACGGTCTTGGACACCTGCGGTACGGGCGGAGACAGGAAAGGCACTTTTAATATTTCTACGGCTGCTGCTTTTGTGGCTGCGGGTTCTGGTATCGCCGTGGCAAAGCATGGCAATCGCAGTATCTCCAGCCTCTGCGGAAGCGCTGACCTCTTAGAAGAGCTTGGCATAGATATCAACATGGATGAAGTAAAGGCAAAAGCGTGTTTGGAAGAAGTGGGCATCGCCTTTTTGTTTGCTCCAAATTTCCACCCGGCAATGAAATTTGCTCTTCCTGTGCGTCAGGAGATCGGCATCCGGACCCTTTTTAACCTTTTGGGTCCTTTGACCAATCCTGCGAATGCGACGCACCAGTTGGTAGGCGTTTACGCCAGCGAATGGACAGGGGCCATAGCAGATGTGCTGAAGAACCTTGGCTCAAAACATGCCCTGGTGGTCCATGGCGCGGATGGGCTGGATGAGATCACCACGACTGGAAAAACCAAGGTTTCGGAATTGAAAGACGGAAAAGTTAAGACGTATACCATCAGGCCGGAGGATTTCGGGATCAAGCGGGCTAAAATAAAGAATATTTTTGGCGGAAATATCGCCTGTAACAGCGGTATACTCGAAGGGATATTGGAAGGGAAAAGCGGCGCAAGGCGGGATATAGTTTTGCTGAACGCGGGTGCAGCGATATATGCCGCGGATAAGGCAAAGAGTATTTCCGAGGGGATCAAATTGGCCAGGCAGTCGATAGATTCGGGTGCAGCCCTGGATAAGCTGGAAGCATTGAAAAATTATTCTAAAGAGAAATGAGCGCAAAAGACGCGATAAAAGAGATAGTACAGAAAAAGAAAGAACGGCTCCTGATCCTTAAGCAGCAGCAGCCGGAAGAACTGCTGAAAGAAAAAATCGCAGCATTGCCCCCGACGCGGCCTTTCGTGGAAAGTATCAATAAGCCGAGGGTTATTTCACTTATTGCCGAGATAAAGAAGGCAACGCCTCTGGAAGGAGCGATCCGGGAGAACTTTGATCCGGCCGGGATCGCCGCGATTTATCAAGAGGTGGGTGTCCAGGCATTATCGGTATTGACCGAAGAGGATTATTTTCAAGGGTCCCCTGAGCACTTGGTGAGCGTTAGACAGGCGGTGGAGCTACCTATTTTAAGAAAAGATTTTATCTTTGAGCCGTATCAGGTTTACGAAACAAGAGCGCTGGGTGCTGACGCCATACTTTTCATCACGGATCTGCTGACCAAAGACGCGCTGGCCGAGCTGGTTAATCTGGCTACGCAGCTGGGAATGGCGAGTATAGTAGAGGTGCATACCGAGAAAGAACTGAAAAAAGTCCTTAATCTCAAGCTTCCTTTTGTGATTGGCATAAATAACCGCGACCTGCATACCCTGGAAGTGGATTTTAAGACCACGGAGAAGCTTTATCCGATGATCCCCCGCGAGAGGGTCGTGGTAGTGGAAAGCGGGGTCAAGACCAGCCAGGACGTTTTGTTCTTAAAGATCCTCGGTGTCAACGCGATATTAGTAGGCAGGGCATTTATGCAGGCGGAAAACCTCAGAACAAAAGTAGAAGAGTTGATGGGCTGGTAATCAGAAGGATAAGTGATAAAAGTCAAGATATGCGGTATTACGAATTTGGAAGATGCCCAAGCGAGCATTGATGCTGGATGCGATGCCCTAGGCTTCGTATTCTATAAAAAAAGCCCGCGCTACATCCGGCCGCAGATAGTTGCAGAAATAATCAAACATTTGCCTGCTAAATTAATAAAAATAGGCGTTTTCGTGAATGCAAAAGAAGAGGCGATAAAAAGGATCGCGAAACTTGATCATCTGGACATGCTGCAGTTCCATGGCAATGAATCGCCTGGATTTTGCAGGAAATTCAAAAAATATAAGGTAATTAAAGCATTCAGAATAAAAGATAAGATAGACCTGCCGATGATCGCCCGGTACAAAACATTCGCCTATCTTTTCGATACGTTCGTAAAATCGAAAATAGGCGGGACCGGCAGGAAATTCGACTGGAAATTACTAAGGCACCTGGACGGGTTAAAGCAGCCGGTTTTTCTTTCCGGCGGGCTTACCGCAAAAAACGTTAAAAGGGCGACGCGATCCTTTAAGCCGGCCTGGCTGGATGCTTCTACTTCTTTAGAAAAATATCCGGGTAAAAAGGATAGCAATAAAATAAGAAATTTTATTAGGGCGGCGAAAGGAATAAACCGATGAAGCAATGTCCTTATTGTAAAAAAGAGTTAGGGCCTGATTCTAAGGAAAAGACCAGGAATATATTTAAAGGCTGCCTGATCGGCTGTTTGGCCCTGGTAATACTTGCGTTTTTACTTTTTAGCATCCTGGTATTTTTCGGCGTGATCGCCGCCAGGCATATTTCTGCCAGTATCAAAATGAACTTTCCTAACCCTCCACAATATTATGCCGGCGGGATAGAAGGATTAATGCAGCAGTTTGGGGATATGATCAGGCATTTTTTAGAACAGTTAAGGGATATTTTTAGCGGCCAGGGGGCGCAAACTTTATGAGTTTACCGGATAGAAGCGGTCATTTCGACAGTTTTGGCGGCAGGTTCATCCCGGAAACTTTAACTTACGCTTTGGATGAGCTGACCAGGGAGTATAGAAAGGCAGGAAAAGACAAGTCTTTCCGGCGCGAATTGGATTATTATTTTAAGGCCTATGCCGGCAGGCCGACGCCTTTATATTTTGCCAAAAATTTAACAAAAATCTTGGACCGGGCAAAGATCTATTTAAAGCGCGAAGATCTGTTGCATACAGGGGCGCATAAAATAAATAATACCCTGGGACAGATCATTTTGGCCAAGCGTATGAAGAAGCAGCGTATTATTGCCGAGACCGGAGCGGGCCAGCATGGTGTGGCCACTGCTACCGTCGCGGCGTTGTTCGGCATGAAATGCGATATTTATATGGGTCGAGTGGATATCGAAAGGCAGCGCTTGAATGTCTTCAGGATGAAACTCCTGGGTGCCAGGGTGATCCCTGTCCAATCCGGCTCCGCGACGCTCAAAGATGCGATGACCGAAGCGCTAAGGGATTGGGTGACCAATGTGCGCAACACCCATTATATTATCGGTTCGGTTGCCGGGCCGCATCCGTATCCGGTAATGGTCAGGGATTTTCAGTCGGTGATCGGCAAAGAGGCGAGGCAACAGATAAAAAGTGCGGAAAATAAACTTCCCGAATACCTCCTGGCCTGTGTGGGCGGCGGTAGCAATGCCATGGGCCTGTTTTACGCATTTTTTAAGGATAAGAAAACAAAGTTTATCGGCGTAGAAGCGGCTGGAGAAGGGTTGAACACAACGCATCACGCTGCTACTTTAGTCAAAGGCAGCGTCGGTGTACTGCACGGTTCAAAATCAAAATTACTCCAGGATAAATTCGGCCAGGTGAATATCGCGCACTCTATTGCCGCCGGGCTCGATTACCCGGGGGTGGGGCCGGAGCATTCATATTATCAGAAGATCAAGCGCGCAGAATATTTTGCCGTTACGGATAAAGAGGCGCTGGAGGGGCTGAAGTTATTATCTGTGGCCGAAGGCATAATCCCGGCGCTTGAACCGGCTCACGCCATAGCGTACCTGAAGAAACTAATTCCCAAAACTAAAAAAGATGATATAGTGATAGTTTGTTTGTCCGGCCGCGGGGACAAAGATATGCACAGCGTATCGGAGATCATGCATTTATGAGGCGCATAGAGAAGAAATTCAGGGAATTAAAAAAGGCGCATAAAAAAGCGTTCATCGCCTTTATTACCGCAGGGTATCCGGATTTTGCGACGACCAAGGCGCTGGTCAGGGAATTGGAAAAGCGGGGGACGGATATCATAGAACTGGGTGTACCTTTCTCCGACCCTTTAGCTGACGGCCCGGTCATCCAGATGGCCTCAGCAGCAGCCTTAAAAAAAGGCGCGAATTTAAACAAGATCCTTGAATTAGTAAGGAAAGTGCGTAAAGACGTAAAAATCCCCCTGTGCCTAATGTCTTATTACAATCCTATATTTCGTTTTGGCGAGGAAAAATTCCTGCAAGCAGCGCAGAGGGCTGGTGTGGACGGCCTGATTATTCCTGACCTGCCTCCTGAAGAAGGGAAAAATCTACTCAGCCGCGCCCGCGAGAATAATATTGATATAATCCTATTTGTTTCTCCTACCACGACCAGGCCGCGCATAAAATATATCAGCCGTTTGGCTGGTGGTTTCATTTATTACGTTTCTTTGACCGGTGTCACCGGTATGCGCAACAGCTTGCCCGTAGACCTGGTCAGGAACCTCAAGACCATTAAACAGATCACCAAAAAACCCGTCTGTGTGGGATTCGGGATCTCCAGCCGCAAGCATTTACGCCAGGTATATCGGTTCTCGGACGGCGCGATTGTCGGCAGCGCCATTGTGAAAAAGGTAAGTGAAAATTTAGGTAAGAAAAACCTGGCAAAGAAGGTAGGCGATTTCGTCGGAAATCTGCTTAAATAAGGAATGTACACAAAGACAAAATTAGACAACGGCCTGAAGGTGGTAACCAATTCTATGCCGGGCACGCGTTCTGTTGCTTTGGGGATCTGGGCGAACGCGGGCGGAAGGTATGAAGGCCGCAAAAACAAGGGCATAGCCCATTTTTTAGAGCACCTGCTTTTTAAGGGCACTAAAAAATATTCCATTCACAGAATAAAAGAATCCATTGAAGGCGTCGGCGGCAGCCTGAATGGTTTTACTTCGGAAGAATTTACCTGTTATCTAGTGAAGATCCCCTCCCAGCACCTTAAGCTTTCTTTTGACGTGCTCTCCGATATGGTTTTACATCCGCTTATCCCGCAGGAAGAAGTCCAAAAGGAGAGAACGGTCATTATCGAAGAAATAAAGATGTATAAGGATATGCCCCAGAGCCATGTTTATGAATTATTGGATGAATTGCTCTGGCCGGGGCAACCCTTAGGAGAATCCATAGCCGGCAGTATCGAGTCGGTAAGCCGCCTGGGCCAGAAGGATCTCCTGGATTTTAAAGAAAATTATTATACCGCGCCGAACCTGGTTGTTTCAGCCTGTGGGAATTTAAGCCATAAACAGGTCCTGGCCTTTACCAAGGAGATATTCAAAGATAAAACAAGCCATAGGAAAAATACCTTTTCACCCGCCAGGGAAAACCAGAAAAAACCGCAACTAAAGGTATTCGATAAGGCCACTGAGCAGACACATATGGCCCTTGGGTTCCATGGCCTGGAACGTAACCACCCGGATAAATTTATCCTGGGCCTCTTGCACATCATTTTAGGCGGGAATATGTCCAGCCGTTTATTCAACGAAGTAAGGGAGAAGAAGGGTCTGGCTTATGAGATAGGCACACAGGTAAAATTCCTCCAGGATACCGGAGCGTTTTTGGTGCATGCCGGCATAGATAACAAGAAGGTAACCTTGGCCATAAAGCTCATTCTTAAGGAACTGACAAAGGTGAAAAAAGGATTTGTGCGCGACGATGAATTAAAACGTGCGAAAGAATTTTATCTGGGCCAGTTAACACTTGCCCTGGAAGATAATCTGGACCATATGCTCTGGATAGGCGAGACCGTCGCTAGCCTGGACAAGATCTTTACCTGGCAGGAAATATTAAAGGCGGTAAATAAAGTTTCCCGCTCGGATATTAAACGCGTGGCGGCAGATATCCTGAAAGAAGACCGCCTGAATCTTTCTATCATCGGGCCGCTGACGGGCCGTGTTAAAGAAATCAACCGCTGCCTGGAGATCTCTTGATGATAATTCTTATCTATGTAATCTTTCTTTTAATACTTTCGTTCGTCTCCTTTCTGCTTTCGGCATCCGAGATGGCCATAATTTCTACCAATAAGATCCGCTTAAGGCACTTGGTAGAAAAGGGGGCAAAAAATGCCGTAATCTTACAAAGATTACTTACACATTCTGACAAATTAGTTACCTTGATATTGATCCTGAATAATTTCATAAATATTTGTTTTTCCGCAATCGTTACTGTTATCTGTATTAACACGATCGGCCCTCAATGGGCTGTGGCTATCGCTACACTTAGTGTTACATTATACCTGCTTGTTTTCTGCGAGATCACCCCGAAAATATTTGCACTTCAGTATAGCGAAAAACTCGCCCTTTTTATTGCGCCTGCCGCGGAGTTCTTAACCTGGAATTTGCAGTCCTTTATTTTCTTTTTTACGAAGATAAGCAACCTCTTGATCAGGGCCTTTGGCGGCACGCCGGGTAAACGCTCTCCGCTGATCACCGAAGAGGAGTTGCGCCTGATGATCGAAATGGGCAAGGAAGAGGGGCTGTTAAGCGATGAAGAGAAAAGAATGCTGCACCGTACTTTTGAATTTGGCGATATAAAAGTCGGCGACGTAATGGTGGGCAAAGAAAACATCGTCGGTATCAGTAAAAAAGCGACGCAGGAAGAACTGGTGGGTGTTTTGGCAGAAGAGGGCCATAGCCGTATCGCCGTTTATGACGGGACCATAGATAACATTATCGGCGTCCTCTATGTGCATGACCTGCTTTATGTGTTCAGGAACGGCTCGCTTTTTATCCTGGAAGACCTGATCCACCCGGCTTATTATGTACCGCCGACACTGAAAGTTAATGAGTTATTGCGTCAATTCCAGCAGAAAAGGATCCAGATAGCCATCGTGGTGGATACGAACAAAAAGACGCTTGGCCTGGTTACCCTGGAAGACCTGATCGAAGAGATAGTGGGGGACATAGAAGAAGAAAATATCGATACGTTCAAGGATTAAGCGGCTGCACGATTTTATTGACACAAAGATTTATCCGTGATATTATTTATTACCAATCATTTTAAACCGGAAGGAGGAAGCAAATGGCAGAAAAAGGTTATTGCGTAAAGTGTAAATCCTCAAAAGAAATGAAGGATGAACAAAAGGTAACAATGAAGAACGGCCGCGCGGCAATGAAGGGAAAATGCCCTGATTGCGGCACAGGTATGTATAAGATTTTAGGGAAAAAATAAATTGAGCCGCCCCGGGCGGACAGATTTACCCCGCCCTTTTGGTAAGTTTAACTGTTTATCAAACAGCCAAAAGGGCGGGGTAAAATTCACACAGCGACTTATGTTATTTCGCTCCATAAGTCGCGTGTTCATTTAGGGAGAAAAAAATAGAATCCAAAAAATTAGCACAACGTATTGCCAAGATAGCCTTGGATAAAAAGGCCGAAGACCTGGCTGTCTTGGAGATGCATAAAGTCGCTAACTTCTGCGACTATTTTGTTATTTTAAGCGCTACATCATTACGCCAGGCCCACGCGATAGCTGATGCCATCCAGGGCGAACTGGCCCAGGAGAAGATAGTTTGCCGTTCCGGGCCCGTAGGCGCACAAAAAGAATCCGGTTGGGTTCTTCTTGATTTTAACGCCGTGATCGTGCATATTTTTTACAAGCCCCTCAGGGAATTTTACGCCCTTGAGCATCTTTGGCAGGATGCCCCGCGCATAAAATTCCGTCGTTCCTCAAAATGATGAAACCTAATACCGAAAGTGACCTCCTGAAATTAATTAGGGATTTTTTTAAAGAAAAAGCACCCGCTTTAAAGCTTCCCCAAGAACTGGGACTGGATGCCCCGCGTTTAAGGAAATTCGGCGACCTCACTTCGCATATCGCTTTTAAATTAAGTAAAGAACTGAAGCAAAATCCCAATGAACTGGCTAAGGAACTGGCCGCGTATCTAAAGGCTCGTATAGACAAGGGGCCCTTAAAAACCAGGATAGAAAGCGTCAATGTCGCCGGAGCAGGGTTCATAAATTTCTTATTTACCAAGCATTATTTTTACGAAGGGTTATCTGAAGTGCTCAGGCAGGGTGCTACCTACGGCCGGCAAAATATCGGCAGGGATAAGCCCGTGCTCATCGAATTTGTGAGCGCAAATCCTACCGGGCCGTTATCCATTGCCCATGCACGCCAGGCGGCAGTCGGTGATACATTGAACAGGATCTTGTCGTTCCTGGGTTTTAAGGCGAAAAAAGAATATTACTTAAATGACGAGGGCCACCAGATAGATGTCCTGGCAAATTCTATCTATTTAAGGGTCAAAGAATTAAAAGGCGAAAAGATAGAATTTCCTGAAGACGGCTACCAGGGCGAGTATATTTATGATATTGCCAAAGAGATCCTTAAAGAGAAGCCGGATGCCGAAAAAGAAAAAATAGAGTTTTTCTTAAACTACGGCGTAAAAAGTATTCTAGAGGGCATTACCCGGGATTTAAAAGACTTTGGCGTGGAATTCGATTTCTGGACGAGCCAAAAAGGGATTCGTAAAAGCGGCAAGATCAAGAAGGCGCTGGAAGATCTAAAGAGGAGAGGTTTTATCTACGAAAGCGAAGGCGCAGTTTGGTTTAAATCTACCAGCTTTGGCGACGATAAGGACAGGGTAGTCATAAAAAGCGATGGCACATATACTTATTTAGCGCCCGATATAGCTTATCACCGGGAGAAGTACCGCCGCGGATTTAAATGGTTGATCAATCTCTGGGGGCCGGACCACCATGGTTATATCAACCGCCTGAGAGCCTCGGCGAGCGCCTTGGGCCATGAAAAAGAAAGTATCTCCATTATCATCGTACAGTTGGCGACCATCTTCAGGGACGGTAAGCCCGTGGTTATGTCTACGCGCCGCGGCCAGCTGATCACCTTAAGGGAGATACTGGATGAGGTAGGTAAGGATGCGGCCCGGTTCTTTTTCCTGATGCGTAAAACCGACAGCCACCTTGATTTTGACTTGACTCTGGCTAAGCAGCAGACGCCGCAGAACCCGGTGTTTTATGTGCAATATGCCTACGCCCGGATAAACAGCATCCTGAAAAAATCCGAAACAGAACTAGGGCTTTCGGGCGATATCGCCAAGCTTATCAGAAGAGCCGATTTGAGCCTGTTAAAAAGCGAAGAGGAGCTGGCCCTTTCACGCACACTATTACAATTTCCTTTGACCCTAAAATTTTGTTATGAAACGATAGACCCTCAGGGTTTATCCGTGTATCTGCAGGATCTAGCCACGGACTTCCACAAATTCTATGACCTCCATCGCGTATTGGGTGAAGATAAGGCGTTGTCCCTAGCGCGTTTATCCTTATGTATGGCCGTTAAGGTCGTTCTTACCAATGGCCTGAGCATCATGGGGATATCCGCACCTTCGCAAATGTAATGCAGAGAATCTGGAACATCAATAAGCCAAACCACGAATTACAAACCAAGCTTTGCCGCAGCCTGAACATATCTGGCGTCCTTTCCCGTCTCCTGATCAACCGCTCAGTAAAAACCATTGAAGACGCAGAAAGATTTTTAAACCCGAGCATTACTTCGCTTTTTGACCCCTATCTGCTTGCCGATATGCCGCAGGCTGTTGAACGCATAAAGCAGGCAGTGGCCAAGAAAGAGAAGATACTTTTATTCGGCGATTACGATGTCGACGGCCTGACTGCCCTGGCGCTGTTAGATACACAGTTCACAAAATTGGGGCTTAAGGCGTTGCATTATGTTCCGCACCGCGTAAAAGAAGGATATGGCCTGAGCAAGGAAGGCATAGATTTTGCCAGGCAACATAAGGTTGACCTGGTCCTGACAGTTGATTGCGGGATAAGCAATGCCAAGGAAATCGCAGAACTAAAAAAACACCATATTGACGTGGTTGTTACCGACCATCATCAGGTGGTGGGTGAAAAACTTCCTTCTTGCATAGCGCTTATTGACCCCAAGCGCAATGACTCGCATTATCCGTACAGGGAATTAGCCGGTGTAGGCGTGGCTTATAAATTGGCCCAGTGTATCATGCAAGAGCCCCTGGAAGAAGAACTCGACCTGGTCTTGCTCGGCACAGTGGCAGATATGGTGCCTTTGACCGGAGAAAACCGTATTTTGGTAAAGAAGGGCCTGGAGCGTTTTTACGCGTCCAAGCGGCCGGGGTTAAAAGCACTTTTAGCGGCAAGCGGCTTAAAATCGAAAAAGATCTCTACCACGACCATCAGTTATATCCTTGCCCCGCGGATCAATGCCAGCGGCAGGATCGATTCTGCCCAGTCTTCTCTGGACCTATTGCTCACTCATTCAGAAGAAAAGGCCGCGGAATTGGCCAAGGTTCTTTCTAAACATAATCAGGAGCGCCAAAAGATAGAGCGTAAGATCATGGAAGAGGCTGCGGACCTGATTGGTAAAGAGGTCAACTTTAAGGAGCACAATGTAATTGTGGTGGCGAAAGAGGGCTGGCACCGCGGTGTATTAGGTATTGTGGCAAGTAAGATCATGGATCGGTTCTATCGGCCGACCATTGTGATTTCTTTATCCGATGATGGCCTGTGCAAAGGCTCATGCCGGTCGATAAAGAGTTTCCATATTTTTGATGCGCTCTGGGACTCGCGCGACCTTCTGGCGGATTTCGGCGGCCATCAGCACGCTGCAGGGCTTTCTATCCACAGGAAAAACATCCCGGAATTTAAGCAGAGGATCAACCGCTTGGCAAAGAAGAAGATGCTCGTTGAGGACCTTATCCCCAGCCTAGACGTGGATATGGAATTGGATTTTCAGGATCTGAATACGGATCTTATTACAGATATCCAAAGGCTTGAGCCTTTTGGTAGCGGTAACCCGGAAGTGGTATTTTATACCAAGGGCCTGAAATTAAAAGGCCAGCCGCAGCTTTTTAGCCGGGATACCCTTAAATTCTGGTGTACGGATGGCAAGTTCACTTATTCTGCAGTAGGTTTTGGTATGGGGAATCTTTTGAGCACGCTGACAGAAGCGGACAGTTTTGAGCTGATCTATACTCCTACCCTGGATACCTGGCAGGATAGGGAAACCCTTCAGCTGGAAATAAAGGATATACGTTTTTTGAAAGATTGAGTTTTAGGCCTTGATATATCTTCCGGTCTTCAGGCACTTCGTGCAGATATAAACAGACGTAGGCCTGCCGTCGATGATCAGCCTGGTCTTGTGCAGGTTGGGAAGGAAGATCCTTCTGGTGGCGCGGACGATCTTCTGGCCGGTTCCGCCTTTGATCTTGGCAAGACCCTTACGTACGACATTCTTCCCAGGAACTGGCCCTTTACCGCAGGCAAAGCATTTTTTTAACATTTTTCTTCTCCGTGTTGGATTTTTATCTTGAGTTATAAGTGCTTATAATAAAAGGTAGTTTTGATTGAGTATACCCAGAAATCGGCTTTTGTCAAGCCAAAAGTTAATAAATAAAAATCTTTAAAAAGTATTTGAAAAAAAACTTGACAAAAGTTAAATATCTGGTATATTTTGTTATCTACCAATCTTGACATGCAGGTCTTAGTGTATTATACTTTAACCCTGTGAAAAAAGATAAGAGATTGTTGACAAGTAAGTTTCGGTGATTTTTAGAAGGCGATAAACGCTTGATATAGATTCAGGCGCCGATTATCGTCGGCGCCTTTTTATTTGCCTTTTTAAAGCGAAGGCAAGCAGTCCCTCGCCGTATTGGATTAAGTTCCAGTAGCGAGGGATATCGTTCTTTTGACAAAATAGCCAGCTTTTTTTTTCGGAGAGTTTGATCCTGGCTCAGAGTGAACGCTGGCGGCGTGGATTAGGCATGCAAGTCGCGCGATCTCGCAAGAGATAGCGGCAGACGGGTGAGTAACACGTGAGTAACTTACCTTCATGCCGAGGATAGCACTGCGAAAGCGGTGGTAATACTCGATGTGTTCCCGATAGCTTAAGCTATCGGGAGTAAAGGTTCCGCAAGGGACTGTATGAAGATGGGCTCGCGTCTTATCAGCTAGTTGGTAGGGTAATGGCCTACCAAGGCTATTGACGAGTAGCTAGCCTCAGAGGGTGGTTAGCCACACGGGGACTGAGACACTGCCCCGACTCCTACGGGAGGCTGCAGTCGAGGATCTTTAGCAATGGGCGAAAGCCTGACTATGCGACGCCGCGTGAGGGATGAAGGCCTTCGGGTCGTAAACCTCTTTCGATGGGAAAGAAGTCCCGCCTTTGGCGGGATTGACGGTACCCAGAGAAGAAGCCACGGCCAACTCCGTGCCAGCAGCCGCGGTAATACGGAGGTGGCGAGCGTTACTCGGATTCATTGGGTGTAAAGGGCAGGTAGGTGGCTATGTAAGTTGAGGGTGAAATCCTTTGGCTCAACCAAAGAACTGCCTTCAAAACTACATAGCTTGAGGTTGGGAGAGGAGAACGGAATTCCCGGTGTAGGGGTGAAATCTGTAGATATCGGGAGGAACACCAGCTGCGAAGGCGGTTCTCTGGCCCTATCCTGACACTCAGCTGCGAAAGCTAGGGGAGCAAACAGGATTAGATACCCTGGTAGTCCTAGCCGTAAACGATGAGCACTAGGTGTTTGGGCGTAAGCCTGGGCGCCGCAAGATAACTCGTTAAGTGCTCCACCTGGGGACTACGACCGCAAGGTTAAAACTCAAAGGAATTGACGGGGGTCCGCACAAGCGGTGGAACATGTGGTTCAATTCGACGCTACGCGAAGAACCTCACCAGGGCTTGACATGCTATCAGTAACCCGGTCGAAAGATTGGGTGACCGTAAAATCGGAGGGTAGCACAGGTGTTGCATGGCTGTCGTCAGCTCGTGTCGTGAGATGTTGGGTTAAGTCCCGCAACGAGCGCAACCATCGTCCTTAGTTGCCACCGAGACTGAGCAATCAGTTGTTGAGCACTCTAAGGAGACTGCCTGTGATAAGCAGGAGGAAGGTGGAGATGACGTCAAGTCAGTACGGCCCTTATGTCCTGGGCTACACACGTGTTACAATGCCTACTACAGAGCGTTGCCAAACCGCGAGGTGGAGCTAATCGCTAAAAGTAGGCCCAGTTCAGATTGGAGTCTGCAACTCGACTCCATGAAGACGGAATCGCTAGTAACGGCGGATCAGCTACGCCGCCGTGAATACGTTCCCGGACCTTGTACACACCGCCCGTCAAGCGATGGGAGCTGGGGGCACCCGAAGTCCCACTTTAGTGGGCCTAAGGTGAAACCGGTGACTGGCGCTAAGTCGTAACAAGGTAGCCGTATCGGAAGATGCGGCTGGATCACCTCCTTTCTAATTTTTTTCGCAAGAAAAAAGTTAGGAGTCCAATACGAGATTAACCGAGATTGGCAAGTTGGTGCATTATAAAGAATCAAGAGCTTATTCTCTTCGGGGGATAAGTTGGCTATTTTATATATTTAATGATGGGAGCTGGCGCTCCCTTTGATTGTGCAACTAACGTATGATGGGCTCCCAATTTTTTTATCTTTTTTCAAAAAGATTGGGCCCATAGCTCAGTTGGTCAGAGCACAGCCCTGATAAGACTGGGGTCAGTGGTTCGAATCCACTTGGGCCCACCATTTGCGGGGCAGTAGCTCAGCTGGGAGAGCGCCTGATTTGCATTCAGGAGGTCGGGAGTTCAATCCTCCTCTGCTCCACCAAAATTTTCCGACAAGGAAAATTTTGGTGGCACTAATTAGTGCCAATTCTAAATTTCGCCTGAAACATGGCGAGTTGTTCTTTGACAACTGTATGGTATCTTTAACAAAACTACAATAACCGAGTAACAAGACTAAGTAAAAATAAATTTTAGATTTATTTTACTTGGTCAAGCTACAAAGGGTCTATGAAGGATGACTAGGCAGACTCAGGCGATGAAGGACGGGGTAAGCACCGATATGTCCCGGGGAGCCGCAAACAGGCTTTGATCCGGGGGATTCCGAATGGGGCAACCCTCCCGATAGAAATATCGGGAACTCCACAATGAATACATAGTTGTGGTAGAGCGACACCAGGCGAACTGAAACATCTCAGTAACCTGAGGAAGAGAAATCACCGAGATTCCCCCAGTAGTGGCGAACGAAAAGGGATGAGCCTAAATCTTTTTCCGTAAGGAAAAAGAGGTTGCGGGACCCCAATGTGGTAGATGGATAGGTAGCAGAATTGCCTGGAAAGGCAGACCAAAGAGAGTGAAAGTCTCGTAAGCGAAACCTTGAAGTCACCTAGGGGTATCCCAAGTACTACGGAGCACGTGGAATTCTGTAGGAATCTGGGCCGACCATGGTCTAAGGCTAAATACTAGAGTCTAACCGATAGCGTACAAGTACCGCGAGGGAAAGTTGAAAAGAACCCCGGTGAGGGGAGTGAAATAGAACCTAAAATCATAGACCTACAAGCGATGGAAGGGCTATGCCCCGCCTTTGGTGGGGAATGCCTGACCGTGTACCTTTTGCATAATGGTCCGACGAGTTACTGTGCGGTGCGAGCTTAATCTACCGAACGGCAGAGGAGGCGTAGCGAAAGCGAGTCCTAAATGGGCGCTTAGTACCGTATAGTAGACCCGAAGCTGAGTGATCTACCCATGGCCAGGGTGAAGCCTTGCGAAAGTGAGGTGGAAGCCCGAACCCGTCAGCGTTGAAAAACTGTGGGATGAGCTGTGGGTTGGAGCGAAAGACTAAACAAACTCAGAAATTGCTGGTTCTCCCCGAAATATTTCTAGGGATAGCCTTGAGTAACTGAGTAGTGGGGGTAGAGAGCTGAATGGGCTACGGGACGCTACCGCGTTGCTGAGCCCAACCAAACTCCGAATACCACTATTTTTATCTCAGGAGTAAGACCTTGGGGGCTAAGCTCCAAGGTCAAAAGGGATTCAGCCCAGACCGCCAGCTAAGGTCCCTAAAAGTAGGCTAAGTGGTAAAGGATGTAGGACAACTTTGACAACCAGGATGTTGGCTCAGAGGCAGCCACCATTTAAAGAGTGCGTAACAGCTCACTGGTCGACGTTGTTCTGCGCCAAAGATGATCGGGGCTTAAGCCTATTACCGAAGCTGCGGCTTTTGCGTCGCAAGACGCAAAGGGGTAGGGGAGCATACTTTAGTGAGTGAAGCTATACCGTAAGGAGTAGTGGACGCTAAAGTAGGGATTATGTCGGAATGAGTAGCGAAAACACCTGCGAGAAACAGGTGCACCGAAAGTCTAAGGTTTCCTGGGGAAGGTTAATCCGCCCAGGGTTAGTCGATCCTAAGCTGAGGCCGTTGGCGTAAGCGATGGATGATCCGTTAATATTCGGATACCAAGTAAGTGGCGTTAAAACTTTTAGAGAGACGCGGAAAGTTCGGAACTGCACAGTGTTGGATGTCTGTGTTCTTGCCTGAGTAATCAGGTGAGGGTAGCCTGAGGGTTTCCGAGGGTGAAGTGGCCTGCAGCTATCTGCCAAGAAAATCTTTAAGAGGAGTCATTTATTTGCTCGTACCGGAATCCGACACAGGTAGACCTCCAGAATATGGTAAGGTGCTCGAGATAACCCTCGTTAAGGAACTCGGCAAACTAGCCTCGTAACTTAGGGACAAGAGGTGCCCTGGCATGCAAGTGCTCAGGGCCACAGTAAAGTGGATCGGGTGACTGTTTAGCAAAAACACATCTCTCTGCAAACTCGAAAGAGGAAGTATAGGGAGTGACACCTGCCCGGTGCTGGAAGGTTAAGGGAAGGAGTTATTCACCGTAAGGTGGAGAAGCTTTGAACCGAAGCCCCAGTAAACGGCGGCTGTAACTATAACAGTCCTAAGGTAGCGAAATTCCTTGTGGGGTAAGTTCCCACGCGCACGAATGGTGTAACGACCTGATCGCTGTCTCAACGAGGGGCTCGGCGAAATTGTAGTGGCGGTGAAGATGCCGTCTACCCGCATCAAGACGAAAAGACCCCAGAACCTTTACTGCAGCCTGATATTGAATTTTGGTCCAATCTGTGTAGGATAGGTGGGAGGCTTTGAAGCCCAGGCGCTAGCTTGGGCAGAGCCAACGGTGAAATACCACCCTTATTGTATTAAGATTCTAACCTCTAGCCGTGAATCCGGCGGAGGAACAGTGGCAGGCGGGCAGTTTGACTGGGGCGGTTCCCTCCTGAAATGTAACGGAGGGGCCCAAAGGTTGGCTCAAGACGGTCGGCAATCGTCTGTAGAGTGCAAATGCACAAGCCAGCTTAACTGTGAGGCAGGCATGCCGAGCAGGTACGAAAGTAGGGGTTAGTGATCCGGTGGTTGAACGTGGAATTGCCATCGCTCAACGGACAATAGGTACTCTGGGGATAACAGGCTTATCGGGCTCGAGAGTTCACATCGACAGCCCGGTTTGGCACCTCAAATTTGGGGTGGTCCGAAAGTAATTTCGGACATGCATTGGCTAATAACGGTGGAGTCTTCGCGCGCCGCGAACGGCGCGCTTGATAATACCGTGGGAAGTCAGCAGAATTAAGCAGTTATTTCATTGGTCTTTTCTCTTGGTGACAATTAATCTTGAAAAAACAATAAGGCTGATAACTAAACGATCAAACAACTTATGATGAGTGAGTGCGTTTACAGACTATCAAGTATATTGTAGATTCAGAGTATTGTTGCCCTGAGAAAACCAGATTCTGTTTGACCCCGTAACGACTGATCCCCGACGTAAAGTCGGGGAGAGATAGTGTTTAAATTAAACGCTATAATACGCCAACTCCACGAACTGCTCGTGGATGAAGATATAGTCTAATCCCGTGCGAAAGCGCGGATACGATTGCGATGTCGGCTCATCCTATCCTGGGGCTGGATAAGGTCCCAAGGGTCCGGCTGTTCGCCGGTTAAAAGGGTACGCGAGCTGGGTTCAGAACGTCGTGAGACAGTTCGGTCTCTATCTGATGTGGGCGTTAGGATATTTGAAGGGGAGCTCCCCATAGTACGAGAGGACCTGGGGAGACGGACCTCTGGTGTTCCGGTTGTCCTGCCAAGGGCAAGGGCCGGGTAGCTATGTCCGGAAGGGATAAGCGCTGAAAGCATCTAAGTGCCAAGCCCACCTCAAGACTAGATATCCCTCCTCCGCAAGGGGGTGTAGGCAACTCGTAGACTACGAGTTTGATAGGCGCAGTGTGTAAGATCCGTAAGGATTTAAGCTAATGCGTACTAATCAGCCAATCGGCTTGACCTTGTAATATAATCTTGTGAAAGGTTAAAGTAGTTTTGTTTTTAGACGCCATACAGTTGTTAAGTATTTCCTTGTCCTGCCAGAGGCAGGACAAGGATTAAATTCGCAGACGTCCCGACGTTACGTCGGGACTACACTTTATCTCGCGCTTCGCGCTCCATAAAGTGTTTGCTCATTTAATTGGGAGTGTTCTTACCGAGGAGGTCACACCCGTTCCCATTCCGAATACGGTAGTTAAGCTCCTCAGGGCTGATGGTACTATACTCGTAAGGGTATGGGAGAGTAGGTCGATGCTCCCTCTAAATTAAAAAGCCCATCACTTTTAGTGGTGGGCTTTTTAATTTGTCCTGAGTCCACCCATATAAATCTAAGGACGAAGGATAAGTTCGCCTGCTACCTATTTCTAGATAGCAGGCGTTTTTATTTGTAGGCGGCTTTGGCTGGGCTGGGTTTCTCGGGAACGCTCGCCCCGCCCCAGCGAGGCGGGGCTTCGCTCGGGTCGGCTCCTCGCTCCCCCGCCTTCGGCGGGGACCATGCCCGCTCGTCGCCTTTACGTCCCTCGAAATCCCAGCCCAGCCAGCCGCTAGAAGATCTCCGTTAGATTTTGCCCTTTCTCGCGTCTATTAAGGTAGAAAGGAGGAAGGCCGTGGAAAGAGAAGGCTTGACAAAAGGCTATTTATGTAATACAATTGTATATACTTCTACGGTCTAAGCGCAGATGCCGAAGATCAGATGGAGCGAATTAAAGAGCCGCCGGTTAAAGTTTTTACGGGGAGTTTCTTTTGAGGAGATAATTCATGCTGAATTGCTGGGGATTGAAAATAATCCCTGCCGGGGAGATCAAAAAATCTTTGTGGTCAGATACAAAGGTTATGTTTGGGCCGTGCCCTTTGTGCTGGAGCCCGACGGAGTGTTCTTAAAAACTATGTATCCCAGCAGAAAGTTTAAGAAGATCTATTATGACAGGAGGAAAAATGAGAAGAATGAAATTATCTAAATATGAACAGTGGATCGAGGACCACGCGGAAGAGTTTGTACCGGTAAGCAAAGAAGAGTATAAGGTGCTTGCCGAGGCTCTGGCGCGCAGGCGTAAGGACACGGTTTTGAATATCCGCGTGAATAGCTACGATCTTAAAAGCATTAAAGAAAAGGCACGCAAGATGGGGGTAAAGTATCAGACCTTTATTTCCGAATACCTGCACAAACTCGCCGAAGCTTAAGATGACGTTTCGCTTGCCTAAGCCGTTTTTAAGGGTAGAATTTTAATTATGAAGAAGATTATTTTTGCGGTGGGGTATTCGACGCGCACGGCTGAGCAATTTATTGCCCTGCTTAAGGCGCATGGGATAAAGCAGTTGGTAGATATTCGCACTATTCCCAGATCCCGCTTTAATCCGCAGTTTAATAAAGATGCTTTAGCCAAAAGCTTAAGGAACGTAAAAATAGGCTACCGGCACCTAAAAGAGTTAGGGGGCTTGCGCCACGCCAAAAAAGATTCCATAAATTTAGGCTGGGAGAATCTTTCCTTCCGCGGCTTTGCTGATTATATGGGTACCCAGGAATTTAAAACAGCGTTGGCAAAACTCAAGAAGATCGCAGGAAAGAAAAGGACCGCGATAATGTGTGTCGAGGGTAATCCTTTCCGCTGCCACCGCTCATTGATTGCCGATGCGTTGATCAAAGAAAAGTGGCAGGTATTTCATATCGCGAGTTTAAAATCTAAAAAACTTCATAGACTGACCTCCTTTTTACGCATAAGAAAAGGTAAGATCATATATCCTAAGATTAATACGTAAGGCAGCGGGTGACTGCCTTAATTCCTCTTGTTTTTTAATAATCTTAAGGTAAAATTATATTGGCAGTAAAAAGGAGGTAGGATATGTGTACCACTTGTGCTGCGCATAAGAAAAAGAAGGCGAAGAAAAAGAAGAGATAAGACGCTTTAAATTTATACAACAAGAGAAGCTCCGTAGTTTTTACTACGGGGCTTTTTTGTTTGTGGCTGCTGGCCCCTGGCAATTTGCTCGCATCAGGCAGCGGGGGCCTGGCTGCTAATTCGCTCCGCTCAATTTTTATGCAGCAACGGGTCCTGCCTGCCGAGCCACCTCGCCGTGCTCTCCGCCTACGGCGGATGCGCGCGGCAAGGGCTTCGGCTCGGCAGTCACCCGTTGCTGCAAATCACTATCCGTATCGTCTCAGCAGCCACCCGCTAGGAGCAAGTTTACAAATTACGAGGGACAGCTTTGGTATTAGGTTCCATTTCTTCCTGTGACTATTATATTAGGGATTGGTATATAAAAATCATTGACAAGAATATTTTTATAGTATAATATTCTTATTAGGAATGATTAATATGAACTTGTGAGGAAGAAATGGATGAAGAATGGAAAATGGAACCAACGGAAAAATACATATGTAAACACGAGGATTATGAAAAGAAACATCCGCAGGAACTCGTAGCAATGGAAGATAATTTAGATGCTTATTTTAAAGCATTAAGCAATGGAATTAATCCTTTACAAATCGGAGGAGGATTCATACATAATGAACGCGAGGGGATATGGGCAATTGATCAAAAAGGTGGTAGACGGAAAATAAAGTTACAACAAGCGCGATTGTATATTTACCCAGATATACTCACAAAAACCCTTTTTTTACTGACAATAGGTGATAAGCAGACGCAAAGAAAACAAGACATTCCTTTCTGCAGAGAGTATGTCAAAAAAGAGATACGAGGTCAAGTGAGGTAGTAAAGACTTAATGGGTTAGGGATAGCTATTTAAGGATAAAGATATAATTATTGAAGAGAAGGGGGCGATGGGCATGAGAGAAAAATATAAGAGCGTATTAGAGATGGTAAGAAGCATCTCGAAAGAAGATTCTTATAAAGAACTGGCCGATAAACAAATTAAGGGTAAGTCATTGGCGAAGTTTCTTTTTTATTTAAGATGCCGGCATGGTTTGTCACAAAAAGAATTAGCAAATAAAGTTGGTTGTTCCCAGAGCCGAGTTTCTAAGATTGAGCACTCATTTGACAAAGACCTAACAATTCAAGATTTATTAGACTACGGTAAAGTATTAAATCTTCAATTAGAAATTGGTTATAGGCATCCTTCTGTTAAAATCATTGATTTAATCAAATATCATGCGTTTAAAATTAGATCATACTTGAATCAATTAAATGGTTTGGCAAAAGATGATGAAGCCTTACTGCAGGGCATAAAGAATACTTATTTTGAAATATTCTTTAATTTGAACAAGATTATCTCGGAAGCCCTGATAAAGCTTGATTTTAAACAGAAAGTTAAAAAAATAGATATGAGCACAATTCATGTTTCTGCGCCGATTGAAAAAAATAAATTAGAGCAATTAGCTGAACAAGCCAAGAAAGAAGATCCGCACCTAAACATGACTGCCGGTGTTTAAACAGGGGCAGTCATGTCGACACCCAGACGTTTTTTGATTTGCTATGTAAAATGCACCTGGGTTAAAATAGGCAAGAAATGAAGAAGTGTATTCTGATTTTAGAAAAGCAGCAGTGATTTTTAACTTAATGAGGGAGAAATTAACCCCCCTTAGAAAGGATAACATCATGAAACTCCTTTTGAGAGGGGCCCGCTTCACCCCGGAGCGAGTTTAAGATAATCTGTGTCTACGGGCTCATCACTCGCAAGGCAGACCTTAAATTTGCTTTGATTGGTTGTGGAGATAATCCATAAAGGAGATGCCCCCGACGGAATGATGAACCGAGCGGGCAAGGTAATTCCGGGTCTCCCTCCGTTTTAAAACTCCCAAGCATTTTTGTGCTTGGGATTTTTGTTGCCTTGTGATACTTCAGCAACGGGTGGCTCTGATCCAGGGCTCCCGACCACGCGCAGGCCGCCGACGAAGTGCGGCCGAGCATGGGCGGGATGGATCAGAGACAGGACCCGTTGCTGCAATGAGACGCGGCCCACGCGAGAAACAGCCCAAGACAGGCCCCGTCCCCTGAGCGAGAAAAGAAGACAGCCCGCCTGCCGGCGAGGCAGGGGCCCGCTGGGATCTTTGAAAATTCCGGTTAGATTTTGCCTCTTTCTGCGTCTATTGTAGTGGAAAGGATATCAACGGATGAGACTTGACAATACAAGTTATATCTTGTATACTTTAGATGGAAGAAAATAGGCTTAAGGCCGTATATTATTTTATCGACCAGCGGAGAGATTGCCCGGTAAAGGAGTTTATCAAGGCGCTGCCAGTAAGGGAACGCGCCAAGATATTCGCATATATTAATGCATTGAAGAAAG
>JAQUNK010000022.1 GCA_028717645.1 Candidatus Omnitrophota bacterium
ACAGAGCATTACCTTTGGCCTTATCCTGGTCGTAATTTCTTTTATCCAGTACAGGTTTTCCAAGAAAGCAAGACAGGCTTAAAAAATGAAAACTTCATTTTATTACCGGACAAAAAGAATAGGCGTAAACTTGATCATCCATTTACTTTTATTGACCGTAGCAGCCACCTGCCTGTTCCCTTTATTGTGGATGGTTTCTTCCAGTTTTAAGACCCAGGAAACCATATTTAAAGACATCTCGCTTATCCCGCATGAGTTCCATTTCGAAAACTATTATCTGGCCTGGAAACAGGGGGGATTTGACAGGTATTTCTTAAACAGCGTATTTTATACTGCTTCAGTGGTATTTGGTATTGTAATTATTTCTTCTCTTGCCGCCTATGCCTTTAGCCGGCTGCGTTTTCCGGGAAGGAATATCTTATTCATAATGTTTATGGCAGCAATGATGATACCACTTCCGGGTAGCTTTGTGCCATTGTACGTGTTATTGAACAAGCTGCATTTAAGGAATACTCAAATAGGCTATATCTTATGCTTGATTAACGTCGGGCTATCCACAAGCATCTTTTTACTGAAAACATTTTTTGACAAAATGCCTCCGGAGCTGGAAGATGCGGCCAAAATCGACGGCTGTTCTAAATTCGGCATCTGGTGGCACATGGCCATGCCGCTGGCCAGGCCGGTTTTGGCAGTGGTGATAGTTTTTAATGCATTGATCGTCTGGAATGAATATATCCTGGCCTTGATCATTTTTGATTCGAAGCAGTTCATGCCTCTTCAGGTGGCATTGCAGACATTCTGGGGAGAATTTATCACCAAATATCCGCTTTTGATGGCAGGGCTTACCATTACCGCCATTCCGGTGATCCTCATCTATCTCTTCATGCAGAAATATATCATTAAAGGCGTTACCCAGGGAGCTATCTTAGGATGAGGAAACCAGGATCCTTAATTTTAAGTTTTATTTTTGTATTCTGCGTTTTAGGCTTTACGCCTGCCGCTTTCTCCCAGGACAAACCCGCTGCTGCAGAATTACTGCAGAAGGGCTGGGATGCCCACGGAAAATACGACATAGAAAATACTTTTAAATACACGCAGGAATGTATCGATCTTTACAAAGAAGAGGCGGACAGGGAACAGGCTGCGTTGACTTCAATGCCCCAAAATAAACAGGAGATCGAGGCACTGCAGGTATTGAATGAGGTGGCTACCTGTTATTTCATCCAGGGTGAGTCCTACATGCGCCAGGAAAAATTCCAGGATGCCATAAAAGTATTCCAGCTGATCATCGATAAATATCCTTATGCCCAGGCCTGGGACCCGCGCGGCTGGTTCTGGGTGATTGCCAAGGCATCCCAGGACAGTATCGATAAAATGCAAGGCAAGGTCAAAGAGTCTCCTGAAGGAAAAAAACCTTTGCAATTAACTCCCACAAAGGTCGTACTTTTTGATCCGGGAAAAGAAGACTTTGTAGATTACCAAAAATACGGCGAGTTCCAGAATGTCGGTACTAAGGATTATAAATATGTGATCAAGGACCAGGCGGGTTTGAGTAAAGCAGTAGGCGAGGGTGTTTATCCCAATACCACAGCAGTAAGAAAAGACCCTGAACTAAAAAAAGCGCTTAAGGAAGGCCGGCTCGAATACAGCGAATGGGACCTTTTATACAGCCAGGACATGGAAGCGGCATTTTTAAAATGGGCCATTAGTGCCCAGCCCGCGGCAACCAGGCAGTATTATATTGGTTGGATCTTTGAAAAGTCCGGGCTGATCAAGCAAGCGATAAAGGCGTACTACTCTTTGATCGTGCGTTATCCCTATGGCTACGGAAAAACTTACTGGAATACGCCCTGGTATCTGGCGCAGGCAGCCATCGGCAGGATACATTTTCTTTTACGTAAATACCCTGAGCTCGGTTATAAATTAAAAGGTGCCAGTGTCACCATTATCAATGGTTTTGATAATGATGTTAGCAACGATATAGTGATCACTAACCCCGGTAATTTTGTCCGGACGAACCAAAAGTTGAATTTTTGGGATAACCTGAAAGCCTGGTATGTTGCCTTAGATGGCCGGCAAATAAAAAAGGTGGTGGGTAGAGGCAAGGTCCAGTTGGTCCAGTTCAAAAACGGCGATTGGCAGTTGAGAGTAGAGAAGAAACCCCATTGCATTAAAGGGGTTACGTATACTCCTACCAGGGTAGGCGAATCACCGGATAACAAGACCCTTTTTAACTGGATGGAGCAGGATGTCAACAAAAATGGCTTGGTAGACGCGCCATATGAGGCCTTTGTCGATGCCAATGGCAATAATATTCAGGACCCAGACGAACCAGCAATGGGCGATTTCCAATTGATGAAAGAAATGGGTGTCAATACCATCCGTGTCTACCACCAGCCGTTTAAAATAAACAAGCCCCTCTTGCTTGATTTATATAAGAAATATGGTATAATGATAATACTTGGCGATTTTCTCGGAAAATATGCCATAGGATCCGGCGCAAGCTGGTACGAAGGCACCGATTATACCAATCCCCAACAGAAAAAGAAGATGCTTGAGTCCGTGATACAGATGGTCACGGAATTCAAGGATGAGCCTTACGTGCTTTTTTGGCTTCTGGGCAATGAAAATGTTTACGGCGTGGCTTGTAACGCCGATAAGAAGCCGGAGGCATTCTTTGATTTCTGCAGTGAAGTAGCCCGGGAAATAAAAAAGATAGATAAGAACCATCCTGTGGCCATTGCCAGCGGCGACACGGTGGCTTTAGATAAATTTGCCGAATACGGTAAAGACGTGGATATCTTCGGTTCAAACGTCTATAGAGGCGAAACAGGCTTTGGCTATTTTTGGCAGCAAGTAAAAGATGTAACCGGTAAACCTGCCTTTATTACCGAATATGGTTGCCCTGCCTATGCCGAAGGCTATTCGCAAGAAGAAGCCGAGGACCTGCAGGCAGATTACTTAAAAAATAACTGGTTAGATATAGAAAACAACATGGCTTTTGGTGATGGCGCGGGTAATTCCCTCGGGGGCGTTCTATTCGAGTGGATGGATGAATGGTGGAAGGCTTATGAGCCGCAGCGCCACGATACAAAAAGCCTGTTCGCCGGGCCTTTTCCCGACGGCTATATGCACGAAGAGTGGCTCGGGGTGGTTTCCCAGGGTGAAGGGACACTGAGCCCGTTCTTACGGCAATTACGCGAGAGTTATTTTACATATCAGGAGCTTTGGCAGAAAAACTGTAAGTAAAAATAAGAAGGAGGAACAGTAACATGAAGAAAGTAGTACCTATTATGTTGTTGTTGGGATTAGTGTTTTCATTATCTGTTTTAGCCGTAGACGGCAAGGTTTTTAATGTCTACACTGACAAAAACGCGTCAGATAATCACTATATTCCTTCAGGTTGGATCGGTGATTACGGTGATGTGCGTATGGATGACCAAAGCAATGTTTCTGCGCATAGCGGCGCGACCTGCATCGAATTTACTTACACGGCAAAGAAAACGCAGGGACAGGGCTGGGCAGGCGTACAGTGGCAGAACCCGCCTAATAATTGGGGGAACAAAAAAGGCGGTTATGACTTAAAAGATATGACCAAGCTTACCTTTTGGGCGCGTGGTGCTAAGGGTGGAGAAAAGATCCAGAAGTTCGCGGTCGGCGGGATAAAAGGCGCTTATCCGGATTCGGCAGAGGTCGAGATCGGCCCGATTGAATTAACGGACACCTGGAAAGAATACACGATCAATTTAGCCGGCAAGGACTTAAATTATATCAGCGGCGGATTTAGCTGGGTAGCTACGTCGGATATGAATCCCGAGGGCGCTACCTTTTATGTCGATGATATAAAGTTTGAAGCTGATGCAACCGTGGCTCCGGAAGCAAAGAAAAAACAGGATATGCCTTTTTATGTTTATGCCGATTCTAGCTCCATAAAGAATCACTATATTCCTTCAGGCTACATGGGTGATTATGGTGATATCAAGTTAGATAAAGCGTCAAAAGAGAATCCTCAATCCGGCGATACCTGTATAAAGATCGCTTATAGCGCAAAGGCAAGTCAGGGCGCAGGCTGGGTGGGGATTTACTGGTTGAACCCTGCGAATAACTGGGGCGATAAAGATGCGGGTTTTGACCTTTCCAAGGCTACCAAGCTTACCTTTTGGGCGCGTGGTGAGAAGGGCGGAGAGCGCATCGAGGAAGTAAAGATGGGCGGTATTATGGGTAATTTTCCTGATTCAGATACGGCCTCCATCGGCCCGGTGATTCTTACTCCTGAATGGCAGCAATATACCATCGATTTGAATGGAAAGGACATTTCTTCCATTATCGGCGGTTTCTGCTGGGTGACCAACGTTGACGTTAACCCGGAAGGTGCCGTAGTTTACTTCGATGAGATAAAATACGAGTAATTTCTTCGACGTAAGTCGACGTAGAATAGACCAATAAATGAGGCGGAACTAAAACTTCCGCCTCATTTATTTTTATCGATTTTTTTTAGATTTTGCTGGACAAATTCCGTAGTTGTGATATAAAAATAAGAGAAGTTTTCCCCAACCAAAAATAATTTTTATATATATATTTTATGCAAAAAATTTCTAAAGTATTTCTGCTCGCCTTTTTAATATCCTGCATTTTCTCGACACCTTCTTTTCCCCAAACTCAGGAAGTAATCTCATATCTGTGCGAAATAGGCATGAATTATTATGCCCGGGCCCAATATGATGATGCGCTGCAGCAGTTTAAATCCATCCTGCTTTTAGAACCGAACAATAAGATCGCCAAGGAATACTCGGAAAAGATACTTTTGAAAAAGGACCTGGCCGAGAGCCATGCCATGGGCGTTCTTCCGCAAGAGAATGTTGGTGCCGAAGACCTGATGACCAGGACCCTGGATAAATATCAGGATAAAAGAACTGCAGGTTCTTATAACGGGCCGAACATTACAGATATTTTCGGCAAACGTAGCCCCGGAGATTATGTTGTAGCAGCTAAGGAGAAAATAGAAAAAAAATTTCCGGTGGAAATGAGTGGAGAATATCGCCTGGCCTTCGGCGCCAATTCCAAGGATTTTTTCTGGAAGAAGGCGAACGCGGATAAACAGGGTGTGCCCAGAGAAAAGAATTACCGCTATGTCTGGGGTGATAAAAAATATAATACTTATGATGAAAAAATATACGATAGTTTAGAGCTGAATCTGGCTACTAAGAACCCGGGGCCGCTTAATATCGGCACGCAGGTGGTTATGGACCCCTGGTCTTTTATCGGGCATGCCAAGGTCAACGTTACTTCAGTAGCCGGAGACGACAGCGCGGAGATCGATCTAAAATACTGGTCGAATACGCGCAGCACTATAAATGAAGTATATCGTACGGATAAGGGTAATATTATTCACTTTAACGAAATAAAAGTCGTAGATGGAAAAACTACACCGGGAACTTCAGCCGATGGCCTTCACGATTGGGCCGTTCCTTTCAATAACATACCCGAGGTAAAAATAGACAGGATATACCGGCCGGTGAGAAAATTGTTCGCGGACTATACCCGGGAAAATATTAAACTGCATGTATTTCCCATCTCGGACCAGTACGAGGCCTTGAACAGCGATGACCCGCTGCGCCTTTCCAACAACCGTGTTTACTGGGAAGAGAGCGCGTGGCTCGATTCTTATGAAGCGAGCCGTGTCTTTACCAGGGCAGGTAACCCCTTGAAGAAAGGCCGCTGGGTGCACCGGTGGTCCTACGTTGCCAAGTCTAGCAGCGATAATATGGATACTTCTAATTACCTGACTTTCTTAAGGGGTGCGTCTTTTGCCGGTGAACTGGGCCCCTTTACCCTGGAGGCGGTAAGTGCTACGCCCCTGGATTACTGGAATGAGTATGATCGTTCAAGCAGTGTGGATAATGCCGTAAGGTTAAGATACCCGTACACTGATGACCTGGATTTTGGCTTTACTTATACCAACAAACTAGGGTTGGCCGGCGGAAGTATCGAGGCCTCGAATAATGTCTGGGGAGTGGATGTTAAAAATCAAATTTCTCCCAACACGAGCCTGTATGGAGAATTTTCCGGCAGTACTTTCAAGGTTAGTGAAGCCAATGGCATCACTACTTCTTTAGAGGGTGTTGCTACTACTCTTGGATTGGATTTTAAAGAACCGAAAGAGGCGCAAAAAGGTTTTTACCGCGGTAAAGTATATGTGGCCTATATGGACAAGAGTTTTTATCCGGCGCTTTCCAATTACCGCTATACTAGGCAGGATGATCAATACTGGGCAAAGAACGTATATTTCGAAAAACTCAATCCGGAAGATGAGGTTACAATTTGGGGTAATGGTATGGACCGGGGAAGGCTTGCTGCCGGGCTTGGCGCGGGATTGAAATCTTTTGCCGAACGGCTGGATACGCATTTTGATCTGAGGAATGTGTACAATAATTCGGGAGTATATATAGAAACGGTCGGCAGGGCGGAATCTACGGCAAGGCTGACCAATAAACTTACTTCCAAGCTCCTGGCTTATTATCAGCACTTGCCCGATACGCAGGCCGGTATTGACCCCATAATTTACGATAAGACGATGTATTCGATCACTGATTTTTTCTCGGAAGACGATTCGCATCCGCTGAACTCGGATATCGAGGCGGATAAAGACCCTTCCGTCGGTTCATTTGGCCTCGGCCTTAAATATGATTTCACCAATACCCTTTCCCTGGAGGGGATCTTTCAGCGCACCAACGATCCTCTAGATTTTCCCCGCAGCCTCCTCAATGATGTCTTTGTTACCGAAGAGATAGTCAACGGCGTAGATTATGATAAGGTAGTCCCTTTCCTTTATGACCAGTCTTTCTTTGGGCTGCCGCCTTATAACTATTACAACATTTATAAGTCAAAATTTACCTACTGGCCGCTCGTAGATAAACTAAAGTTGACATTAAGTTATACTAAAAATGACAATAAATTTGCCACGGGAATAGATGATAACGTAAATCATATTGGCATCGAAGCGGATTACACCCCGAATAAAAAATGGAATTTCTGGGCAAAATATACCTATTCCAAGATCGTTGATCTCACTGAATTGGTAACTAACCATAATAATTTTCTCTATCAGTGGCACAGCAATATATTTTTAGGCGCAAGATATAACTTAAGAGAAGACGAAAGCTTTACGCTCCTTTTCGGAGAATTTGTCGGCTACGATTATGATTATCTGGATAGCGTTTGGTCGCTTTCCACGGTGGACACACAGCATATATTCCGGTTATTTTATAAGAAAAAGTTTTAAATCAATGGCTGTTTTTATTAATAAAAACAGCCATTGACATTCCACAATATATTGTGATATAATTCTCAGAATACACAATAAAAAGTATATTTTGCCTCAGACGAGGTAGAGCCACGGAGAAGGATAAAACCCATGAGTTTAGCTAATTTTAAGGATGAAGAGCTTTCGGAAAGAGAAAGAAGGAACCTCCTGATTTTGGAGAACCTCAGGCGGCACGGCCCGTTAAGTAGGCCGGAGATCTCGCAGGGGATCGGCCTGAACGTAGTTACCGTTTCCAACTACATCGATGAACAAATAAAGCGTAACCTGGTTTTCGAAAAAGAACTGGATGTATCCGAAGGCGGCAGGCGCCCGGTATTGCTGGATCTGAATGCCCAGGCGGGTTTTGCCATTGGCGTGGGCCTGAATTTGATGAATGCCGTGGGTGTCCTTATCGACCTGAAAGGGAATATTATTACCAAAACCTCTCTTGACCGGCCCAGGGCGAGTGTCAAAGAGATCGTTGATTGTATCCTGCAGCTGATCAGGGAGTTGCTTAAACGTTCTAAAAATGAAACACAGGGTATCAAAGGCATCGGCGTGGGTATCGCCGGGCTAGTGAACAAAAAAGATTCATCAGTGCATTGGCCGGAGAGGGTCGGCGAAAATTACGTTTATGCATCAATTAACCTGCCTTTGAAGGGCCTGTTGGAAAAAGAATTCGGCCTGCCGGCGACCATAGAAAATGACGCCACTGCCGCCTGTTTCGGCGAGCAATGGATCGGCCTTGAGCCCGAAATAAAGAATGCCGTTTATATGTATTCGGGTGTCGGCTGCGGGATCATGATCAACGGCCAGATCTATACCGGGACTGATGGTTATGCCGGAGAATTAGCCGTCCATAGTTATAGCGAAGAAAATTCTTTTAACTGCGCTTTCGGCAACAGCTGTTTCTTGAAGCGCTGGGAAATAGATCTAGGGATGCGGGAAGATTTTAGGAAAAGGCAACGGGGTAAAGACGCTTCGTTAAAAGAGATTTTTGATTTCGCCAGGAACAATCATCCTATCGCGCAGGAGGTGCTTGCTACCGCCGCAGTGCGCCTGGGGATAAAGATCGCTTCCCTGGTCAACCTGCTTAATCCGCAGGTAGTCGTGATCGGCGGAGGGCTCGAAGAGGCGGGCGATGCGTTTTTACATAAAGTAAGGGACACGGTCAAAGAATGGGCCTTTAGAGAAATTACGCAGGACTTAAGTATAATGTATTCTAAGTTAAGGGAAAATTCTGTTGCTTGCGGAGCGGCGAGCCTGGTAGTGAGAAAAGTATTTGCAGGTATCTAAAAAGGGGAGGGGTAAATGGACCAGAAGAAAAGAAGATTAATTTTGATTGGCATAACCGCGGTTGTCATAATCGTGGGTTTTTTTATCATGAGCCTTTACGATGCCAATAGAAAATTAAGCCAGGATGGCGCCGACTTGTTAAACAACATAAAATCCATGAAGAATAAAAATGATGCGCTCTCTGCAGAATATAATAAGGCGCAGGCAAAGATCCGCCAGCTGGGCGATCAGCTGGATAAGGCGCAGAGAGACCTCTCTAATATCCAGGATATAGCCAAAGATAAGGAAGAGCTGCAAAAGAAATATGAAGCAGCGATGAAAGAAAAGAATGAATTGGCGGACAGACTGTCCAGGGCCAGGGCCCAGCAGGCCCAGGCAACGGCCAGGCCGCAGGTGGCTAGTGTTTCTCCCGCAACTAACTTAGGCGATGATCTTTATTGGGCGGGGGTTTTGAAAGAAAAAACCAACTTAGAAGTTTCCTTAAGCAAGGTTCGCGACGAGCTTAAGTTGATCAAGGCAAAATTTGACGCCCAGCAGAAGGAAAACGTGCAGTTAGAATCAGACCTGAAGAGTTTGAGAGAGCTGGATATCAAAAACCTGATGAACGAAAAAGCGGACCTGGAACGCCGTTTGAGTTACAGTGAAAGGACCATAGATTCTTTGTCATTGGAATTGGTCAGGGAAAAGAAAGATAACCGTAAAATGAAAGAAGATTACAAGGCCATCGAATCTGAAAAGCAGGGCCTGATCAGCGAGATGAACAGCCTGAGGACCCAAATGGCCGACCTGAATAGCCAGATCAAGGGCCTCAATGATAATAAGGCGGCCCTGGAAGATAAATTACAGAATATCGAATCGTCCAAGCAGGATCTGGAACATAAACTGATGGCGATCAATGCACTTTTGGATGAAAAGACCAGCGAGATCATGGATATGAAGCAAAGGTTGGATACGCTTAAGCAGGATCAGGGCCTGATACCTAAAGAAAAACCCAAGGTGTATATTGCCGCTCCTACCCCTCAGCAACCCGCTGTCGTTAAGGACGCCCCTGCTAAAAAACCCGCGCCGCAGGCAAGCGTAGAATTACCTCCTATTGTAGTAAAGCCGTCGGATGCGTCTGTATCGGCCAAGCCGCAAAAAGAAGCCTCCGGAAAGGTGCTCGAGATAAATACTGCGAATAAATTCGTCATCGTGGATATCGGCGAAGACGCAGGCCTTGCCGCCGGAAGTACTTTAGGCGTATGGAGAGGAAGCAGACGTATTGCTACCCTCGAAGTAATTCAGACCAGAAAAAGCATTTGTGCAGCAGATATAAAGCAGTCCACGCAAACAATAAAAGTGGGAGATACGGTAAAATAATTTAGCCATTCACCCAGCCCGTGCGTGCACAGGCTGGTTCTTCTCATATATTTATAGTCATGGTAAGAACAAAATCGAATTCAAGCCAATCTATTTCTATCAATGAAGTGGCCAAGATGGCCGGGGTATCCATTACCACGGTCTCCAGAGTAATCAATAAATTCCCTTCAGTAAAAGATAAGAACCGGCAAAAGGTGCTTGAGGTGATCAAGAAGCTGAAATATAACCCGAGCCCTTTGGCCCAAAGACTGGCTACGGGTAAAACCAATGTCATATCTTTGGTCATGCCCCGCTATGAAGGGATATTTTATTCTTTTTACGCCCTGGAACTGATCAAGAGTATCGGCAATATGTGCGGTGTGCTGAAGCTTGATTTATTGCTGCGTTTAAGCGACAGCTACGCGGCACTGGACCTAAGAGACATCGGCGGATTAATTTTTGCGGATATCATCGGCAACAAGGCCCAGCTTCAGCAGGCCCTGGAAGCGAAAATTCCCACAGTGGTAATCAATAATTATGTGCAGGATCTGGAAGTAAATTGCCTCGCCGTAGATAACCTCGCCGGAGCAAAAGAGGCGACTAAATATTTGATCGGATTAGGGCACAGGCGTATTGCGCATATCGCCGGAGACCTGGTGACCCAGGCGGCGGCGCAGCGGCTGGAAGGTTACAAACAGGCCTTAAAAGAAAATAAATTGGCGGTTGATGAATCTTATATCAAGATAACCGATTATTCCCGCGGGAAGGCCAGGACAGCGGCGAATGAATTACTCAGCCTCGATCCGGCTCCGACAGCCATCTTTGCCGCATCGGATACCATGGCCCTTGAGGTTATGGCTGTGGCCATGGAAAAGAATAAGCAACTGCCGCAAGATCTGTCTATCGTCGGATTTGATGATAATCCCGCCAGCCTTTACGGGCCCCTCGCCCTTACTACGGTGCGCCAGCCGTTGATCAAAATGGGAGAGGAAGCGGTCAAACGTTTAAACGCGCTTATGTCGGGTAAAGAAAAGGGCGTTGTCAAAACGCTTTTACCCGCAGAGTTAGTGATCAGAGATTCTTGCGCCAGGATTTCCGGAGGTTAAAAGAGAAATGTTTTGGTTCAGATTAAGAATGTATTTATTGATCGCTTTGATGTTCTCCATCGTCTATGCGATAGTTTATATGATCGCTTATGCCCTGGGCCTGAGGAACATTTATTTTTATATGGCCCTATCCTTGGCGATGCTGGTCCTGCAATATATGCTTGGGCCCAAATTGATCGAATGGTCCATGCGCGTGCGTTATCTGAAGCCGGGCGAACTTCCCGAGATCCAGAGCATGGTCAAGTCCCTGGCGATCTCCGCCGGTATACCTATTCCCAGGGTGGGCGTATCCGAAATACCTTTACCGAATGCCTTTGCCTTTGGCCGTTGGAAGTCCGACGGGCGCGTCTGCGTGACCGAAGGTATTTTAAAATTACTGAATGAAAAAGAATTAAAAGCGGTCCTGGGACATGAGATCACCCATATCAAGAACAGGGACGTCCTGACCATTACTTTATTATCGGTGATCCCCCTGATACTTTATCAATTGGCCTGGCAGATGTTCTATATGGGCGGCGGCCGCTCCAGGCGCGAGGCATCGCTTCCGGTCTGGGCCATCGGCCTGATCGCCTTTTTAGCTTATTTTATTACCAACTTATTGGTCCTTTATGCCTCACGTATCCGTGAATATTTTGCCGACCGTGGTTCGGTGGCATTGGGTAATCCTGCCAATGAATTGGCCTCGGCGCTGTATAAATTGGTTTATGGTGCAACACGCACTTCCCGGGAAGCCGTGCATCAAGTAGAAGGCCTGAAGGCCTTTTTTGTCAATGATCCTTCCTGCGCCCTCAAAGAATTCAAGGAACTTAAAGAGCTGGATACGAATTTTAGCGGAACGATCGACGCTGCAGAATTATCTTTGCTGCGGAACAAGACCGTGCGTTTGAGCACGTCTGAAAAATTCCTGGAGATTTTTAGTACTCACCCGAATATGTTGAAGCGGATAAAAAAATTATCGGATTGGCAATATGGAGGGGCAAATGAACATTAAGCTTTCGGAAAATTCCCTTAAGGTTCTGGAAAGGCGGTACTTAAAAAAAGACGCGCAGGGCAAGCCCGTCGAGACGCCGCTGGATATGTTCCATCGCGTTGCGCACGCGATCGCATCCGCGGATAAACTTTATGGTAAATCTCATGCGGAGATCCAGGAAACAGAAAACGCCTTTTATAGCGTGATGACCGGCCTTGAATTTATGCCCAATTCTCCGTGCCTGATGAATGCGGGTAGGGAGCTGGGGCAGCTGTCCGCCTGCTTTACCTTGCCCATTGATGATTCCATGGAAAGTATTTTCGAAGCGGTAAAATCCACCGCCCTGATACATAAGACCGGCGGCGGGACGGGTTTTTCTTTCTCGCGCCTGCGCCCTAAAAATAGCTCCGTTTGTTCGACCGGCGGCGTGGCGTCCGGGCCGGTATCCTTCATGAAGGTTTTTGACGAAGCCACCGAAGCGGTGAAGCAGGGAGGGACCCGCCGCGGTGCCAATATGGGGATATTAAGGATAGACCACCCTGAAATACTGGATTTTATTACCTGTAAAGAAAGCGAAAAGGCTTTCAATAATTTCAATATCTCCGTGGCGATCACTGATGAGTTCATGAAGAAACTAAAAAATGCCGAAGACTACGACCTGATAGACCCGCATACGCATAAGCCGGCAAGACGCCTGAATGCCAAGGAGACCTTTGACCTGATCGTGAAACAGGCGCATAAGAACGGAGAGCCCGGCATTATCTTTATCGACCGCATAAACAGCGAAAATCCTACGCCCCGCCTGGGTAAGATCGAAAGCACTAATCCCTGCGGAGAACAGCCGCTTCTGCCTTATGAAAGTTGCGACTTGGGTTCCATAAATTTGTCGGCGATGTGTAAAGAAAACGGTTCTAATCACGAACTGGACTGGGAAAAATTAAGAAAGGTAACCCATATTGCCGTGCATTTTCTGGATAACCTTATCGACGTAAATAAATTTCCCCTGCCCCAGATAGAAAGGGCGACGAAACAGACGCGTAAGATCGGCTTAGGAGTGATGGGCTGGGCGACACTTTTGATCCGTTTGGGCATTCCCTATAACAGCGATGAGGCCATTAACCTGGCGGAAGAGGTAATGTCGTTCATCTTAAAAGAAGCGACGAGAAGATCCCAGGAGTTGGCGCGGGAAAAGGGGGTCTTCCCGGCTTTTAAAGGCAGTATCTATGAGAGAAGAAAGACGCCGCTCCGCGTGCGTAACGCCACTCTTACCACCATTGCCCCTACGGGGACGATCAGTATTATCGCCGGGCCCTGTTCTTCGGGGATCGAGCCGTTATTCGCCATTTCTTATTACCGCAATGTCATGGATAACGATAAATTGATAGAAGTCGATCCGCTTTTTGAAGAGATCGCCCGTAAGCGCGGTTTCTACAGCCGTACCCTGATGGAAAAGATTGCCGAATCTAGTTCCATACAGAAGATCGACGGCATACCTGCGGATGTGAAAAAGATATTTGTTACCGCGCATGACATTAGCCCTGAGTGGCACGTGAAAATGCAGTCGGTGTTCCAAAAATACGTGCACAACGCGGTATCCAAGACGATAAACTTTCCGCACGAAGCGACTGTAGATGAGGTAAAGAAGTCTTATATATTGGCCTACGAGTCAAATTGTAAGGGTATTACCATTTACCGCGACAGAAGCCGCGAGGAACAGGTCCTGAATATTTCCCGTAAAGAAGTAAAGCCGCAAAACAATGTTTTTGAGTTTAAAAAAGAGATCGCGCCCCGGCCCAGGCCCGAAGTGATCTCAGGCACGACCACTAAAGTCGCGACCGGTTGCGGCAACCTCTATGTGACCATCAATGTCGACGGAGAGGGTAAGCCTTTTGAACTTTTTACACAGATGGGCAAGGCCGGCGGATGTGCGGCGAGCCAATTGGAAGCTATCGGCAGGCTGGTTTCTCTGGCTTTTCGTTCAGATATCGAAGTAAAATCCATTATCGAACAATTGCGTAATATCCGTTGTCCTTCTCCTTCCTGGGAAAAGGGAGTGCGCATATTTTCCTGCGCCGACGCGATTGCCAGGGTAGTCGAAAAAAGATTGCTGAATATGCCCAAGACGGCCCTTAACCCCGTGGCAGCCGATGCGGCTGTTTCAGAGATCAAACAAGATACATTCTCTTCGCTAGGCGTATCCGAGATTAATGAACCCGAGGACTTATTGGATAAGAACACTATTACCATTGTGGGGGTCTGTCCCGACTGCGGCGGGGCCCTGAGGCATGAAGAGGGGTGTGTCAAGTGCCAGGCCTGTGGTTATTCTAAGTGCTGAATAATACGTAAGACGTACAATCTTTCCGCCGTAAGCGAAGGTGCATACGGCGGAAATTTTTTAGTATTGATAAAATATGAAAAAAATTATTTATATCGTGCTTGATGGCCTGGGGGATACGCCGCTTGCGGAATTAAACAATAAGACTCCTTTAGAAGCGGCCACTACGCCTAACCTTGATTTTCTGGCGCAAAAGGGTGAGAACGGTATGGTTTATCCCGTGGATAAAGGTGTAGCCCCGGAATCGGATATAGCCGTAATCAGCCTCTTGGGTTATGATGCGCAAAAATATTATAGCGGCCGGGGGCCCTTAGAAGCCTTTGCTGAAGGCCTGGAATTAAATGAAGGGAATCTGGCGTTACGGGTAAATTTTGCCACCGCAGGTCCGGACGGAAAAACCATCACAGACCGCCGCGTGGGCAGGGACCTTATCAGCGAAGAAGCGCTTAATCTCGCTGCAGAAATAAATTCCCGTGTTGCCTTATCCGGTGCGACTTTCGAATTTAAACATACCATCAGCCATCGCGCGGTGCTCTTGATCAAAGGCATGCGTTCCAAGCTTTCCGGTTTTATTACCAATACCGACCCGGCTTATGACAGAAAAGGAGTCTTTAGCGTCGCTAAGGAAAAATTCGCCAATACGATAATTGAATCTCAGCCTTTGCCGGGATACGAGAATCTCCAGGAAGCGCGTGAAGCCGCAGCACTTTTAAATGAGTTTACCCGTAAGTCAAGTGTGGTCCTGAATAACTCGTTAGTGAATAAAAAAAGGATATCCGAGAATAAATTGCCTGCGAATATTATCTTATCGCGGGATGCCGGAGACCGGTTGCCGAAGTTCCCCTCTATAGAGAGTATTTATCATGCCAAATTCGGTTGTTTTGTCCAAATGCCCGTCGAAAGGGGCATTGCGCTCTTAACGGGCATGGAAGTCATTGCTATACCACAGTCGACCGGGCACCTGGACGTAGATTATCCTGTTTGGACAAAGATCGCTCTTAGCTCCATGTCCCAGTATGACGGTGTTTATATCCATATCAAGGGGCCGGATGAGCCGGCGCATGATGGCGAATACGCGCGGAAAAAAGAGATCATTGAGGCGATAGACAAATTTTTCTTTTCTCCGTTCATCCCGAAAATAAATTTTGAAAATACGGTGATCTGCATTACTGCTGACCATTCTACAGTCTGTTCTAAAAAGGCCCATACGGCCGACCCTGTTCCCATATTGATCTGCGGCGCGAATGTACCCAGCGACGGCTCATTAAGTTTTAGCGAACGTGCGGCAAAACATGGTTCACTTGGTGAATTAAAGGGCCGCGAGATCATGCCTCTCCTGGTAAGGCTGGCTAATGGATAATTACGATGTCATTGTCGTCGGCGCCGGCCACGCCGGCACAGAAGCGGCTTTGGCCTCTAGCCGGCTTGGCTGTTCGACCCTGCTGGTCACCTTAAAATTTTCTAACATCGGCCTTTTGTCCTGTAATCCCGCGGTCGGTGGCGTGGGTAAGGCGCAATTAGTCAGGGAAATAGATGCCTTAGGCGGTGAAATGGGCCGCGCAGCGGATGCCTCGGGGATACAGTTCAGGATCCTTAACGCTTCTAAAGGTGCGGCGGTACAGTCTTTACGCGCACAGGTGGATAGTAATAAATACAAAGAATATATCCAGAAAGTATTGCGTAAGCAAAAGAACCTTACGCTTAAAGAAGCGGAAACTACAGAGATCCTGGTTAGCGATGAGGTTTGTATAGGCATAAGGACCACGCGCGAAGAGATCAGGGCAAAAGCAGTGGTTATTGCCGCGGGTACATTTTTAAACGGCCTTATCCATATGGGCCTGAAGAGTTTTCCCTCCGGAAGGATCAATGAGCCGCCGGCCATCGCGCTCTCCGAAAACCTTAAAAAATTAGGCTTCCATATTTTACGTTTTAAAACCGGTACCTGCGCCAGACTTGATTCCAGGACCATCGATTTTTCCCGCCTCAAATCCCAGGCAGGGGATGATCAGCCGGAATTTTTTTCTTTTTCCACAAGATCCGCAAAGCTTAAACAACTAAATTGTTCTATCACCTATACCAATCAACGAACCCATGAAATTATCCGCGCGAACCTTGATCGTTCACCGCTTTATACAGGCCTGATCAAGGCGACTGGCGTAAGATATTGCCCGTCGATAGAAGATAAGATAGTTAAGTTCCCCCAGGCCTTAAGGCATCAGGTTTTTCTGGAGCCGGAGGGTTTAAATACATATGAAGTTTATCCTAATGGCCTTTCGACCAGCCTGCCTCTGGATGTACAGGATGATATCCTGCATTCGATAGAAGGGTTAGAGCGCGTCAAGGTGATCCGCTACGGCTACGGCATAGAGCATGATGTGATCGAGCCGACGCAGAATTATCCGACCCTGGAAACGAAGTCCGTCCAGAATCTTTACCTTGCCGGGCAGATCAACGGCACGACCGGCTATGAAGAGGCAGGCAGCCTGGGGCTGGTCGCCGGAATAAACGCAGCGCAAAGAGTGAAAGGCAAGGCTCCTTTTATTTTGGACCGTTCTTCCAGTTATATCGGGGTGCTCATTGATGACCTGGTGACCAAGGGGACCAGCGAACCTTATAGGATGTTCACTTCGCGCGTGGAGTACCGTTTGGTCTTACGCGAGGATAACGCGGACCTAAGATTGAGCAAGATGGGTTTTGAGCTGGGGTTATTACCTGCAAGAAATTACCAGGCCGTGATCAAAAAACAAAAGCAGATTAAAGAGGGGTTAAACTGTTTGGAGGGTAAGGTCAAGCCGTCCCTGGCTTTGGAGAAAAAACTAAGCAGTTTAGACACAGCGGCTGTGGATAAGCCGGTAAAACTTAAAGACCTGCTCAAGCGGCCGCAGGTGAATATAGGAGACCTGGAACATTTTGCCCCGCGCTTAAAAAATATCCCCCGCGTAGCAAAGAGGGAGATCGAGATAGATCTAAAATATGCGGGTTTTATCCAAAGGCAGTTTAAAGAAGTGGAAAAGTTCAGGAACCTGGAAAAAATAAAGCTGGACGATAAATTGGATTTCCAGCAGATTTCCGGGCTTTCGCGTGAAATAAAAGAAAAATTAACGCGTTTTAGGCCGCTTTCCCTGGGCCAAGCCAGCCGGATCTCCGGGATTACTCCGGCGAGCTTATCGATCATCATGGTTTATCTGAAGAAAACAAAGGCTATTTAATAATCGTTGACTTTGTTTAATTCTCGGATAAAATTTATTCAATATGGCAAATTCCGCAAAAAGAGAGAATTGGGGCTCGCGTTTAGGCATCATTATGGCGGTGGCCGGTTCTGCCGTAGGCCTGGGTAATTTTTTAAGGTTTCCGGCTAAGGCAGCGGCCAACGGCGGCGGCGCTTTCATGATCCCTTATTTTGTGGCGATCTTACTTTTAGGCATACCGCTGATGTGGATCGAATGGACCCTTGGCCGTTACGGCGGCGGGTTCGAGCATGGCACAGCGCCCGGCATTTTCCACAGCATCTGGCAGAAAAACCGTTTTATCAAATATTTCGGCGTGATCGGCATATTCGGGCCGCTGGTTATCTTTATCTATTATACCTATATCGAATCCTGGACCCTGGCCTATAGTTTTTTTGCGCTGACCGGAAAATATATGGCCGCGCATGACCAGCAGGCGATGCAGGCATTTTTACGCGGTTTCCAGGGCCTGGAAAAAAACGAGTACTTCAGAACTATCGCCTGGGCGTACTTGTTCTTTGTCATTACTTTTATCATCAATATCCGTGTGATCTATTACGGTATCAGGGGCGGAATAGAAAAATTGTGCAAATGGGCGATGCCGGCGTTGTTCATCTGCGGTATCCTGCTTTTATTCAGGGTCTTGAGCCTTGGGACGCCGGACTTGGCGAAGCCCGCCTGGAACATCAATAACGGTTTGGGATTCCTTTGGAATCCGGATTTCTCCGCATTAAAATCTGCGAAGGTATGGCTGGAAGCGGCGGGCCAGATATTCTTTACCTTAAGCGTGGGGATCGGCGTGATATTGACCTATGCCAGCTATTTATCCAAAGGTGACGACGTTGTGCTTTCCGGGTTGTCCGCAGTAAGCACCAATGAATTCGCCGAGGTTATTTTGGGCGGTAGTATTATTATCCCGGCGGCCTTTGTTTTCTTCGGGCCGCAGAACATCAAGGATATCGCTTCATCCGGCGTATTTAATTTAGGTTTTGTGACCATGCCGCTGGTTTTGAATCAACTACCCTTGGCAGCGCTCTTTGGTTTTGTCTGGTTTTTTTTGTTATTTTTGGCCGGGATCACTTCTTCGGTGTCTTTGGCGCAGCCAGCAGTGGCTTTCTTAGAAGATGAGTTTGATATCGGCAGGAAACGCGCGGTGGGCATATTTGCCGTGATCACTTTCCTGCTATGCCAGGCAGCGATATTCTTTTTGGGCCGTGGCGTGGTGGATGAATTGGACTTCTGGGGCGGGACATTTTTCTTGGTCGTATTCGCCACGGTAGAAACAATTTTATTCGCCTGGGTTTTCGGCATGGAAAAGGCCTGGGATGAGATACATCAGGGTGCGGATATGTTTGTGCCGCGGATATATAAATTTATCATTAAATATATCACACCGCTGTTCCTGTTTTTTATCTTAGGAATGTGGCTTTATCAGGAATGGTGGCCGAAAATATTTATGCAGGGCGTGGGAAAAGAAAACTTTTATTTTATCCTCGGTACAAGGATAGGGTTATTCCTCTTATTCTTTGCCTTGGCGGTTTTGGTCAAGATCGCCTGGAAGAAAAAGAGAGAGAAGGGAGAGAAGAAGTGAACGTTTTCGGCTGGGCCTTTATTGCACTTTCCTGGGGTTCGATAGTATTTTTAATGGTTCTTTGTTTCCGTAAAGTTTTTTCCAAGGAAGAAATAAAATAAGCAGCGTTAGAATTCGATACTTTAACTAGATAAGGGAGGGTTGTTTAAAAGCATGAAATACTTAGCCAACATCCTGACTATTTTTAGCTTGGCCTGTGCCTTCGCCTCGTTGATCTTTTCCCTGGAAGAGCACTATACCTTTGCTGCGTGGGGGATCATACTTTCTGTGATCACCGATGGGCTCGACGGCCAGATCGCTAAAAGGACCCGCACAACGAGCGACTTCGGGAAAGAACTTGATTCCTTAGTGGATGCCATTGCCTTCGGTATTGCGCCTTCTGTCCTGGGATATATCTTTATCTACCGCGATTTTTATATCTCTGCTGTTCTCGTCCTGTTTTTATACCTGGTCTGCAGCGTGATGCGGCTGGCCAGATACAATCTTACCCCTAAGGGCAAGATGGTAAACTATTTCTACGGCCTGCCTACTACGGTAAGCGGCGGGGTTCTTGCCTCGTTCATCTTGATCTGCCGGAGAATGCAGGGTATCGCGTTTTCCCGTTCCGTCCAGGTTTTGTTCATCACAGTGGTCCTGGTCCTGGCCTTTTTGATGGTTTCCCGCACGCGGTATTTAAATATCGATGGTATAAAGCAGGTCTTCGGCAAGCGGCTAAGGCTTGCCTCGGTTTCAGTAATAATCTTGTTGACTTTATCCGCTTTTTTAAGGAAAATAGGGATTGCTACTTTCATGCTTTTTGGCGTTTATCTGGTATTTTCTCCTTTGATCATCAAGAAACTCGAATCGGAATAAGTTGTAAAATCCGCTAAATTTCGCCGAGGTAGCTCAGTGGTAGAGCGCGGCCCTGAAAAGGCCGGCGTGGGAAGTTCGATTCTTCTCCTCGGCACCATGTTTAAAAGAGAGGGTTTCCACAACCTCTCTTTTTTATTTAAGTTATGGTATCCAAAACTACAGTTTAAGGATGTTAAAGTTTCTATTTAATCCTTTGATTTTGCTGGAACTATTTTTTTGAATGTAGTGATTTTTGTAGTGACTTTTAATAGGGGAGCTTTTCTACCGAGGCTTTTTTGTGATCTTTAGTAAGATGAGCGTAATGTTTTTCGGTGACCTTCACGCTGGAATGGCCAAGCAGCTGCGAGACGGTATACAGATCAACGTTGTTCATTATTAGATGGGAAGCATAGGTGTGCCGGAAATACTGGAAGGTAACGTTCTTTAGTTTAGCGGCCACCGCTATTTTGGGGAATTCGTGCTTATAATTAGTGGAGTCAAAACACCGGCCGGACTCTTTCTTTAACGGGAGCAGATGTTGCTTGAGTTTTTCCGGCAAGGGGATAGTTCGTTCTTTCTTTGATTTAGTTATTACTTCTCCGCCATGCTTCACCGTTATAGAGCTATTCTTAAAATCGATATCCTGCCATTCTAACCGATAAACTTCTTCAACTCTCATTCCTGTATATAGGCCGGCAAGGATCGGGAGATATAAGCGGGTTCCTTTCGCGGCTTCCATGATCTTAGGCACATCCTCAAGCGGTAAGAATTTTGGATGCTTTTCTCCAGGATTATACCCTTTAAAATATCGTATCGGATTTTCAAGGATCAGCTTGCGCCTGACAGCGAAATTAAGCCATGCCTTAAAAGTGGCTATAAGTCGATTTGCTGATGATAGCCCAAGATGATCCTTATTGATACGATGATTGAGATACTCTTGTAGTCTTTTCTCTGTTATTTGGTTGATCCTGGTTATGCCGCTTTCTTTCAAAAATTTCTTGATCCGTGATTCATCATTTTTGTTTGTTTTGGAAGTCTTGCGATGTTGAGAGGCATCCATGTATTCTTTTAAAACTTTATCGCAAGAGGCATCCTGTCGCAGGATATATCTGTCTTCAGCTATTTCCTGGTCTTTCTTGGCTTTTAGATAAATAGCGGTAGACCGGTCCTGGGTTTTAAGACTTATGCAGTAAGATCTTCCGTGATAGCGGAAAGAAAGCCAGTAGATATTATTGCGCCGGTAGAGAGAGGACATTGGGTTACTTTAAGGCTATTGCTTGGGATATATCTCCTAAAGATTCAGCTATTCGATTCAGTGAACTTTCAATGCAATATGTTGATCTCGTCAATTTAGCTGTTCCTGAACAAATAGCCCATCTTAACAAGAAAGCAGCTAATAAAAGCCAGAGGATTTTTCTCGCGGTAGGTTTTTCCAATATTTCTTTACATCTTCTATATATCATTCTGTCACTCCTTCAAAGAGCTGGGATTGAGTGATCCCTAAGAAATCACAGAGTCTCTTTCTTTGGGCGGCATTTGGCTCTTGGCGGCCCTTTTCCCAATAGGAGACAGTGGATTGGTCAACGGAAGTCCCCTTGGCGATTTGAGCCTGAGTATAGCCTTTTTCTTTCCGTAAGGCTTTGATCCTGTCCTTTATCTTCATGGCGGGTATCTTATCTAACGCGAGGTACAGCCGTTGCCTTCGTAGCTCCAGCGGGTTATTTTCTTTTCTGCGTTTACCTCAAAAAAAGTTTTACAGGAGAAATTTACCTGTTGGCCGCCGGAAGTAAGCGAGCTGCCGGAGTACGTTCCCCCTGGGTTTACCTGGCCGTAATACGTGGTTTGGGAAGGCGTGGTGACGCTTGAAGCGCTGGTATAGACATATACCGTGTTTCCGTTAGGTGCCGTAAAAGAGGAATCCGGGTATCCCCAGGACGAGATCAGTTCTTCCATGTCATGGTCTATCCAGGTATCCAGCTTCTTTTGATACTTTCCCTGGGTAGCGCATCCGGCTAATAGGGATACTAAGAGGATGAGGATAACTTTTCTTTTTATTTGCATAGCGCTAAAATTGCCTGTCTCTTTTCCGCTGAAAGATTAGGCAAAGTCTCCAAAAGGGCCTTAATGGTATTTTTAATATCTTGTGAATTTTTATGTGTGATAAGTAGCGCCCTCACCGCTACCGGGTCTTGGAGGGCTTCAAGGATCTCCGGAGAAACTTTTTGCGGCAAGGCGCCGAATAGTTCCGCTTCGGTAATTTTAAAATACTCGCAAATCTTTTTGCGCTGGGTAGGGTTGGGTTCCTGCCTGCCGGATATCCAATGGGAGACAGTAGCCTGGCCAACGCCTATCGCGACAGCGAAACTTTTCTGTTGGATATCGCGTTCCTTTAACAACTTTTCTATGTACTTTCCAATGTCCATAGGCTTACTATACCATAAGTTTTTTTCTTGCGGTTAAAAAGATAAGTTTATAAGATTGTATGCCAAAACGTCATTGCCGTCAATATAATTATTTTCCCATTTTGGGAATACAGCGACGGGAAAGATAACGGATATTCCTTTTTGGAAAAAAAGTATAAAA
>JAQUNK010000023.1 GCA_028717645.1 Candidatus Omnitrophota bacterium
GTAATGGATGATCAAAGAGGCGTTGCCGTAATGTGGAACAGGGTGTATGGCGAAGCAGAGATCAAGGAGACGTTGACAAAAAATAGCCTGGAGATTGCAGCTGCTCATTATGAGGAAGAAGATGGCATTGAAGTGGTATATGTCATCCGGCATCAAAGACAAGACCGCGCCCGCGCCGAGGGCTCCAGCTCGCCGGTGAAGAAATCTGGGCACGTTCCTTCGGTAAAAGGAAAGAGGAGGCTCGGGGTCAGCAGGTGGGATTTATTGGATGAATTTAGGCGGGGGCTTAATGATTTGCCGCAAGCAGTTATTTTAAAGTTAGCAGCTGCCTCGGATACCGGCTCTCAAAGAAAAATACTGATGGAAGCCGGCCTTGGTGTAGCGAATGAGATAGACGGAAAATTCTTTATTTCGGCAGTTGCCAGGTTATTAGAAAGTCTTCCGCTTTCCGCAGAAGATGCTGCGCGAAGCAATTATTTACGCTATGGCGGGAACGGCCGTTATCTTACCGCGTATATCGGTGAGTACTTTGATTTTATCGTAAAGACATATTCCGACCCCACAAAAAAGAAAATAGTCCAGGCTGAATGGATCGAGAATGGTTTTGCGGTGGCCAGGCAGAGGCTAGAGGGTCTGGCGGTCCCGACGTTGATTATCGATAGCGCTGCGACGAAAAAAGATTTTGTTTATATCTTAGAAGACGGCTCTCTGGTGAGGACCGATCTGGCGATCATCCAGGAAAAAATTATCCGCCTACTGGATCATTTGAAGATACTGGTGCGTTCTAACAGGATCCAAGAGGCAAAAGATTTGCTGGATAAATTTAAGGAGACCGTCATCTTAATGTTCAGGCGCGGTGTTGTGGATACTGATTTTGGTGGCATGCTGGCCAATTACGGCATCAAGCCCAAAACAGGCCAAATGCTTATCTTTGACTTCGGGGACCTGTCTTATAGTTCTGATTATGCAGACGGATTTATCGGCTCGCTCTTGACGACCAATCAGTATATTGAAGATGGGTTAAGAAGCGAAGTGAACGGCACGATCGCAAATTACTTCAGGCACAACGCATTTAAGTATTCAGATTTTAAGGATGGCGAGTTATTCGCAGTTGACCTGGCGCGAAAAGCCCAAGCCGCGCTTACGATGAAATTTCCTTATAGAGAAAAGGAAATTAGAAAAATGTTCGCAGCTTCCTCCAGCTCGCCAGTTAATGACAATGCCGAATATTTAGAGAGAGAATTAAAGGCGTTTTTTAAAGGTAAGCTTATTTCTGAATACACATTGCCTGATACTGGGGAAAAGGTTACTTATACCGGAGGGGCCAGCCACGACTTTTATTATCTCAGGGCAAAAGACATATTTATTATTGATGCGATATTCTACAATCAGCTTAAAGAGCTCTGCGATATAAAAGGTGTTATCGTATTATTTATTGAAAAAGTACATCCCTATATGTCCACGTGCTATTTTCCCTGGACATTATCGGTCTTGACCGCCATGCAAAGGATCGATCTAAGGGGTAAGAAAATAGTTGATTTTGGCGCAGGGGAGGGGATCCCGCTCCTTGCCGCGGTGAAATTAGGGGCAAGCCGGGCAGCGGGGATAGATTATTTCAATGGAGCTTTAAGTACGCTGTTTAGGAACGCGCAACTGAACAACTGCGCGGATAACGTATATTGTATCCACGATAAATTTGAAAACCTCAAGCAGGCCAAGAGGGATGTTTTAGAAGAGATCAATCTCGCGGTCATCAACATGGATGCCTTTGGAAAAACATATTTTCAAGAATTAGAAGTATATCTGCGCAGGGCAGATTTTATCATAATCAGCGGAGCGCGTTACCGTAATTTCCCGGCCTTCGGCAGGGAGAGGGGTCTCCATACTTATGATGCCGAATATTTTAAAGCCGCTAGGCAGGCAGCGAAAAAGGCGCTGTCAGAAGACGGTTTTGAAATTGTCGGCTGGTCGGACTTAGTATTAGAAAGAATTGATATGCCGGAAGTTTATCCAGCGTTTATTGTCAGGCCGTTAAGGAATTCCAGTTCTCCGTTGAAAGCGTTTAAATTTATTGAACAGATGATCCTACCTGATCGCCTGGCAAAATTCCTTAAACTTGTTTCGCTAAAAGAACGTATACCATGGGAATCAATAATGGAAAGGCTGAAGTACACTATTGCTTACACGAATTATGGCCCCGAAATGCTTAATGATATTTCTGCATCTTTGGTGCGTAGCGAAGACGGCATTAATTTTGAATTGATAGATGGATCAATAGAACAGAAATTGGTTAACCTGTTGGAACTTTTGGGATTTGTGAACCTAAAAAGGATCGCTGAATATTATAGCGGAGGCAGGAAGGTAGGCCCCGAGGAACTCTTCACTTGGTCGGATGGCTATAATTATCCTCTTGAAGAGACATTGATTTTCATGGGGATGAGCAATACCTATATACTGCCGCAAATCCAGGCGGCGAGGCCGGCAGTTTACCTGGACCTTATGTGTGGGGAGGCGGCATTTGCACTGGAAGTTGCTAAGGCCGATCCAGCCATAAAGGTATTCGCCTTGGATGCTTATGCCGGAAGTATATTAGCCAGCTTAATGCGCCTGATAAAGTTACCCAATAGGCCTGCTAATTTTAACCTGTTATTAGCCAATGCCAGGTTGTCTCAAGATGGGATACCACTGGAGGCAGACAGCGTGGATTTTATCACTTTACTAAACCGTCCGTTCCTTTTAGGCGAAGATGATATAATGCGTTATGAAATCTGGAAAGAAATGCTGCGCGTGGCAAAAAATAATTGCCGTATCGCTTGGCACGAAGCAGGCTCTGTTTTCTTAAAGTTCCTTTATTTTATGGATACGCAGAAGCAGAAAGTCGAATTGGTTAATTTAACCGAGCAGCCCGTGAATGAACACAGCGCAATTTACTCATTTAATGTCCTAAAAATCAGTTCGCCGGTGGTTAATGCACCTCTTAGCGGCAGAGAATATAATTGCACAGAAAAGGAGATCGTGCTTGATAATGAGCGCGGGATCCATGCTACGCCTGCGCAGCGGATTTCTAGCCTTGCAGAAAAAATAGAAGAGGTTTTAGGGGCATACACTTTTATAACGCATCTTGATTCCGGGAAAAAAGTGTTGGCTAAGAGGGAAGATAGACTAAGGCACCTGGGCGCAATAGAGGGCGATGTTTTAATACTTTCAGTCCAGGGCTCTTACAGTACAGATATGCTGGGTGAGCTACTTTATATTTGGCAGGAATTTTTCTTTGATATAGGCGCCCTGGAAGGAGATTTAAGTGAACTAATAAGCAGGTATTTTGAGCGAATAGAAAGTATGGGCAGGGCCTTAGAAGAAAACTCTGATTTTGGCGCGGCTAGTTCTCCAGTAGAAGCGGATAGGCATCCGTATTGGAAAGAGAAGAGATGGAGATGGGGGAACCCTCCGGGAACAATCTTAGATTATGTTAAACGCATGAAGAACCCTTCTGATATAATCACAAAAAAAGAAGAAACGGAAAAATTTATCGCCGCGGTAAGACAGTGGATGGACAGAGAATACGGCCATTCTACGGAGCTGCTGCTGGTGGCTATGCAAAAGGCGCTTATTTCATTATATTATCTTAACCCGCAAAATATCTATTTTATTATCCGCGATGGGATAAGGGGTATGCATTTCAAGTTTGGCGCGATCCTGCAGCAATTACCGCCTGATCTGGCTGCGGATATGTTTGAATATTGTATAGAGTACGCCTCGAAAGAAAATCCAGAAAATATATCCCTTATACAGAATAATATTTGCGAAGAATGGCTCCTTACCTGCGGCCTGGTCCCTCACGCGGTAAGCAGGTACTTATCCGACGGGGCATTGCGCTATATCATCAGTGGCGTATGCGGCACTGATGCTTTGAAAGCAATAGCAGAAGACAAAAAAATGAAGGGGAACATCCGGGCAGAATTGAGAATGGCTGGCTCTACGCGTATTGACGAGATATTTAAAGGCGACCAGGATACGCGCGGATGGCTAAAAGAGACATTTCCTGAGCTGTTCGGCGGGGCCTTTTCTAGCTCTCCCCTGGGAAGAGGTATTTTTGGAAAACTTGCGCCTTTAGACGAACAGCACATAGAAGATTTTATCAAAAACAATCCCGTAAGAATGAAGTTATTATTCGAATTACCCAGTGAAATACAAAAAGGCATTCTTTCCGAGCGGGTGAATTTACATGTTTCATTATATTATTTTATCCAGGAAATACCCGCGGTTTCCGGGGCATACATCTACGGGAAGTTCGAAGAAAAACGCCCAGGCGAAAATTATTTGGGTATCTATTTTTCTTCTAAAGAATTATATGAACTTTTGGGGGCTATTTTCCCCGAGGAATCGGTTTATTACGCGGATCTTTTAGAAACGATCTTATGCTATGCATGTGAAGAGGCAATTAATGCCAAGTCCCACGAAGAAACAATAGAAGCGATAAAACGGGCGCATCCTGAGAATATTCGGGAAACGGCAGAAGTATTGGAACTTATCTTTAGCCCTTCCACGGCGTTAAACAGGGGATTTTCTGCTCTTATGGATTATTTTATAAAAAATACGGCTCCGAACTATGAGGATTTCCAAACATTAAAGCAAGAGCTCATAAAACAGGAACACATCATGGTTGAGCAGTTAAAGGAAGATCCATTAAATAGGGATGACAAGACCTTGCATTTACGGCGTCCGCTTTCCATGTTATTGAGTAAGATCAGCGTTGCTTTGGTTGAGTCTGGCCGGATAAATTTGGCAGAGGTAGAAAGTGGATTATCGGCTTTGGTTACCGGGCTCGACTTATTGTCCAAGGTCTATTATGAATTATTGAAAGAAAATGCCTTTACTCTTGAGCAATTGGAAGAAAAGCAAAAAGACAAGACATGCATGGCCGCGGCCTGGAAAGCGATAATGCTAGTCATACATACGCGCATGGAAGTATTTAAAGATACGGTCCTTTGTATTCCGGGCGTAGAAAACAGCAGTGTCCAATTTTTCCGTCTTCCGCAGAGGCGGGAAATGCCGGTTTTGAATAGTCGTATCTGGGCGCGCTTATTATTGGTAAAGGATGATGACGGTAACCTGGAAGAAGCGGAATTGGAGCTATATTTCTCTTGTAGAGAATTAAAAGACAATTTCGAAAAAATATTCCAAGACGATTTAAGGTCCGCCCTGGAGGCCTTGGCTTATTTCGTATTCACAAGGAGTATGTTGATAGAAAAAGGCGAAGAGTTGTTACGCGCTCATCGCCAGGCCTATGACCAGACAGCAGAAAAATATCCCCAGATAAAAGACAAGCTCGGCCTTATTTCTACGACCACTTCTTCTTCGCCGATAACCGTTCCGGCTCCAAAAGAAATAGCGCTTCCGGATGCAACAGTATCTTCTAAAGCGAGAAAACAACCTCTCTCTTGCGGCAACGGTTCTTTGCAGGATGCCGAAAGGATGTTTAAAAAAGCGCATATACCCGTATGGGGAGGAAGGATCAAGGAATTTTTACGCAAAGAAAGTAGCGGAGAACATTCGGAAAGTGAAATAAGAAACTATATCGCTGAATATTATGAGATAGAAAAAGAAACTATCAGAGAATTTTTAAGGAGAAATAAAGGTAAAAAGATTTCTCGTGAAGAAATCATTCTAAGCATCAAGGAAAATTGTATTTTATTGATAGAGGAAGCAGAAATTATCGAGGTAATTAATTTCCTGGGTTTTAATAGAACACTGGTTTTATCCGGAATAGTACCTTTTAGCAGAAGGCGCCTTAACTTCTTTAAGCTGACCATGCGCATAAGCCGGGCAGTTAGCCTGTTAAAGGAAGAGGGTTATTTGCCTACTTTAAGAAGCGTGTCGCTAAAGATGAAAAAGGACCCCGATTATCTTAATGATGCGTTGCGCAGGAGAAGGATCTCTGAAGAAGATTTAGGCGGCCTGGGTGTAAAAAATTTCCGTCTTAGTGGTAAACCACCTGTAAATTATCTACTTCTTGAGAGAAACGTAATAGAGAAAGTCAAAGAACTGAAGACTAAAGATAAGCCGGTGAATTTAAGGTCGGTGTCCAGGGCGATAGGCAGAAGCGAAGATTATCTTGATGGTTTACTTCTTAGCGGCGAGATCAACGAGGACCAACTAAAGGCCTGGGGCGTTGAAAAAGGAAAAGGCGGCGGCACGCCGTATCTGAAGAAGGAAAATATTAAAAAACAGGTCAGGCGCGCGGTGGCTAGTTTAAAGAAAAAATACCGGCATCCTACTTTAGCTGCGGTATCTAAAAAAATGGGTAATGATCGCTCTTACCTTTATGATCTCATCAAAAGAAAGGTTATTACCCCGGCCGAGCTTAATGCTTGCGGTGTAGAAAAGAGCGAAGGCGGCAGTTTGCCCGTGGACCTAGATTTCCTTGAGAAAAAAGTAAGAGAGGCAGTAGAAAAAATAAATGAAACTGGCGGAATCCCAAGTTTAGCAGCTGTATCTTTAAAAATGGGCAAAGCCAATAGTTATTTATCCGGCCTTAAACACGATAAGATAATTACGGATAAAGAGCTTGAAGTTTTGGGGGTTAAGAAAGCGCAAGGGATAAAGTCTCTTAGCGCAAGTAGCCCTATCAGCGAAAAAGACGCCGCAAAATTGAGCCCTGATCAATACCTTGTTTACGCGAAGGGATGCTTGCGCATAGGGATCGTTCCAGACAGTCCCCACAATATTTTTGACAGGCCTTATTGGAGAAATAAGCATTCTGATATATTCCGCCTGGCCTATATAATCACGTTCATACACACGAAATTACGTAATCCCAAGATAATAGAAGGCCTGATAAGATTATATATACCTGTTCTATATTGCATAACAGACCTTATTTCTGATGAAGAATTAAGCAAGTTTTTAAAAGGAGTATTAACAAAAGAGGTCGAAACTGCGGCGAGGAAACTAGGTTTTTCCACCGTCGGGATCCTTCTGGATCTTGAGAAGTCAGCACGGGAAAAGGCAGAAAAAAATGATACAGGAAAAAAGGAAGGCTAAACGCTGGAAGATCTATCACGACGCCAGGTATAGGCGCCTGGAGGAAGGTTTATTTACCGGCTGCATGCTCTGCGACTTGAGTTTCTGGGGTGTGAAGATATCCTGCCAGGAAATATTTAAGGCCGGAGAGATCATCGAGTTTTATGCGAATATCCCGGATGCCCTGCACCCTTTGATCATCAGGGCAAAAGTTGTTTATGCCAGGCTTGTGCACCGCACTCACTATGAACATGGTTTAAGGTTCATCGACATGAAGCAGAAGGACCGGGAAAAGATCTACGGTTACATCTATAAAAATTATCCTACGGAATTAGAGAAATTAACCAGGACTGGAAAAATAGATAAGAGAGGAGGTGAAGAAAAAATGTTAAAGACAGCTCCAAGAGACGACCGGCGTATTTTTGACCGTATTGCGGTTGACCTTTACGCGCGCTATTTTAACAGCGAAGAAAACAAAGAAGGTTACTTCCGCGTCGCAGATATCAGCGCCAAGGGTATGGGTATAGTGGCCCAGGAAAGGTTCCCGCGAGGCACACACCTGGAGATCTGGGTGAACGTGCCCGAACAAAAGACTCCGGTTTATACCCGGGGCCAAGTGGTCTGGGATAGGCAATTGGGCAGGGGATACCGCGCAGGGATCAATTTAGAGAAAGCGGACTTTATGAATTGCCCCAAGCTCATCAAGGGTTTTTCAATTTAAGGATATGTTCAGGCTGATGAGCTCCAGGGGTGAGCCCGAAATAAGGCTGCGGGATATAACTATCTTTTGCGGATTAGAGAACGAAAACTTTATTTTCGGGCCGGATATTTCTACTTTATTTATTTTGTAATGCGGATAACTTAAGGCCCGCGGGTTATGGAAACAGACAGAAAATCTTTTGCCCGCAAAGTTAAAGGCGACCTTGAGCGTCTTTGATGCCTTGAATTGCCCGGAAACAAATTTAGGATTGATAACCAACTCGCCGTATTCGCCTCTTATGCCGAATACCTGGGTGAGTAGCGTCAGGATATACCAGCTCGCTGAGCCGGTAAGGTAGGGGTACATCCCCCGGCCTGTAGAGTTGAAGTATTCCGGAATAGTCGGATAAATTTTGCTCAGTTTTAAATTCGCAGCCATTTTATAAATAGAATTCAGGACTTCAAAGCCTTCCGTGGCGCGCTCCCGCTCGTAAAGCGCGTAGGCGAACATGACATTCATATGTGAAAAGAAACTGCCGTTTTCTTTCTCGCCGTAGCTAAAGCCAAAGGCGCGGCCCAGGTCCAATTTCAGTTCTTTAAAATCGGAATTTAACCTGAACCCTCCTAATTCCCCATCTTTTAAAAATTTCTTTGCCGAACGGAACACCTTGTTTGCTTGTTCTTCGCTGGCTAAACGGCTGAGCAGGGCAAAAACCTGTCCGGTGAGGGTCATGCGTACGCCATTTTTTAATTTTCCTTCTACGCGCCGGTTGCTATCGTCATAATAACCGTTAAAGAACCCTACCTTAAGCCATTCTTGCCCTCTGATATGTTTGAATATCCAGTCTGCTTTTGCGTTAAGATCGGCAATGAGCCGGTCAATCCCCATATTTATCGTTTCACCTTCGATATGTTCCCGCGTGGCAGAAAAATATTTCGCTAATTGTTTTTGTTTGGCTTTGTAACCAGCGTGACCAACGGGTTTTAACAAAATCAGTAGTTCTTTAAAGAGCCTTACATTCTTTATTTTTTTAGTTTGGGAAATTTTTTCCAGGAGCCTGGCCAGGTTTTTTAGGTTATACGCATAAAAAGCGGTAAAGGCTACACTTTCACCATTATGCCTGGCCATATCCAGGCCGTCGTTCCAGTCAGCGCCTTCCAGCCGGATATTATTATGCCTGCCGACATTAAAAAATTGGGTTAAGTGTTGGACTAAAATATGTTCAAGCAGCGAGCCGTGATAGACCAAACCTTTTTTGGTAATGAGATGTTTATGTTTTTCATCCCACTGGTGATCGATGCCGGATGCGCGGTCCAGGTGTTGGTCTTTAAAGTAAGAGGTTTTTTCAAAGAGTATGTTCAGGTCCTGGGTCTGATGGATATAAAGTTCCAGGGTAAAATAAGGCCAGACGCCGTGGTCCATCCAGGTGCGGGCGAGCCTGTTCCTGTCGGCGATAAAATATCCGGGTTTTTTAGTAATGATGGTGGCGTTTGAGCCGTCGACACGCACTCCTGCGAAATTAGCGATAAGTAGGTCTCTTAAAGCAGTAGGTTCGCTTAAAATAAGCGCCAGGCAATCCTGCCAGAGGTCCCGCCAGCCTTTTCCGCCACGGCCGTAATCAAAATCCGGCAGGAACGAACAACCGTAGATCCTGCGTAGAACCGGTTGGATCTTGACCCAGCGCAGCCAATTATCAAAATTTTTATCACCGGTGAAAAACTCGATCTGGTCGATCTTGTTTATCCAGTATTCTTTGGTTTGCGCGAGGCTGTTTTCGATCTTCTTAAGGGCCCCGAACTTACCCAGGACTTTATTTATTTCACCCGGTTCTTCGGCAATGCCCAATAATAAACTGAAGGTCGCGCTGGTTCCGGGTTTTAGCGTAGTCCTGCTGAATCGCAATCCGGCCAAACATTCTTTACCCTGGTCCCCGGGCTTAAGATTCTTTTGCGGCGGGAGGTTTTCTATTATTGCTTTGGGGCGATCAAGATTACCGCCTTCGCCGATAAAGGTTTCTATTGCCGGGAAAAAACCTGAAGGTGCCTCGCTATTGCCTCTAAAACCCAGGACATAATAAGAAGTGTGGTTTAGGCGGTGGCCGCGTTCGTCAAAGGTCATTGTGGGTTTATTGATCAGCCCGTATTTATGTAGTTGTATGCGGTTCAAAAGCGAGGTGACGTGGCGATGGTCGCGCAGGTTATCCGCTGAACGGCCATATATAGGTATGGCGGCAGTCGGGCTGAACTCGATAGTTTTCCCGGAAATATTGGTGATCTCAACCTGCATGATCTCTACGCGTTCACCGGTTGCGGGGACAAAATTCAGTATTTTAGTTTTTAAGCCGATTTTTCTATTGGTACGCGTGATCTCATGCCAAAGCAGGCCCGCCTTTAGAGTTACTTTATCTTCATCGGATTGGCTCAGCGACCAGATCTTATTTTTATTTAGGTAGATCCAGAAATTGCGGCCCAGGCGCTGGTTATGCAGGTCTTCGCTGGTTACCGGAGCAAGCAGAAAGGAATTTTGCCCGGTCTTGATATCGCCTTTTAGGCTGGGTGTGATGCTGGACATAAATTCTGCCTCATTGGCCAGCGGAAAATAGAGCCGTGAGAACTGCTCCGGGTTCTCGCAGATAAAAGTTCCTTTATCGTCTATGAATTTCCAGTTGAATTTTTCCATAGGCAAATAGTATAGGGCAAATCCTATCCCAAGGCAAATACTTTTCTGCGTTGTCTCTTTTGCAGCAGCGGGTCCTGTCTTGGGCTGTTTCTCGCGGCCGCGTGTCCCGACCCGGCGTGTCGGGACACGCTCGGCTGCTCGGCCTCGCTCCCCCGCCTTCGGCGGGGACCGTGCCCGCTCGGCCTGCGCTACGCCGCTCGAAATCAGCCCAAGCCACCCGCCCCTGACCCGTTGCCGTAGGGATATAAATGATTTGCGGCGGAAGTTTTTTATTGTTATAATAATCTTTTTAACGAGGGGGAAAGAGGTGTTTTTGGAGTCGTTTAAGATCAGCAGTATGGCGGTTCTGCAGATATTTTTGCTCGGGCTGGCAGGATTTATTTTGCTTAAAAGGAACATCTTGGGCCGTGATGCTTTGGATATTTTGAGCCGGCTGGTCGTCGAGGTGACACTACCTGCGCTTATCTTCGTACAATTAGTCAAAGATTTTAGCTTCGATCTATATCCGAACTGGTGGCTTTTCCCGCTTTTAAGTATTGTTATCACCGTGGCCGGCCTTTTGCTTGGATACGCCTTTGGTTGGCCGGTGAAAGGCGCGAATCGTAAAGCGCAATTTGTTAGCCTGATCACCTTTCAGAATTCCGGATATTTGCCGCTGGCCATGTTTTCAGTGATCTTACCGCCGGAGAAAGCGTCTACTGCACTGACCTATTTATTTTTATTTCTGTTGGGCTTTAATCTGGTGATCTGGTCGTTCGGTGTTTATCTACTTTCGCTGCACGAGAACAAAAAGTTTGCCCCGGCTAGCCTTTTCAGCCCGCCGGTGGCCGCCATATTATTTAGCCTGATCCTTGTCTTTTTTGGCGTAAATAAATTCATTCCGCAGGTGGTCTTAAGGCCACTGGAGATGGTCGGAGAATGTACTCTTCCTTTAGCGCTTTTTGTAGTTGGAGGAAGCCTGGCGTTGATAGAATTAAAACACGTAGAAAAAAGAGCCATGTGCCTGATGGTTTTAGCCAAACTGATCATCTTGCCGGCTCTGGGCCTTTTCCTGGCCGTAAAATTAAGATTGCCGCAATTGCTCGGTTTGCTCATCGTGATGCAGTTGGCCGTGCCGCCGGCGACTTCTTTATCCGTGATCGTGCGGCACTATAAAAAAGAGGACCTGCTTATCAGCCAGGGCGTATTCATCGGCCACCTGATCAGCCTGGTCACCTTACCTTTGTTCTTGAGTTTATATTTCAGTATGGTAAAATGAGCAAAGTCATCGCCACTAACCGAAAAGCACGCCGCGATTACGTGGTTCTGGAAACCATGGAAGCGGGCATAGAATTAAAGGGTGGCGAGGTAAAGTCTTTAAGGGACGCGAGGATAAATTTAGAGGACAGTTTCGCGCGCATTGAAGATGGCCAGGTTATATTGTATAATGCGCATATAAGTCCTTATCAGGAAGCGAGTTATTTAAACGTTGAACCGACCCGGCCGCGGAAGCTGCTTTTACACGCCAAGCAGATAGAGAGGCTGGCCGGACAGCTCGCGCAAAAAGGTTTTACACTCATTCCGCTGAAGGCATATTTCAGCGAAAGCGGTTTTGCCAAAATAGACCTCGCTGTTTGTAAAGGTAAGAAGCTTTACGACAGAAGAGAAGACCTCAAGCGCCGCGAGACGGACCTGGAGATGCGCAGGGCGATAAAGGGCCGCAAGCAGCGTTAAGAAAAACTTAGGGGGTGAACAGGGCTCGACTTAAGTTAGTCGGGTAAGAGTAGCATGTCGCGGAGGCAAGGTGGGCCGCGTGAACAATCCTTGCACAATACAAACGCAAACGTACCAGTGTTTAGTCGTGTACCAATGTTCGCATTGGCACCGGCTGGCGTTCCAGCCTTCGGGCTTAATTAAGTCCGAAGCCTCAATCCACTCTGCCTAAGGAGCGGAATTGGGCGGTTAATTTAGGCTGGCTCTGGCATCCGCCTTTGGTGCCAGGGCAAGACTTAAAAAGGCTGCGGCTTAGTCGATCCTGCTTAGCGGAGCGGCTGAGTTTAAGCGTAAAAGATAAGCTAAACATGTAGCGACTTTTATCTGGTTGCTTAAGGACGGCGGTTCGATTCCGCCCACCTCCACCAAGGCGCCCGCCGTAGGCGGGTCAGCCTACGGCTGAAGCGTTAAACGGCCCGACAAGGGCCGTAGCGAGCGTAGTGCCACCACGCAAACAAAGAAAATGCCAAAATACTCTAAAAGAACATTATTTACCGTTTTATTTTTCGCCTTTTTATTTTTCTTAAAAGGCTGTGCCACCGCTCCCACTACCCAGAAGGGCCTGGCTACTTATTCCCTTAACGGCACAAAATATTTTTCATTGCTTGCCCTTTGCGAGCAGGAACAAGTAAGCTGGAATTACGATATCTTCACCAAGGTCGTTATCCTGGAAAAAGAAACTCAGAAAATAATTTTACGCCCCGGCGAGAATATCGTCTTGGTAAACGGTGTCGAGAAGGACCTGCATTACCCGGTGGAATTAAGTAAGGGCATGGTCCTTTTGCCGATGAGTTTTAAAGAACAGGTTTTTAACCCGCTTTTTAAAGGCAGCTATATCAGCCAGGCCATACCCAGGCCGCAGCATTCTAAGATAAAGAGAATAGTCATTGATGCGGGCCATGGCGGCAGGGACCCGGGGGCAATGGGCCGGTCGGGCCTGCGTGAAAAAGACGCTGTTTTGGACATCGCCCGCCGGCTGGCACGTTATCTGGAGGCCGAAGGCAAAGAAGTAACGCTTACACGTTCCACTGACCTGTTTATTCCGCTTGCCCGCCGCACGGAAATAGCCAATCGTTTAAATGCGGATCTATTTGTAAGTATACACGCCAATGCCAATCGTTCGCGGGCTTTTTCCGGTTTCGAGGTCTACTGCCTGGCTAATTCCGTAGACGACCACAGCCGGGCGCTGGCCTTTATAGAAAATAATGAAAACATAAAATTGGAAAGCGCAGAATTCAGCGACTCATCCGTAGATCTGAAGGCCACGGTCTGGGATATGATCAATACCTCCAACCGCCTGGAATCCCAGGAATTGGCCAATCGTGTCTGCAGCCGTATTTCGGCGGACCTGGGCACAAAGACCAACGGCACCAAGGGCGGGCCTTTCTACGTGCTTAAATGGACGCATATGCCCGCGGTTCTGATAGAAGTAGGATATGTTTCGAATTCTACCGAAGAAAAAATGTTAAAAAACAGTATTTATCGCCAGCAACTGGCGGAAAATATTGCCGCAGGGATCTTGGATTATTGCGGGGATTTTAACGTCGCCAAAGGGAAAAAATAAAATGAAGAACAGACCCATAGGAATTTTTGATTCTGGTATCGGAGGCCTGACCGTGGTCAAGGAAGTAATGCGGCAGCTGCCTTCGGAAGATATTATTTATTTCGGTGATACCGCGCGCGTGCCCTACGGCATAAAATCCAATGAAACGGTGATCAGGTTTTCCATCGAGAACATTTTATTTTTGCTTAAATCAAACGTAAAATTGATCTGTGTTGCCTGTAACACCGTCTCTAGCGTCGCCTTGCCGGTGATCAAGAACCATTTTAAGGTGCCTATCGTGGGCGTGATTTCGCCCGGCGCCCGGGAAGCGGTTTATGCCTCGCAAAACAAACGTATCGGTGTCATCGGTACGCGTGCGACTATTCGTAGCTGCGCCTACGAGAATGAAATAAAGGGCCTTGAGCCGGCAGCAGTAGTTAAGGTTCAGGCCTGTCCTTTGTTCGTCCCGTTGGTAGAAGAGGGTTGGTTCGAAGGAGGAGTCGTCCGCTCGATAGCAGAGGCGTATCTGGCGCCGTTAAAGGCCAGCCGCGTGGATACGGTGATTTTGGGTTGCACGCATTATCCCCTGTTAAAGCCGGTGATCAAAAAAGTCATGGGCGATAATACGGTCCTCATAGATTCAGCCAAGCAGGTGGCCACGGAGGTAAAGGAAATTTTGGCTTCGGAGGGCCTGTTGAATAAACAGGGCCGCGGAAAACAAAAATTCTATGTCAGCGATAACCCTGAATGGTTCACCAGCATCGCCGGTCGGTTCCTGGGTAAAGACGTAAAGAATGTTAATAAAGCCACGGTTTAGCGAATGAAAGTGAAGCTAAGCCGCCGGAGGCGTACTCGTTTATGTACAGCATAAAAGTAGAAGATTGTTTCAGTTCCGCGCATAATTTAAGAGGTTATAAAGGCAAGTGCGAAGAACTGCACGGCCACAACTGGAAAGTGGAGGTTAAAGTTGGTGCTTGCGGCCTGGATAAAGCCGGAATGGTCCTCGACTTCAAATATTTAAAAGAAAAAGTAAACAAGATTTTAGAAAGATTAGACCATAAATATTTAAACAGGATCGCCTATTTCAAGAAATATAATCCTACCTCTGAGAACATAGCCAAATATATTTTTGATAATTTTTCTACCGGCCTCAATAGACTTAATCCCCGGGCTCGCCTTGAATCCGTAACCGTGTGGGAATCGGAAAGATCATCGGCAACATATTATGGTGAATAGGGCCGTAGTGCTTTTATCCGGCGGGCTGGATTCTGCGACCACTTTATACATCGCCAAACAAAAGTTTCGTTGCCTCTGCCTTATTTTTGATTACGGCCAGCGGCATAAAAAAGAAATAGCGGCCGCGAAAAAAATTGCCAGGGCCAGCGGCTCAGCATACCGCATCGTAAAACTGGATTTAAATTTAGCTTCTTCGAGCCTGACCAATAAAAAAATATCCGTAAAGAGATCGAAGGCAGGCATACCGCATACATATGTACCCGGCCGTAACACCATTTTTTTAAGTATTGCTCTTTCCTTTGCCGAAGATATTAAAGCTCAAGCCGTATTCATCGGAGCAAACGCGATAGATTTTTCCGGATATCCCGATTGCCGTCCGGCATATTACCGGGCTTTTAGGGAGCTGGCGAGGCTTGCTACGAGGACGAAGGGTATTAAGGTTTATACGCCGTTAATAAATTTGACGAAGGCCCAGATCATCCAAAAGGGAATAAGATTGGGTGTGCCTTATGGATCAACCTGGTCCTGTTACCGCGGCAAAAGCTATCCGTGTAACGCATGCGATAGTTGTTTTTACCGGGCAAAAGGTTTTAAAGAAGCAGGAATAAAGGATCCACTCATCAAATGAAGGCTAAAATAGCAGAAATTTTTAAAAGCACTCAAGGCGAAGGGATATACCAGGGCCTTGAACAGGTCTTTATCAGGTTTTTTGGCTGCAATTTAAAATGCAAATTCTGCGATACGCCGCTTGCCACTTATAGCGAATTCGGATCATCGGACTTGATGGATAAGATAACAGAATATGGCCAGAATTATCATTCGGTTTCTCTTACCGGCGGTGAGCCGCTGTTACAGCACGAGTTCTTAAAAGAAATATTGCCTTTGATCAGGCAAAAAGGGCTGAAGACCTACCTGGAAACGAACGGCATTCTTCACCAGGAATTATCCGGGGTCATTCAGGACATAGACATAGTGGCAATGGATTTCAAATTGCCTTCTTCTACCGGTATGCCGGTATTTTGGCCGGAGCATGAAAAATTCCTGCGCATAGCGTTAAAAAAAGAAGTATTCGTCAAGATAGTGGTCCTGAATTCTACGCGTGAGAGGGAGGTCCATAGATCCATCAGCCTGATCCGTTCTTTTAACAAAGACATACCGCTGGTCTTTCAGCCGGAATTTAGCGAGATGAAACAGCAAGAATTGATCAGCAAAATACAGAATTATAAAAATCTGGCCGGACAGTACTTGAATAACGTTTCCATACTCCTACAGCAGCATAAATTAGAGGGAATAAAATGAAATCAGATTACGAAGGGCTGCAAAGAAATATCAGGAAGATCAAAACGCCCGGGATCGAGGTCTGGGTGAACCAATACCCGGATAAAATTTATACTATCAGCCTGGACATCCCTGAATTTACCTGCATTTGCCCAAAGACCGGCCTGCCGGACTTTGCAGATATCAAGATCGATTATCGCCCACAAAAATATTGTGCGGAACTGAAATCTTTGAAATATTACATGAATTTCTACCGTAATATCGGGATCTTCCACGAACACGTAATAAATAAGATCATGGAAGATTTTGTGGCCGCGTGCAAGCCGCGCTGGGTAAGGATTACCGGAGATTTCAATCCCCGCGGCGGGATAAAGACCACGGTTACCAGGGAATATAAAAGAAAATGAGGACGATCAAAGCAGGAACGATCAGTAAGGCGGTAAGCGAGCTCTGTATTGCGGCAAACCTCGTTTTAAGAAAAGATGCCTTGAAGGCGCTGGGCAGTGCTTTACGCAAAGAGGTTAACCCGCGGGCAAAATCGCTGTTTGCTGCGATCATCGAGAATGCCAATATCGCAAAAGATGAACGCATCGCGATTTGCCAGGATACCGGTTTTCCCACGATATTTGTCGAGATCGGCCAAGAGGTGAAAATAAAAGGCGACCTGAAAAAAGCGATAAACAAAGGCGTTGAACTGGGCTACAAAAAGGCTTATTTGAGGAATTCCATCATCGCCGACCCTTTGGATAGGGCGAGGCTAGGATACACGCCTTGTATTGTGCATATAGATCTTGTAAAAGGGAAAAGAATGAAAATATCCGCGCTTCCCAAGGGTTTTGGCTGTGAAAATAAAAGTAGGCTGAAGATGTTTGCGCCCACGGCGGATAAAAGCGAAATAAAGAAATTTATCGTAGAAACTATCAAAGAAACAGGGCCGGACGCCTGCCCGCCGTTTGTCGTGGGCATCGGTATTGGCGGAACGGCGGATTACGCGATGTTATTGGCAAAAAAGGCGCTGCTTAGAGATATTGCGCAGGCAAAGACAAAATTAGGAGAGGAACTATTACGCGAGATCAATAAATTGAATATCGGTCCGATGGGCCTGGGCGGGGAAACTACTTGCCTGGCTGTGAATATTTTAACTTATCCGACGCATATCGCGGGGTTGCCCGTAGCCGTGAATATCAGCTGCCATGCTCTTCGCAGCGCAAGTGCCGTAATTTAAATGAACCCCGCACCTTCTTTGCATTCAACATGCTTTTTAAGAAGGGCAGGGTAAATAAAATAATAGAATAAGCAGAAGGTGCGGGGTGAAAAGAATATACCTGCCTTTAACTGGAGAAATCATCAAAAATTTGCATACCGGAGAAGAATTGCTGCTTAGCGGCACGCTTTATACTGCCCGGGACCAGGCGCATAAAAGGCTGGTTGAGGCGATAAAAAAACGTAAACGCTTACCGCTTGATTTAAAGGATCAGATTATTTATTATTGCGGCCCGACTGCCACACCAAAGGGCAAAGCGATCGGTTCCTGCGGCCCGACTACTGCCAGCCGCATGGATAGGTTTGCGCCGATCTTATTAAAAGCAGGGGTAAAGGCAATGATCGGCAAGGGCAGGCGTAGTGCCGAAGTAGTAAAAGCGATAAAAAAATACAAGTGCGTTTATTTTCTGGCACCCGCAGGCCTGGGGGCGCTTCTTTCCACAAAAGTCAGGTCCAAAGAATTGATCGCTTATCCTGAACTCGGCCCAGAGGCGATCTATAAACTCAAAGTCAAAGACTTTCCGGTGATCGTCGGTATAGATTCAAAAGGCAAGGATATTTATAAATAGTTTTATTCTCTAAAATTATTTTATGCGGCAGCGGGGCCTGTCTTGGCCTGGTGTTTGCGGGGCCGCGCGATTTTCCCCAGCGTGGAAAATTGCGCTCGGCTGCTCGGCCTCGCTCGCCCCGACTTCGTCGGGGCACCATGCCCGCTCGGGGCTCGAACGCCCCGCTCGGAATCAAACCAAGTCACCCATTGGAGCAGGAAAGCTGCCATAATAAAAGATACCTTAACAGGTAATTTGCATTGCAAAACTTAAGGATAAAATAGTATGAATATTGAACAAATGTTTCAAGAGTTTCAGAATAAGTGGTTAAAGCGAGACCGCGAATTAGTAGATAGTATAAACGGAATAGTTAAACAACAGAATTTAAGCGGCCAAATATCATTAATTGAACGACAAAAACAAATCTCGTCTCATTTTTATCAAAAGGCTATTTCTTATACCAATTTAATAATTCTTGCAGGATATGCTGGTATTTTTGGACTATGGCAGCATGTTCGTGAAATACTAAGCAGGCAAATAGTAGTATGGGTTGCTTTATAGACTTTGTGCTCGCTAATGATTTTTGTGGGATATGAAGTATGGAAAATGATTACAGAGGCATTATTCATACAGAGAATTAATAAAATTATAGAAGAAAATATTGCTCCAGAAGAAAGATTATCCGTATGGGAGGGAGTTTTCAAGGAGTATGCAAGAAAGCAATCAAAAATTTGGGTTTACTTCTTGATTCCAACAGTATTATCTGGATTTAGCGCTGCTTTCATATTGATCTTTCAATTTATAAGGATTTTGATAAATTAATTGACTTAGTAAGATTTTATTATACTAAGGTAAGGGAGCCGGTTATATTTTTAGCGGGTGACTGCTGATTTAGGGTCCCCGGCCGCGCGCAGGCCGCCGACGAAGTGCGGCCGAGCACGGACGGGGTAAATCAGCAGACAGGACCCGCGTACATAAAAAACGAGGCAAAAATGGCGAAGAGAAATGACGGACGCAAAGAAACGGAATTAAGGCCGCTAAAAATCACGCGTAATTACATCAAATACGCTGAGGGCTCATGCCTGATCGAGCTCGGCAATACCAAGGTCATCTGCACGGCAACAGTAGAAGAGACCGTGCCGCAGTTTTTGCGCGATACGGGAACCGGTTGGGTGAGTGCTGAATACGGGATGATCCCCCGCTCCTGCAGCGTGCGCGTGCCCAGGAACAAAAATTCCGGCCGCACTTTTGAGATCCAGAGGCTGGTAGGCAGGTCCTTACGCGCAGTAACGGATATGAAAGAACTGGGGCCGAGGACGGTTTGGATAGACTGCGACGTAATCCAGGCCGACGGCGGAACACGCACTGCTTCTATCACCGGAAGTTTCATCGCCCTGGCTGACGCCTTGAACAGGATATATAAATCAGGAGTGATCAATAAAATCCCGCTCAAAGATTATGTTGCCGCCACCAGTATCGGCATTGTGGACGGTACGCCGCTTTTGGACCTGGCCTATGAAGAAGATGTGCGCGCAGAAGTGGATATGAATATCGTGATGACCGCAGATGGGGAATTTATCGAGATCCAGGGCACGGCGGAGAGAGAGACCTTTGATAAAACACAGATGAACATGCTTTTAGAGCTGGCAGAAAAAGGCATCAAGGAACTCGTAAGTTACCAGAAGAAACTATTGAAAGATATCGCATGGGAAGAAATGTAAGATTAGAATTGGTCGTCGCCACCAAAAATAAGAAGAAATTAGGCGAGATAAAGGATCTGTTGAAAGGGCTGAAAGTAAAAGTTACTTCGCTGGCAGATTACGCCCATCCGCCGCGCATCATCGAGAACGGCGAGACTTTTAAGGAAAATGCCAGGATCAAGGCATTAAAGATCTCTGCTTATACCGGGAAACTCACGCTTGGCGAGGACTCAGGGCTGGAAGTTGCGGCTTTAAACAATGCCCCGGGGGTGCGTTCTTCGCGGTTCTCCGGGAAAAACAAAAGCGATAAACAGAATAATCTTAAATTATTGCGTCTTTTAGAGGGTTTTCCATTAAAGGAAAGAAAAGCGCGTTATCGCTGCTCGGTCGCCCTGGCGGATAAAAAGGGATTGGTTTTTGAGGCTGAAGGTGGTTGTTCGGGGTTGATCGGTTTCAAAGAAAAAGGGTATTCCGGTTTCGGCTACGACCCGTTATTCATCATACCTAAATACAAAAAGACCTTTGCCCAGCTCGGCTTAAAAGTAAAACACAAGATGAGCCATCGTTACCGGGCGCTTAAGAAACTGCGCAAAGTTATTTCTGCTTATCTGAAAAATAACCTTTGATATTTTTAATTGCTTCTTGCGGGATGGAGGAGATATGATATTTGGGCTCTTCCAGAGTGCCGTCTACTTTCACCAGGAGGTAATTACCGCTAAGAACAGTAGTGAACCTGCGGATATCTTTTGAGCCTTGCATCAGTTCCGCAGCCAGCTGTGTAGTCAAGGCCAGATCCAGCCTTCCGTCGAATCCGATACTTCCTTCCCCGAACAGGTCCATATCGCTGCTTTTTAAAATAGCATTACTGGTATATACGGTCTTATTTTCGATCTGAAAATCTGCAGAGCCTTCTTTAAAGATCACCTTATGGAACGAAGGCAAGAACAGGAATTCGCTTAGGCCCTTGAATAAATCCAGTTCCCAGAGCCGGCCTTCACGGATGTTTACCTTACCTTTGGCCTTTAGATTATTCAGGTCTTTCAAAGTACCTTTTCCGTCGGCCGTAATATTCACTAAGCCTGAAATATCCTCATCTTTTATCCGGCTAATATCGGTTTTTAGTTTCGCCAGGTCGATATTCTCAGCATTCAGCTCTATGCTGAAAGGCGGGTCGGCTAATTCTAAATTCGAAATAAGGCTTAACTTTATCCTCCCATTATAAGAGAAGGCAGTAGCGTTTTCTATGTGCAGCAGTTTATTCGCCTGCCCTATGTCCAGGAACAAGTTCTCCAATTTCAATCCATAAACCGAAAATTCCGCAGAAGAAACCTTTACGCTCATATCCCAGCTCCTGGGGTTAGCAGATTTTGCGTTTACCAGCCCGGAGAGGTTGGAGAATCCGTTTAATTTAAATTTATTTATCAAGTTGGCGAACCGTTTGGGTAGGCTCGGGGCCAGGT
>JAQUNK010000024.1 GCA_028717645.1 Candidatus Omnitrophota bacterium
GTATCGAAGAATCACTGAAAAAGCAGGGTAAGAATTTTAAGAGGGCAAAAATATTGGTTATCGGCGTTACTTACAAAAAAGATACCAAGGACCTGCGCAAGTCCCCGGCAATAGAGATAATTGAGCTTTTGGAAAAGAAAGGCATCCGTGTTTCTTACCATGATCCGTTGATCCCTTATCTTAAATTTGGGCGCCTGGATTTAAAGTGCATTCTTTTAAATGCAAAAAACCTGGGTAAGTTTGATTGTGCGGCCATTATTACGGACCACACCTCTTTGGATTATAAGTTTATTTTGAAAAATTCAGCGCTTATTTTCGATACGCGTAATGTATATAAAGGAAGAAGCGATAAAAAGATCGTAACATTATGAAAAAATATTTAGTGACCGGCGGGGCGGGGTTTATCGGCTCGCATATTGTCAGGGCGCTGGTTGGAAAAGGTAATTTTGTCCGGGTGCTGGATAATTTCTCCAGCGGTAAAAGAGAAAACTTATCCGGCATAACGAACAGGATACATTTGATCAAAGGAGATATCCGCTCGCCGGAAACTTGCCTTAAGGCAACGCGGGGCATGGATTTTGTTCTGCATCAGGCAGCACTGAGAAGTGTGCCCAAGTCGCTTAAAGAGCCCCGGGAGTTTAACGCGGTAAATATAGGCGGTACCCTGAACCTTCTGGCTGCGGCGCGCAAAGAGAAGGTCAAGGTTTTTATTTTTGCTTCATCCAGTTCTGTTTACGGTGATGCCAGGCGTTTCCCGGAAAAAGAGGAGTTTTTGCCTCGTCCCGTATCGCCTTATGCGCTGACAAAAATAGCCGGAGAATATTATTGCCGTATATTCAGCGAGAACTACGGCCTGGCAACAGTTATTTTACGCTACTTCAATGTTTTCGGCCCGCGCCAGGCGCTGGATGACGAATACGCGGTAGTTATTCCTAAATTTATCAGTTGTTTGTTAAAAGGCCGGCGGCCGCCTATTTATGGCACGGGAAAGCAATCGCGGGATTTTACTTATGTGGATAATGTGGTCCAGGCGAATATCAAGGCTGCAGAGTTAAGGAACTCCCGCGGAGAAGTATTTAACGTGGGCTGCGGCAGGGAGCATAGCATTTTGTTTTTACTGAGCGCCTTAAATAAAATAATGCATAAAAATACCAGACCAGTTTTTTTGGCCAAGCGTGCGGGCGACGTTTTTCGCACGCAGGCGAGCCTGGCGCGTTCAAAGAAAATATTGCATTTTAGGCCCGAGGTAAATTTCGTCGAAGGGCTTAAATTAACGGTGGATTACTTCAAGCATGCCTAAAAAAACAGTTTTGATCACTGGCGGCGCAGGTTTTATCGGATCGCATTTGTGTGATAATCTGATCGCGCGTGATTTTAAGGTTATCTGCATGGACAACCTGATAACCGGGACCAGAGATAATATCAGGCACCTTTTAAAGGATAAAAATTTCAGGTTCGTGCAGCACGATATCGCCAGGCCCATAAAGTTAAAGGGGAAAATAGATCATGTCCTGCATTTTGCTTCACCCGCATCGCCGCAGGATTATTTAAGATTTCCCATAGAGACGTTAAAGGTCGGTTCTTTGGGTACGCATAATGCCCTGGGCCTGAGCAAAGAAAAAAAGGCAAAATTCCTGGTTGCTTCAACCTCGGAGATCTACGGTGATCCTCTCGAGCATCCGCAAAAAGAAACTTATTGGGGTAATGTCAATTCCGTCGGTATCCGCAGCTGTTATGATGAGGCCAAGCGTTTTTCCGAGGCGCTGACCATGGCTTATCACCGTTCGCATAAATTAGATACCCGTATTGTCAGGATATTCAATACCTATGGCCCGAGGATGCGCATAAATGACGGCAGGGTGGTGCCTAATTTTATTTATCAGGCATTAACCGGTAAACCGATCACCGTTTACGGAAAAGGCAGCCAGACGCGCTCTTTCTGTTATGTCAGCGATCTGGTAGAGGGGATATACAAGCTGATGCTTTCATCTGAACATGGGCCGGTCAACCTGGGTAACCCCGATGAATTTACGATTCTGGAATTTGCCAAGATGGTTACCTGTTTTACCCGGACAAGCAGTAAAATTGTTTATAAACCATTGCCGCAAGATGATCCCCGTCAGCGCCGTCCGGATATCAGCAAGGCAAAAAGGATTTTGAAGTGGAGTCCGAAGATAAGCCTAAAAGATGGTTTGCAAAAGACCATAGAATGGTTTAAAATCAATCACAGTAGATTAGAATAACGGAGAATAATTATGAAAAGATTTTTGACTTTTTTTGAAGTGACGCTGTGCACCATAGCATTGCTGTCGCTCGTTGCTTCTTTCATACTGCCGCGGCTCCTCCAGATGCGGTTAGAAAGGAACGAGCAGGTCGCCGAGATGAATTTAAAACAGGTCATTTCCCCGGCGTTGGAGAATTATGCCAAGAATAATAATGCCGCTTATCCTATTTCTGAGATCGTCCTGTTGTATCAGAATCCACCGTATCTAAAGCAGTCATATAGCGGCAGGATCATACAGGGTTATAAATATAGTTTTGATTTTTCAAGCGTAGGTTATAAAGTTACGGCCACGCCTTTTAGGTGCGGTCCGAAGGGAACAGGAAGAACAATATATACCGTTACCACCGGAGGTATTTTCAGTGAAACGGATTGTAACGGGAATGGAGCGAGATAATTATGTCTAGAGAGATTTTGATCGATGCCACGCTGCAGGAAAAAAGCGTAGCCATAGTTGATGACGGAAGGCTGGTTGAGTATTACATCGAGCGTCCGCAGGATAAAACGATCGTAGGCAATATATATAAAGGTATAATCGAAACAGTGATGCCCGCGATAAATGCGGCCTTTGTGGATATCGGCCTGCCTAAGAAAGGATTTTTATACATTACCGATGTTTCGGAGGTGCTTGAACAGGTGGATATCGCAACCGGCACTAAGCCGCACATCGAATTAAAAAGCGGACAGGAAGTCCTGGTCCAGGCGGAGAAAGAGGCTTTTGGGACCAAGGGGCCGAGGCTTACGGCGCATATCGGTTTGCCCGGCCGTTATTTGGTTTTGACACCGCAGGATGCATCAATAGGAGTTTCGCGCAGAATCGAGGAAGACGAGGAGAGAAGGCGCTTAAGGCAGATATTCAACGAGTTAGACCTGCCTAAGGGTATTGGTTTTATCGTGCGTACTGCTGCAGAAGGCCGGTCCCGCCAGGAGATCGAGCGCGACGCGCGTTTCCTGCTTAAGATCTGGCAGCGCATCGAAAAAGTTTCCAAGACCCGCAAGCCTCCCGCGCTGATTTACGAAGAATATGATCTGACCATCAGGACTATCAGGGATTCTTTTACCGATGATGTTTCTAAGGTTTTGGTTAATTCGCGCCAGGAGTATTATCGGATCATCCGCTTTGTGCGTTCATTCTTAAGGCACCTTAGTAAAAAGGTAGAACTCTATCGCGGCCAGGATATATTCGAAGATAAAGGTATCGAGAGCCAGGTCAATAAGATATTCGAGAGTAAAGTTTATTTAAAATCCAAGGGATACCTTATTATCGAGCCTACCGAAGGGCTGGTGGTCATTGATGTCAACAGCGGCGGTTTCAGCAAAAAGCTTTCAGCAGAAGACGCGGCATTCAAGGTCAATGCCGAGGCAGCGATAGAAGCAGCCCGCCAGATCAGGCTAAGGGATTTAGGCGGTATTATCGTCATAGACTTTATCGACATGCAGAGAGAGGGCCACCGTAAGGAAATATTCAATATCTTAAAAAGAGAATTAAACAAGGATAATGCCAAATACGATATCGCCGGTATCTCCCGGTTCGGCTTGATAGAATTAACCCGCGAAAGGGTGCACCGCACCCTGGCAACTCTGTCGTTTCAGGAATGCCCTTATTGCAAAGGCAAGGGCAGGATCAAGTCAAACCTGACCATGTCCATCAATGTCCTGGAGCAATTAAGGAAGGTGCTCGGCAAATCGGCGAAGCGGACAGTCAACGTTTACCTACATCCTTCAGTCGCGGATCTATTCACTAAAGATAGTTCCAGCATCAAATTTATGGAAAGGCAGTTCCGGACTAAGATAAATATCGTTGCTAACCCGAACCTGCACCACGAGGATATCAGCATAGTTTAAGCACATATTTGGTATTGACAATTTAGCGTTAAGTGATAATATATACCACATTATTGTTAAATAATTTCTGCGAATATTCTTTACCTTATAAAAATTAATTTAGTATTTTACTAAATAATACTTAAAGGAGGGTTCCATGAGGCTGTTGTTGGTTCTGTTTCTTTCGGCGAGCCTGGTTTGTCTCGTCGGCTGCAAAAAGAAGCATGATATGCTTTCCGAATCACAGGTTCCTTTGTCCATTGATATGATCCCTACCAGTAATGTTACTAATGTGACTGGTCCAACCAATACTACGGGCACAGTTGGTCTTCCAGCGATCCCGGTGAGTGAGCCCGCGGCAGTAAATGTAAGTGTGCCTTCTCAACCGGCATTAAAAGAAGTTTCCATACCTCAAGGGCCGTATAAGCCTGCCAATAAAGATATACAGGCCGCGCTTAAAAATGCAGGATTCTATGCCGGAGAAGTAGACGGAAAGATCGGGCCGAAGAGCAAGAAAGCAATAGAAGAATTCCAGAAGGCGAATAATCTAAAAGCAGATGGTAAGGTAGGCCCCAGGACATGGGCTGCATTAAGCGCTTATCTTAACCCTGCTCCAGCTCCGGAAGTTAAGAGATAATTTTAGGCCAGGCAGCTCTCTTGAAAAGCTACTGATTTTATTGTATACTTATATTGCCGATAAAGGTAAACCCTGAGAAATCAGGGGACGCAAAACTACAGACCTAAACCCCGGAAACACGCGGGACATGGTGGCTGAGTTGCCGAAATCTGGCAAGACGGAAAACTTGCCTTTATCGGCTTTTTAAATTGATTTCCTCCCTTTTTACTTTAGGTAAAAAGGGAGGATTTTTTTTAGAGCATTTTATTGAAATTATCAGATATATAGGTATAATGAAGATAAACTTTAGGTCAGATTTATGGCGATACTAAATTTTCTGGAAGCACAAATCGATTACGTATATTTTTTATACGGCCTGATTTTTATCTGGCTGGCTATTGTCGTTTATCTGATAGGTAAATTAAGGCCAAAACAGCTTTTATCATGGCGCTGCCTAGGGGTATTTGCCGTTCTTTACGGCTTAAATGAGTGGGCCGGCCTGGTATCCGTAAGTTTTCACCGCTATCCTTTTTTCTTCGTAGTGAGCCGTTTGTTCCTTATGGCCGCGTCGTTTATCTGCCTGGTAGAATTCGGCCGGGAAAATTCCGGGCTGCTTTTTTCTAGAAAACCGGGCAAATGGATATTCGCGCCTTTATTATGCCTGGTGGCGTCAGGCGCTTTCCATGGTTTAAACGGACTAGAGATCTCCATCCGTTATTTTTTAGGTATGCTTGGCGCGCTTTGGGCGGGTTTGGCCCTGCTTAAGTCTGACGGCGCCGCAGAAAAAAAATCTCTTTATTTAAAGATTTCAGCTGCTGCTATGATCGGCTACGCGTTATGTACGCCGATGGCCGTAGATATCGATAATCTTCTTCCGGCAACTTTCCTCAATCAACGTTTCTTCCTTAATATTTTTAATCTTCCCGTGCAACTGGTAATGGCTATTTTTATAATGATGGTTACCATATGCTTGAGGTTATATTATCAGAAGATCTATTTGCAAATAGCGCCTGTTTCCAAAAAAGTCTTTAACATTTATTATGTGGGAGCGGGGATCTTGTTCTTTTTAGTCCTTTTCTCTGGATGGGTGTTTACGCAATTGAACGGCAGGGATGTGGAAAGCTTTATGCGTAATTCCCTGCTTACCCGCACAAAGACCTTAAGTGCGGTACTCGATACAAAGCTCATAGAGAAATTAAGCGGCACTGCTATAGACGAAGATACTTTTGAATTCAAAGAGCTTAAGCAAAGCCTTATCCAGGCCAAAACGGCAAATCCCGATTGCCGCTTTATTTATTTGATGGGTTATCGGGACGGTAAGGTGATTTTTCTGGTAGATGCGGAGAAGCAAGGCTCACCGGACTATTCTCACCCGGGCCAGGTTTACAGCGAAGCGAGCACAGAGCTAAAAAATATTTTTAAGCAAGAGGCGGCTTTTATAGAGGGTCCATTCAAGGACAGGTGGGGCACTTGGGTTTCCGGTTTAGCGCCTATCCGTTCTCCAGGTTCGGGCAGGGTGATTGCCGTGGCAGGCATAGATATAGATGCCAAGGAATGGACACATGCCATAGCCTACCGCCGGCTCCTGGTTATTTTGATCACCATGCTTGCTACTTTGCTTTGTTTAGGGCTTCTTGCCCGGCAGCAGAAATTACGGGAATTTGTGGCCCGCGCCCGGGCATCGGAAGAATATTACCGCAGTATCATAAATAACGCTCAGGACGTGATTTTTACGCTTTCTATCGAGGGAATAATTACTTCCCTTAACCCTGCGTTTAGGAAAATAACCGGTTGGAAAGAAGAGGAGTGGCTGGGGAAGCATTTTGTGGATATTATTTTTCACGATGACCTGGAACGTATCAAAGAATTATTCGTTTCTGCATTGTCCGGCAAAAGCGCAGATTTCAAGGCGCGTGTTCTTTCCAGGTCCGGAGAGCTGATAGAAGCGGAATTTACCGCTGCACCACAGGTGAGGAACGGTAAAATCATCGATATCCTGGGTATCGGCAGGGACATCAGTAAGCGTAATTCCGCCGAGAAGAGAGTAGTCTTACTGAACCGGCTATACGCGATAGTTACCAAGATGGATAAAGTGATTATCCGCGCCAAGAATGAAGAACAAATATTCCAGGAGGCTTGCCAGGTGCTTGTTTCGCAGGGGGCCTTTCGCATGTCCTGGGTCGGGTTGCTGGAACCGGATAATCTTAACGTGACTGTTGTAGCGCGCTGCGGATACGAGAATGGATACTTAGACAATATGCGTATAGCTTTGACCGATACCCCGCAGGGCCGCGGACCGACGGGTATAGCTTTACGCGAAGGAAGATATTCTGTTTCTAACGATATAGAAAATGACCCGCATATGGCGCCCTGGAAAGACGAGGCCCTGAAACGCGGATATCGTTCTAGCGCTTCATTTCCTTTTAAGATCGGCGCGCGTACGGTGGGTTCGATCAATGTTTATGCAGCAGAGCCGCATTTTTTTAACGAAGAAGAAATAGGCTTGCTTCTGGGCATGGCGGAGGATATTTCTTTTGCCCTCGAAGCAATACAAAAAGAAGATTTACGCAAGCGCCTGGAAGAAGAGCGCGACCGTTTCTTTAATTTTTCTATCGACATGCTCAGTATCTTCGGATTTGACGGGTATTTCAAACAGATCAACCCCGCTTTCGAAAAGGTCCTCGGCTGGTCCAGGGATGAGCTCCTGGCAAAGCCGCTTATCGATTTTGTCTATCCTGATGACCGTAATGATACGATAAAACAACATAAGGACCTTTTACAGGGTAAAGTGGTTACTTCTTTTGAGAACCGCTATTTGTGTAAAAATGGTTCGTATAAATGGATATCCTGGAATTCTTTTCCTTTGATCGAAAAAAATGAGGTATTTTCCGTAGCCAGAGATATTACCAAAGAAAAACAGATCATCGATGAGATCAAGAGCGCCTATGCGAAATTGAAACAAACCCAGGACCAACTTGTCCAGGCGAATAAAATGAAGATTATCGGTACCTTGGCCAGCGGTATAGCCCATGAGGTGAGGAATCCGCTGGCGATCATAGTGCAGGGGTTGAATTTCCTGGAGATTAGCCTAAAGCCTGATGAAGAGAAATATCAGGGTGTATTGAGCATGATCAAAGATGCGGTTGCGCGCGCGGACAATATTATACGCAATTTATTCGATTTTTCCCGGCCTGCAGAAGCAAAATTGAACGCAGCAGACATCAACGAGATCGTCAAGGTGTCTTTAGGGCTCATCGAGAAACAGACATTGTTAAAAAATATAGACATCAAAGAAGATCTGGGCAAGAATCTTCCTTCGGTGATGGCAGATAAGAATCAGATGGAGCAGGTATTCGTAAATATTATTACCAACGCCATACAAGCCATGCCGCAGGGAGGCACATTGACCATAAGGACATTAAAGAGGGATTATAACCAGCTAAAAGATGGTATTGCTAAGCAGGTAAAAGATGTTTTTTCTTCACGCGATAAGGCAGTAGTTTGCGAGATAGAGGATACCGGTTTGGGCATATCGCAGGATAACTTACGCAGGCTCTTTGAGCCGTTTTTTACCACTAAGCCGCCGGGCCAGGGCCTGGGCCTGGGATTGGGGATCGCCAAGTCGATCATTGATACTCATAATGGCCTGATCAGCGTAGAAAGTAGTGAAGGAAAAGGCACTAAAATAACGATCACATTACCTTTAGCCAAAAATGCTTGAGTTTCCAAAAGAATTTTTCTGGGGTTCAGCCATTGCCGCCCATCAGGTCGAGGGCGGCAATATCCATAATGATTGGTGGGATAGTGAAATAAAAGGCGTATTTAAATTCCCCTCGGGCAATGCCTGCAGGCACTACGAGCTATTCAGGCAGGATTTTGATCTGGCCAGGCAATTGAATCAGAACGCGCTGCGTTTTTCCATAGAATGGAGCAGGGTCGAGCCGCGGCCCGGTGAATTTAATGAGGCCGAAATACAACATTATAAAGACGTGGTCCTGGCATTACGCGAGCGTAAAATCGAGCCGGTGATCACCTTGCACCATTTTACCAATCCTGTTTGGTTCAATCAACTGGGCGGCTGGCAGAACAAAAAAGCAGTCGATTATTTTTTAGGATTCGTGGAGAAGGTTGTTAACGCGCTTTCAAGTGATGTAAAATACTGGGTGACCATAAATGAACCGATGATCTATCTGTATTTCGGTTATTCACTGGGCATCTGGCCGCCGCATAAAAAAGGCATTTTAAACACTATTTCATCTTACAAGTCCCTGGTCCGGGCGCATGTAAAGGCTTACAGAGTAATTCACACCGTATATAAAAATAAAAATCTTCCGGAACCCAAGGTAAGCATTGCGGCAAACCTGCGTTATTTTATGCCTTGTAAAGACGATTTTACTACGCGGTTGGCCGTACATATGAGGGATAGATTATATAACTTTTATTTTTTAGAAGATATACACAAAGCCGGGGCCCTGGATTATATCGGTGTCAATTATTATACCAAAGAAGACGTGCCGGCAAAAAGCGGGTGCGCGCAGGTTGAAAAAAATTCTCTGGGCTGGGATATTTATCCCGCCGGGTTCTACGAGCTTTTACTTAAATTAAAGAAATTTAAACTGCCTGTTTTTATCCTGGAAAACGGGATCTGCACTGTGGACGACGATCAGCGCTGGAAATACATTTATGAGCATCTTAAAAGCCTGCACAGGGCGATGGAGGCTGGGATAGAAGTCCTGGGTTATCTTTACTGGTCGCTGATGGATAATTTCGAATGGGATAAGGGATTTGGACCGCGTTTCGGCCTGATTGATATCGATTACAATACCTATGAACGCAAGATCAGGGAGAGTGCCCAGAAATATGCCCAGGTGTGCTTGGCAGGGAGGCTCGTTTAGATGGAAGCAGTGAATAAGGAAGCGGTTATCCGGCAGATCCCTTTCTTCGAAGGCCTGACCGAAGCGCAGTTTAAATTCATCGCGGAAAAGATCTCCGTAGTTTCCTATAAAAAAGATGAGCTGATTTATAAGGAAGGGGATAGCCCGAGCGCTTTTTATTGTATAATCAGCGGCCGGGTCGTGCTTTCCGTAAAAAACGCAGCAGGCAATGAAAATATCCTGGAATACCTGCACCGCGGAAAATATTTCGGGATTATTTCTTTACTTACCGGCGAGCCGCATTCAGTGACTGCAAGGGCGATCAATGATTCGGTGGTACTGCGTATCGAAAACGCTGACTTCAAGAATATCCTCATTAAGGCGCCCCGTCTTTCCATCGATCTTATGCAATCGCTTTCCCGCAGGCTCAAGCGCAAGGACCTGCACCCTAAGACTATTTTTGAAAGCACGGTAGTTTCTGTTTACAGTTCTTATGCTGAGGCAGGTAAGACCACCTACGCCATAAACCTTTCTTTGAGCCTGGAAAAAGAAACACATAAAGATATCCTGCTTTTGGATATAAATTTTAAGGGCAGGCCCCATCGTATACCCGAGCGGCTTGGTGCAAAGGCGATGGTAAGCGATCTCGACCTGGATTATTATCAGCCAAGCGGGATCGAAGGCATAAAAGATTTTATCCTGAAAGATGCCTTTGGCATAGCCGTCGGATGCATTTCTTACGACCCGCAGAAATCCGATAATGTAAAAAAAATAGTTTCGATCCTAAGCTTTTTGGTCAATGATTACCATTACATTATCCTGGACCTACCCGCCGGCACGGATGAAACTGCCTTCGGTTTGCTTAATCAATCCGACAGGGTGGAGATTATTTCTTCTCCTCAAGCCCTAGACCTTAAAAAAACCCGCCGCCTGACCGACCGGCTGAAACATGAATTCCGCTTTAACCCGGAAAAAATAAAAATTATCGTTAATGAGAACAAAGAAAATAAATTGAGCCACGAAGAAAAAGTCAAGATACTGGGCCATGAGATCTATGCTACTTTACCTAAATTTGAATATGGCTCTCCGGCCCTGATAGTTTTAAAGCAGCCGCAGGCAAATTATTCCCGCGTCGTACGCAGGGTCTCCCGCCAGTTGGGTGATTGTCTTACCGGCCTGGCATTGGGAGTGGGGGCGGCATATGGCCTGACACATATTGGTGTCTTAAAGGTGATCGAAGAGGAACATATTCCCATCGATATTATTTCCGGCTCCAGTATCGGCGCATTTATTGCCGCTTTCTGGGCAGCTGGTTATAGTGCTGGAGATATCCAGGAGATCATGCGCGCGGAATTTAAGGATGTCGGCATGGTCCGGCAGCTGATGGATATTACCCTGCCTAAAATCGGTCTTTTCAAGGGAGAGAAGATCTCCCGGATGCTGAAAAAGTATCTCGGCGGAAAGACTTTTTATGACATCAAACTGCCGCTAAAGATCCTGGCCTGTGATGTGAAGCATAAAACTTCCATCATTATAGATAAGGGAAGCCTGGTAGATGCAGTCCTGGCCAGTTGTGCCATGCCCGGGGTATTCAGGCCGGTAAGATTCAGGGAAGAATTATTGATGGATGGAGGCATACTCAATCCTATGCCTACGGAAATATTGGTGAAAAATTCCGTAAAAAAGATCATTGCAGTAAGTGTTACGCCGTCGCGCGAAGATATCTTAAGGCAGATGGAAAAGGCCAAGGCCGAAGGCCGGGTGCTCGCAGAAAACGTGGTCAGGAAGCGCAGCCTTTTCGGGCTAAAGTGGTATATCAAAGACCTGCTTAAGGTCACTATTTTGGATTTTATTTTCGGCAGCATAGAGATTATGCAGGCAGAGATGATCAAGAAAGAGGCGCAGTTCGCGGATATCATCCTGCATCCGGATACCTCTGGGATGAACTGGCTGGAATTTTATAAAGTAAATGAACTTGTCAGGCGCGGAGAAGAAGAAACGCGCAGGCAATTAGACAGGATCAGGCAATTATTGAGAGAATAAAGAAAGATATTGCTAAAGAGGCGTTGGATAGAATATAATAAGTCGTTCAAACATTATCAAGGGGTGAATATGAGGTTTATAGCCGTACTTATTTTGGCCGCTACTTTAACCGGCTGTCAGACAACTAAAAGTTTACTGGGGATATCGACAAAAGAAGTTGAGAGCGCGCGAGTGAATGCGACCTCCAAGGTTTTTAATTATGACCTGCATACTTGCTATAATAAGGTCCTGGGTGCGCTGACAGGTATGGGCAGTTATATTTACGCCCAGAAAACCGATATGATCGCCTGTTATCGCAGCTGGGGCGACACTACTCCGGTAGGTATATTCTTTAAAGAAGTAGATGCGAATAATACCCAGATAGATATTTCTAGCCCGAGTGGCCCGGTGCGCGATGAGGTGGCGGAGAAGTTATTTTTGGCTTTAGAAGAAAAGCCGCTTTAAGCAATTGTTTCTTGTTTTGGTACGGCCGTTATGTTAATATTTACCCATAAATACGAGGGAGGTGACCATGGAAGGTAGGACCATACTTTTGATCGATGATGAAAAAGACTTTTGTAAGCTTGTAAAACTTAACTTAGAGCAGATAAGTGACTTTAAGATCATCACTGCTTACAACGGTAAAGAGGGGATTGATGCAGCCAGGCAGAATAAGCCGGACCTTATCCTTTTGGATATCATGATGCCGGTAATGGACGGCCTGACGGCTTTAAAGATATTAAAAGAAGACTTTGCCACGATGGATATTCCCGTGGTCATGCTTACTGCCAAGAATGACGACCTCTCGCGCGTTAAGGCCATCTGGAGCTACAGCCAGGATTATATTGTCAAGCCCATAGAGGCAACCGACCTGAAAAATAAGATAGAAGCTATTATAGAGAAGAAAAAGAAGAAATAACTATGAATATCCTGGCCTTAGGGGTGCATCCGGATGATATTGAATTTGGTTGTGGGGCGACGTTATTTGAATTCGTGCGCCGTAAGCACAGCGTTTTTATCTTTATAGCCACTGAGGGAGAGATCGGTGCGGGAAAAGGGATAAGGAAGAGAGAACAGATACAGGCAGCGAAATTTTCCGGCGTAAAAAAAATATTCTGGGGCGGATTCGCAGATACTCAGGTGCCCGTAAACAAGGAACTGATCGATAAAATAGAAGCGGTAATCCACGAAGTAAAGCCGGATATCGTATTTTTTAATTATCCCGACGACACCCATCAGGACCACCGCGCGCTGGCCAATTGCGCGATGTCTGCGACCCGCCACATAAAGAGGGTCTTGTTTTATGAGGTTCCTACGACCAGGAATTTTGAACCGGACGTATTTACCGAAGCTACCAGGCTCCTGCACCAGAAATTACGCCTTTTAAGCCTGCACAAATCTCAAATAAAGAAAACCCGTGTTCCCGGCCTGACCATTTTAGACAGTGTCAGGGCCTGCGCCATATTCAGAGGATTCCAGGCAAGGGTAAAATACGCAGAAGGATTCAAATCCTTAAGGTTCATTTTGGACATGGAAAAAGGCCCATGCGGCTAAGGTTCATATTTTTAATTTCCTTTCTCTTCACCCTGCTTTTCACCCCTTTAGTTAGGAATCTTTGTCTTAAATTCGGCATATTGGATTATCCGGCGGCCAGAAAGATGCACAATCTTCCTATCCCGCGCCTGGGCGGAGTGGTGATCTATTTGGCTACCATGCTTGCCCTGAGTTGCCATATTTTATCCCCAAGGCTTATCTCAATATTTTTGGCAGGATCACTGGTTTTTTTTGTGAGTTTCTTCGATGATCTACATCCGCTTCCTGCTCTTTTCCGCCTCATCACTCAGGTTGTCGCCGCAATAATCCTGATCGTCTCAGGGATCTGCATACAATTTTTTCCTCCTCAGGCCGCATTTCTGAATTATTTTTTGACCGTCTGTTGGGTGGTGGGTATTACCAACGCGGTCAATTACCTCGATGGACTGGATGGGTTGCTTTCTTTACTGGGCCTTTCTATACTCGCCTGTTTTGCCTACATAGGTTATATCTCCGACCAGTTTTGGCTATTGGTCATCATTACTGCCCTTTCCGGAGCCCTCTTTGGTTTTTTAAAATATAATTTTCCTCACGCAAACATATTTTTAGGCGATTCCGGAAGCATGTTCATCGGTTTTATATTCGCCGCGATCTCCATTATGGGTACCTGGGCCCAGGATAACCTGGTGAAGATCTTCGTGCCGGTATTCATCCTGGGCGTACCTATATTTGATATGTGCTTTACTACTGTGATGCGAATAAAAGAGAGGAAGATAAAGACCGTCATTGAATGGCTGGAGTATGCAGGCAAGGACCATTTTCATCACCGCCTGCTCAATATGGGTTTAAGCAGGATCAAGGCGGTATATTTGATCTGTGTGGTAAGTATTATTTTAGGTATTTCCGGTATTGTCCTTTATAACTCCGAAAGGTCGGATGTGTATTTTATGCTCCTGCAGGCATTTTTTATCTTTGTCGTTATTTCTATTCTGATGATCTTAGGCGAAAAGGCGAATAGCAGAGAAGAGGCATAGCTAATGAGGCTGATCAGAAAAATCCAATTTACGGTTTTGATATTGTCCATTATCCTACTGATTGTCCTTTCATTTATTTCTCACGGCGCCTTGATGAACAGCTTTATCCAGCTGGAAAAAGATTATGCCCACCGTTATACCAGTGAGGCGAGGAACGTGCTCACTAACCTGATTAGCGAATTGAATACAAAGACCGCAGATTGGGCCAATTGGGATGATACTTATAAATTTATCCAGGATGGTAATGAGGCCTACATAAAAAGCAACCTCTCAGAGTCGGCCTTTTCCGGGCTTCAGGTGGATATTATGTTGTTTCTTGATTCTTCAGGTAAGGTTATTTATGCCAAATATTTTGATGTCGATAAGAAAAAAGAACTGCCCGTTCCTCCTAGCCTGCTGAAAGAAGTTAAACCAGCCAGCCCTCTTTTAAGGCATACATCCACAGAAAGTATTTTTTCAGGAATATTGCTTTTACCCGAAGGCGCCTTATTGGTTAGTTCGCGGCCGATACTTACCAGCGAAGTAAAGGGCCCGATAAAAGGGACGTTGATCTTTGGCCGTTGGATAGATGCTAAAGAAACGCAGCACATTTCTGAAACCGTGCACCTGCCGGTATCGATCTATCGTTTGATAGACAATAAGGGTTTTAACAAGAACCAGGATATCATAACCAGGGCCGTGGATAAAAAGATCATTACCGGTTATGGCCTGATAAAGGATATTTATGGAAAGCCCGCTCTGGTCATGCGGGTAGATATGACCAGGGATATTTTAAAGTTAGGGCAGAACACGGTATCCCATTACATTATTTTACAAATTCTGGTCTATATCTTTTTTGCTTTTATCCTTTATTGGATCATTAATCTTACGGTATTAAAGCGCCTGTCAGTTATTTTTGATGTTGTTGAAAGTATCTCTAAGACCGGAGATAGTTCCCAGAAGATAGCCCTGAAAGGCAATGATGAAATAGTGCAGCTTGGTTTGGGTATAAATCGCATGTTGGAAAAATTAAGGACGATGCAAGATGAGTTAGGTCAAGAAAAGAGCCGCTATCAGCTTTTGGCGGATAATGCTACGGATGTGATCTGGACCACGGATATGCTATTACGTCTGACTTACTTAAGCCCGGCATTTGATAAAATTTCCGGCGGCTATAAAATCGAAGATTTTCTCGGGCACGCAGTGGGTGAACTTGTCACCGCCGATTCTTTAAAGAAAGCCAGGGAAGTTTTTCTGGAAGAGCTGGCGAACGAAAATCGTCCGGGCATGGACCCTAAAAGGACGCGGGCTTTAGAAGTAGAGCATCTTAGGAAGGATGGTTCTAGTTTTTGGGCTGAAATGCATATGTCTTTTTTACGTAAACCGGACAACACGCCATATGGCATATTAGGAATGACGCGGGATATCACCGATCGTAAGAAGGCCCAGGAAATACTCAAGGAAAGTGAGGAAAGGTACCGTCTCTTATTTGAATCTTCGCGAGATGCACTGATGGTTATTATGTCTCCGGAGTGGAAGTTCACCCGGGCAAACCAAGCAACCCTATCGATGTTTTTGGCTAAGAATGAATCGGAATTTTTAAATCTCGGGCCCTGGGAAGTCTCGCCCCAGTACCAGCCGGATGGCCGGCTCTCAAGCGATAAGGCCAAGGAGATGATCGAAACTGCAGTACAAAAGGGGTCCTATTTTTTTGAGTGGACGCACCAACGGCTTAATGGCGAGCCATTCCCGGCGGAAGTGTTGCTTACCCGCATGGAATTAGGGGGGCAGACTTTAGTTCAAGCAACAGTCCGCGATATTTCCGAGAGGAAAAAAGCAGATGAAATAAATCAGCGGTTTACCTCGATAGTTAATTCATCGGAAGATGCGATTATCAGTAAGGACCTCAATGGTATTATTACTAGCTGGAATTCCGGCGCTGAAAAAATTTACGGCTATTCTTTCCGGGAAGTCAAGGGTAAATCCATTTCAATTTTGATTCCGCAGGGACGCGCGGATGATATTACGGAAATTTTGGAAAAGATAAAATATGGCCAGGCAGTTGCTCATTACGAGACCAAGCGGATCACAAAATACGGTAGAGAAATCGATGTGTCTTTAACTGTTTCTCCGATAAAAGACACTGCCGGAAATATCATCGGTGCCTCGACCATTGCCCGTGATATTACCGAAAATAAAAAGGCCGCAGATATAATTGCTAATGCTGCCAGAGAGTGGTCCGCGACCTTTGATTCTATGACCGATGGCGTGTCCATCCATGACGCAAATTTTAATATTATCAATGCAAATAGCGCACTTTGTAAATTATTAGGTAAAACCAAAGAAGAGATCATAAATAAAAAGTGTTTTCAGGTTTTTCACAACACAAGCGCTCCTATTGACCAATGCCCTGCAGTAAAGGCAAGGGATTCTCTGAAAGATGAGTATGCTGAGTTATTCGAAGCGCACCTTAACCGGTGGCTGGCAGTATCGGTTTCCTGTGTTCGCGATACAGCGGGGAATATTTCCAGGGTCATTCATGTCGTCCGCGATATTACCGCCAGAAAAAAAGCAGAAGAAGAATTAAAGGCCGCTTATCTAAATTTAAAAAATATGCAGGCTGAATTGGTCCAGGCAAAAAAGATGGAGGCAGTGGCTACTTTGGCTTCAGGCGTGGCGCATGAGGTAAAGAACCCCTTGGCGATAATTATGCAGGGAGTAAGCTACTTAGAGAAACAGATCGGGCAGAAAAAAGAAGCTGCGGAAACCTTTCAGATAATCAAGAATGGCGTAGAAAGGGCGGATAGGATAGTAGAATCGATGGCTGATTTTTCGCGGATAACCGGCCTGGAGCTGACACCACAGGGTATAAATTATGTCATCGATGAGGCCTTGGCTTTGCTGAAGAATAAGTTGGATTTTGCAAAGATCGAGATAGCCCGGGAGTTTGGCGAGGATCTGCCCATGGTTTTGCTGGATAAGGCCAGGATAGAACAGGCGTTGATCAATATATTCACAAATTCCGTGCAGGCCATGCCTGCAGGCGGAAAGTTGTTTATCCGTACGCGTAAGACCAAGGACAGGACAGTAATTTTGGAAATAGAAGATACGGGTATTGGTATTTCTGCCTCAGACCTGGCCAGGATATTCGATCCCTTCTTTACCACCCGCGGCCCTAAAGAAGGCGCGGGCCTGGGTTTACCCATTGCCAAGACCATCATTGATCTTCATGAAGCTAAGATAAACGTGGAAAGCAAAGAAGGAAAAGGCACGAAGGTGCTCATAGAGTTGCGTACGGCCAAGGAAATATAGTTAAAATAGGCGTTGCAGGGCAGTCTTTTTAAGGCTAAAATATAAAATATGTATGAAGGGTACTGGAACTTAAAAGAAAAGCCGTTTGAAAATACCCCTGACCCGCGCTTTATTTATCTTTCGCAAAAACACGAAGAGGCACTTTCCCGCCTCATCTACGCTATCAGGGAGCAGAAGGGCGCAGCACTCTTGACCGGCGAATACGGCAGTGGAAAAACCCTGATCAGCCGCGTGATCCTCAATGAACTTTCCGCCGATAATTATAAGCTGGCCTTTATTTTTAATCCCAAACTTACTTCTGAAGAATTGCTCAGGGAAATTATCTATCAACTGGGAGGCGAAACAGCGGCGGATTCTTCTAAAACCGACCTCTTGCATAAATTAAACGAAATACTTTATAAAAATAACCAGGAAGGAAAAAATTCGGTAGTCTTGATCGACGAAGCGCAGGCCATACCCGAAGACTCAGGTTTTGAAGAACTAAGGTTATTGCTCAATTTTCAATTAAACGACCGTTTTCTGATCACGCTTATTCTTATGGGCCAGCCTGAACTAAAAGAAAAGATAGAAAGAGTCCCCCAATTCAGGCAGAGGATCTCCGTAGCTTACCATTTGACTGCCTTATCCAAGAAAGAAACCAAGCTCTATGTTAAACACCGTCTTACAGTCGCAGGAGCTGGCCCTGATATTTTTTCCGGTGGCGCCTTTAGCGAATTGCACCGGTTCTCCGCTGGTATTCCCAGGAGGATAAACAACATCTGTGATATTGCGCTATTGGTAGGCAGTAGCAAGAAATCATATCGCGTAACCAAACGCATGATAAAAGATGTATCCATGGATCTGGGGGAAGTTCCGATGGATATGGAGCAAAAACTGGAGAATGCGATAAATGGTTAGATTCGCCGATATCTTAAGAAACGTCGGTTCGGGATTACGCAGGAAAGAAATTTCCGAAGCCCCTGAGGGGGCAATAAAAGACAGAGAAGAGCAAATTAAGGCAGAGGTTCCTGTTGAAGTTGCCTGCGTGCCGCAGGCCGTAGTTCCCGGCCAAGAAAGTAAAAATCTATACACGGCTATTTTGGCCCTGGCCAGTGAAATATTTAAGGGTGACACTCTACCGGCGGGCTTTGATGCAGGTAAGATCAGCATTGAGATAGAAAAAATTATCACTCAGCTTTTAGAAGATAATAGTGGTTTACTTAAACTGGCGATGGATGCTGTGCGTTCAGGGGCCGACAGGTTATACCTTTATGAGCACGCGGTAAATACCTGTATCCTTTCTTTGGTTATTGGTTCGGCGCGCGGCTATGAAAAAGAGGAACTAATGGATCTGGGCCTGGCCGCATTTTTGCATGATCTGGGTATGATTAAATATTACCATTTAGCCGTCCAGCCGCGCAGGCTCACTGGTGAAGAGCGCGATATTATTCAGAATCATTCGCGCATAGGAGCGGATATCCTGGAAAGGGCCGGAAAGGGGTTACCTGAGGTAGTCAGCCAGGTGGCTCACCAGCATCATGAGCGTAACGATGGTTCCGGTTATCCCAGGGGGTTAAACAGGGGGATAATCAGCCAATATGCGGCAATAATCGGTATAGCCGACGCCTATGAGGCAATGACCCATCGGCGCCCTTATAGAGAAGAATATACGCCTTTTGAAGCAGTGCAGAGTATTTTGGCCAATAAGAACTATTTTGAGTACAAACTAATAAAGATACTCATCGAAAAAATAGGCATTTTTCCCATTGGCACTTTCGTAGAATTAAATAATCATTCCATAGGCCGGGTATTAAAGATCAATCATCAGGTTCCGCTTAGGCCGGTGGTCGAGGTGATCGTCGACGGATCCGGTAAGCGGCTGGATCGGCCCCTGGTCCTTGATCTGGCGAATGACCCGAACAAGCATATCAAGCGCGCGGTAAAATTGAGCGAAATAAAATAAAGATGGATATTTCATCTTGCCAGACCGCAGCCCATAACCTCCTGCTTTTAAAATCTACCCGGGATATCCTTACCCTTTTTAGGCAAAATAATGTTTCGGTTATCGTATTGAAGGGTATGGCCCTGATCGAATCGGTATATCCGGACATCGCAGGGCGCGAAATCGCGGATATAGACCTTTTGATAAAGAAAAAAGATTTCTCCAGGGCATCGCAAATAATCCAGACATCGGGTTACGTTTTAGA
>JAQUNK010000025.1 GCA_028717645.1 Candidatus Omnitrophota bacterium
CCGCTCTTTATTTTACGGCCCAGGATATCTTTCTGCGCCTCTTCTTCGGAATTATAAACCTTGGCCCTTCCTTTAAAGTGCATCATTTTAGGGCTCACTGCCGACTGTTTTACCACGCAGCCTTCGGGTGCGATGTTACCGAAAAGTACGGCAATGCCACCCTGATGATGATACGGCCTGTTCAAAGGACGGATCACTTCTTCATCACAGATCACTGCTTCCTTGGCGATCTGAAGTAACGACTTGCCAGATAAAGTTTGGTTATCTTTTATGTTCTTCTGTAAACGCTTAAGTACCGCAGGGATCCCGCCGGCAAATTCCAGGTCCTCCATAAAATGTGTTCCTGCCGGCTCGATATTGGTGATATGCCGCGTCGAACGGCTGATATTATCAAATAATTTTAACGGCAGCTTCACTCCTGCCTCGTGGGCAATGGCCATCAAATGCAGGACCGTATTCGTCGATCCGCCCAGGGCCATATCTACCAAAATACCGTTCTCAAATGCCTTCTGGTTCAGGATCTTTCTAGGGGTAATATTCTTCTTCACTAATTCCGTGATCCTTTCACCGCTTGCCTGGGCGATCCTGCGTTTTTTAGAAGATGCTGCCAGGGCAGTAGCGCATCCGGGTAAAGACATGCCCATCGCCTCGGTGATACAGGCCATAGTATTAGCAGTATACAGGCCTTGGCAGGAACCCGCTCCGGGACAAGCCTCCATTTCTATGCAGGCCAGTTCCTCGGCAGAGATCAGGCCTTTACGCGCGCGGCCCACTGCTTCGAATGTGTCGTGGACAAAAGCCAGTTTCTTCTGGTTGAATCTGCCGGAAAGCATCGGCCCGGCGGTAACAATGATCGCCGGAATATTTATCCGGGCAATACCCATGAGCATACCCGGGGTGATTTTGTCACAGTTAGTCAAGCAGACCAGGCCGTCGAGTTGATGTGCGTTACAGACCGTTTCAACGGTATCCGCGACGATCTCACGCAACGCCATCGGATAGCGCATGCCGGAATGGCCCATAGCAATGCCATCGCAGATGCCGGGTATACCGAAGAAAAACGGAACACCGCCACCATAACAAATACCGCGTTCGATGTAGCGCTCCAAGTCGCGCATGCCGATATGGCCGGGGATAAGGTCGGTGAAAGATGTAGCTACACCGATAAACGGCCGCTTCAAGTCCTTACGGCCCAAACCCGTAGCAAATAAAAGCGCTCTGTGCGGAGTACGTTCTATACCTAATTTTATTTTGTCTGAACGCATGGTTTACCTCTCTCTCTGGAATTACTCCAAAAATCCTAAATTCTAAAATCCTAAATTCAAATTTTCCAAATTCCAAACATTTAAGTTTGGGAAATTTTGATTTTGAATTTCGAATTTGCTTCGGATTTCGATATTCGGATTTCGGATTTTATTAATCAGCTCCTTCTCCGTCGTGATGCACTGCCTGCTTGCCTGCTTCCTTTTCCGGAGACTTTCTTTTGATTACCCGCTTCAAGGTAATGATCTTATCTACCATTTCCTTATTATTTACCGCGTTTAGCTGTTTAAACAAAAATTCAAATTTTGCTTCTACTTCTGCGGCGATCGCATCCCGCGTATCCTGCGCCAGGCCCATGATCTCTTTCTTAAAGGCCCCGAGTGCTTTTTTGCGCGCCTTATAAATAAACTGTTCTTCGGAATCTCCCGCCTTTCTTTCGCTTGCTGCGTTCACCTTAAGCCACTCATAAATTTTATTCTTCAGTTCTACCGGGAAATATTTGCTTTCGTAGACCATGTTCTGGAACTCCGTGGCCAAATGCACTTCGGCCGTATCCGTTTCCGGGAATTTATGGAATGCTTCGGAAGGTAAGGTCGATGCGCCGTGCTGCACCGCACCCGCCAATCCGAATTCTTCGCGGGCGAGCCTGGAAATATTCTTTAGGGTCTCGAAATCCAGTTTTACTTCGGCGATGCTGCCGTTGGGCAGGACCACGCCGCCATGCGAAGTGCCGGTCTGAATACTGATCTTACTGATACCCGTGCGGCCCTTTCTTAAAGATCCACGATACCCCTGCATGAACGCACGCAGGTCCTCAGGGGTCGAATTCTTGGTCCCTACTTCGCCGATCTCACCACCCACGGAAACCTCGATGCCCTTGGGTTGTATCTGGCGGATAAACTGCGTGAGTTTAGCGCAAGACTCGAAGTTGGCTTTCTGCTGTTTTTTCACATCCGCCTTGGAAAGGTCCACTACAGTAGATGAATCTATATCGATATTATAAAAATGATATTCTATTGCTTCAGCGATCAACGCCTTCAGAGAATCCAGTTCTTTTTCCGGGTTCTCGGCAAATTTTTTCGCATTTATCTGGATGTGGTCGCCCTGGATAAAAACCGGGCCCCTGAAATCTTCTCTGATGGCCGCAGCCAGGATCACCGAAGAATATTCTTCCGGAGGCTGGGCAGTATAACCCATCTCTGACTTGGCGATCTCGAAAATGAAGGCGCCGGAATTCAGGCGCTTGGCCACTCTAAAAATCGCCCTGGCCAGGTCATAAGTAAGCGTCCTTAAATTTATTGCCGGCACGGTAAAACCACCCTTAACTTCGCCTTTTCCCCGCGCCATATAGAATTGATGGATCGAAGACGGATAAATTCCTTTTTTATAAGCCATATCCACTATTTTTTTGGCAACAAGCTTCTTTTTTTCCTGATCGTCCGTCGTCACCAGATCCAAAACGATTTTGTCCATATTTACTGTCCTTGCCATTACTACTTCTCTCCTCTCTTGAATGAGCAGATGAATTGCGGAAGCTACGAAGTAGCTACGCGATTCATAGCTCACTTATTTAACTGTTAATGCGTCTGCGAATTCAACCCCGCACCTTTTTAGTATTCAATGTTTTTAAAAATAAAATATTCAAATAGATAAAAGGTGCGGGGTTAAGTTCGGCCCGCCAAAGGCGGGGCTCACTTAACTCATTACTTTGATTAAATTATAAGCCGCCTCAATATCCGTTTCTTTCTTAAGTAAAGTTTTCTCAAGGTCTACGCAGGCAACCTTACCAGCAACGATCCCCACTGCGCGGTTGCCCTGTTCGGCCAACAAACAATCTATAGCAGTCCTGGATAAATTCAAAGCAATATCGCGGCTTAAGGCCGTGGGCCTGCCGCCCCTCTGGATATGCCCCAGGACGAGCGCGCGTGTTTCTAAATTTGTCATCTCGGCGATCTTCTTAGCGATATCCGGCGCTGAGCCAGCGCCTTCAGCCACCACGATGATCCAGCTGATCTTACCCTTGACATTACCATTAACAATATCGTGGCATATTTTTGCCATATCGGGTTTTCTTTCCGGGATAATCACATCTTCGCATCCTGCAGCCAAAGCAACAGCCAGGGCAATCGAACCGCATTCCCTGCCCATTACCTCGACTACGAAGATCCTTTCCATAGAGGTCGCAGTATCGCGGATATTGTCAATGGCATTGAGCGCGGTGTTGATCGCCGTATCCCAGCCAATGGTCATATCTATGCCGTTGATATCGTTATCAATGGAAGCGGCGATACCAACGCAGGGAATTTTATAAGCCTTGGAAAACGCATGGGCCGCAGAAAAACTGCCGTTCCCTCCGATAACTACCAGGCCGTCGATGGCGTGCTTCTTGATGGTCGCATACGCCCTCTCCTGGCCCTCTTTGGTTTGGAACTCATGGCAACGCATGGTCTTTAAGATGGTCCCGCCCTGATTGATTATGCCTGAGACGGAACGATGGTCGAATGGTTTCAGTTCCTCGTTGATCAATCCCCACCAACCGCGGAATACACCCATTACTTCCAGTTTTTTATAGGTCCCGTAGCGCACCACGCCGCGTATCGCCGCGTTCATTCCGGGCGCATCCCCGCCGGTAGTCAGAACCGCTATCCTTTTGATCATGTACCCATCTCCCAGCTGGAAAGGTATTTTTTCTGCTCTTTGGTCAAAACGTCTATCTTGATACCCATAGATTTCAATTTCAGGTACGCGATATTCTTATCGATATCTTCGGGGATCTTATAAACTTGTTTTTTAAGTTTCCTATGCTGCTTGGCGATATATTCAGCTCCCAGGGCCTGGTTGGCAAAAGACATATCCATCACCTGCGCCGGATGCCCTTCTGCCGCGGCAAGGTTGATCAGGCGGCCTTCGCCTAAAAGATAAATTTTACGGCCATCCCGCAGGATATATTCATGCACAAATTCCCGGATAATTTTTTTCTTGCGCGCCATTTTTTCCAGCGCCGGTATATCTATCTCTACGTTAAAGTGCCCGGCGTTAGCCACGATCGCTCCGTTTTTCATCAGTTTAAAATGTTCGCCCCGGATCACGCTGGTATCGCCGGTAGTAGTAACAAATACATCGCCGATCTTTGCCGCTTCTTTTATGGGCATCACCGCATAGCCATCCATCGAAGCCTCCAGCGCACGCAGCGGGTCTACCTCGACCACGATTACCTCGCTCGCCATGCCTTTTGCCCGCATGGCTACACCCCTGCCGCACCAACCGTATCCGCAAACTACGAATTTAGCACCGGCCAAAAGTTTATTCGTGGCGCGGACTACGCCGTCGATGGTCGATTGCCCCGTGCCATAACGATTATCAAAAAGATGTTTGGTTGCCGCGTCGTTAACCGCAATGATCGGATAACGTAATTTTCCCTGGTTGGCTAATGCGCGCAACCGGATCACGCCCGTGGTCGTTTCTTCGGTGCCGCCGATAACATTGCGGTAAACACTCGGACTCACGCTATGAATGGTACTTACCAGGTCCGCACCGTCATCCATGGTCATGTCAGGCTTAACGGCCAACACCGCCTTAATGTGCTTGTAATAAGTTTTGGTATCTTCTCCTTTGATTGCAAAGACCGGGATCTTTAAGTCCCTGACCAAAGAAGCAGCCACGTCATCCTGGGTAGATAAGGGATTGGAAGCACATAAGAAAAGTTTGGCCCCGCCAACCTTTAGAACTTCCATCAGGCACGCTGTTTCGGTAGTCACGTGCAAACAGCAGGCCATTGTTAAACCGCTTAACGGCCGCTCTTTTCTAAAACGTGCGGCGATCAATTGTAGCACCGGCATATTGTTACGCGCCCATTCTATTCTTAAGGCGCCTTTTTCGGCCAACTTTATATCTTTGACGTCGTAATTCATAGTTTACCCGCCTGTTTTTTTAAGGACGCTGCCTTATCCGTATTTTCCCAGCTGAACTCCGGCTCTTTCCTGCCGAAATGGCCGTAGCAAGCAGTCATCTTGTAGATCGGCCGCAGAAGTTCCAGCGACGAAATGATCCCCTGGGGGGTCAATTCGAAATTATCCCTGATCAGTTTGATGAATTTGCTTTCTGCTATTTTTCCCGTACCAAAGGTCTCGACCATAATGGCCAAGGGGTCTGCCCTTCCGATAACATAAGCCAGATGGATCATACATTTTTCCGCTAATCCTGCGGCGACGATATTTTTGGCAACGTACCTGGCCATATACGCAGCAGAACGGTCCACCTTGGTCGGGTCTTTTCCGGAAAATGCCCCGCCACCCGGAGCAACTACGCCGCCGTAGGTATCCACGATGATCTTTCTTCCGGTCATACCTGTATCGGACTGGGGGCCGCCAACCACAAATTTTCCGGTTTCATTCACGTAATACTTAGTATCCTTATCCACATATTGTTTTAAGACCGGGAGGGCAATGGTATTAATGAGTTCCTGGCGCGCCTTCTTGGTGATCTTCTTTCCCGTCGAATCCAGTATTTCCTCGGTGTGCTGGCAGGCCAAAACCACTGAATCCGCCCTTTTCGGATGGCCGTCGTGATATTCTATGCTCACCTGGGATTTACAATCCGGGCCAAGATATTTTAAAATACCTTGCCTACGCACATCGGCCATACGCTTGACCAGTTTGTGTGAAAGCATGATCGGAAGAGGCATCAATTCCTCCGTCTCGCGGCAGGCAAAACCGACCATGAATCCCTGGTCTCCGGCGCCGCCCTTGTTCACTCCCTGGGCGATATCCGGCGACTGGCTATTAATCGTATTTACTACTGCGCAGGTATGGTAATCAAAACCGTATTTCGGATGGGTATAACCTATCTCTTTAAGCACCTTGCGGGTAAGATTACCAACATCCACATATCCGGTAGTGGTGATTTCGCCACCCACGATCAATAACCCCATGGTCACGTATGTTTCACAGGCCACGCGGCCGTAAGGATCATTCTTTAAAACCTCATCCAGCACAGCATCTGAAATCTGGTCACAAACCTTATCCGGATGGCCCTCGCCAACGGATTCCGCAGTCATAAAGTGTTTACGCATTGCCATTAACTACCTCCTTATTTGAATCTTTCCTTTGCTTTTTTGTAAAAACTGTGGTCCCCAATATCATACCAACGTCCGCTAAAAACAAAACCATAGACCGATTCTTTTTTTCTCAGCCAATCAATATAATAACCGGTGGCATCACGGTTCTTATTCCGGTCCCCGAGGTATTCCCTTATCCGCCGTAATTTATTTTTAGGGAACAAATACAGGCACATTGCCACCAGGGCCGAGCGCGGATGCCGGGGTTTTTCCTTAAAATCCGCGATCCGGCTGTTTTTATCCAGCCTGATAACGCCGTATCTTTTTGCCTCCTGCCTATTTTTCAAATCGAAGATGCCAATTACCGTATGGCCTTTCTTCGCCCTACCAAATTCCAGAAATTCCTTTATATCGCTGTCAAATAAGTTATCTCCGCCGATCACCAACAGGTCATCGTTGATCTTTCCTTTTTTTACGGCGAAAAGAATATCGCCTATGGCACCCAGGCGGTCTTCGTGAGCCTTGGTCTGATCATCGATCAGCCGCAGGCGCTTGGAACAATCCAGCCCTTTTTTCCACTGCCGGAACTGAGAAATAAATTTGCTGTTGGTAATTACAAAGATCTCGTCTATCTCGCCTGCCGCCTCAAGTTTGCTGACAATATAATTAATTATCGGCTTCCGGCGCACTAAAAGCAGCGACTTAGCGCGCTGTTTCGTCAACGGATACAGACGGATTGCATAACCCGCGGCCAGAATTAATGCCTTCATTTAAATATCTTCCGAAAGACGGTTCTTTAAATAGCTAATTCTTTCTGTAGGCACAGGATCAACGCCGTAAGCAATAGCCAGATAGAACGAAACAAAATCTCCGGTATAAATAAGAGAATAGATCCTGCTTAGCAGATCACTGCCCTTGGAATTTATGGCGATCGTTTCGATTCCTTCCTCTTTCAGGATGTTTTCCGCCAAGCACATACCTTTATCTATGTAAGGATTCAGGTATGCATCTTTAAAGATCACCACGGCCAGGTTCTTAAAAATTTTTTTAGGATTGCACCATCCGACGATCTCATTATGATTTACGTCCGGGAAAAGATGGCTGTAGGCGAGGGTCTTGGAATTTTCATTCAACTGACACCTTAGCCTTGATGCCACAGCATCAAAATGTAGCGACGGAGCGTAGATCACGATCAATTTATCCAGAAGTTGCGCAGCAATGCCCTTAGCCGGATTATCCTTTGCTTCGATGTCGGGCCCTAAATGCTTTTGCCTTAAAGTTTCCAGGACTAAGATCATTTCATCGATATATGCCGCCCTATCCTTGATCAAGCCGAGCCGCGATAAAATACATAACGGTATAATGCTTAGATACCCCAGGGCGCAACGCGGCAAGAGCCCCTTGGGTATTTCGATAGAAGTCACATTATCCTGCTTGCTCAATTCTTTTAGCTTCCCGCCCGAAGAAATAACAATGATATTGGCGGATTTTGCCTTTGCCTCTTTATAGGCGCTTAAGATCTCTATGGTGTCGCCGGAATAACTAGTAATAAAAACCAATGAATCTTTGTTCACCCAGGCCGGGATGTTCGGTTCGCTAGACAGGCTCATCGGGACAGGAGAATCGAAGTACAAATAAGACTTCACCAGGTTGTTACCGATAGCCGAACCGCCGATACCGCAGAATAATACATTCTTGAAATTTCCGTTTTTAAAAAGGATCGGCGCGGCGTAGCCTAATTTCTTCGCTGCCCGGCACTGATCAGGGAACCCCATCAGCAGGTCCAGCATCCTGTTCTTATCTATTTTTTCTATATCCTTTATTTTTAGAGTGGTAACCATTATTTAAGGATTTCCCTGAGCTTACGCTGAGTGAACTGTTCTACTTCTCTACCCATGGTCAAAGTAAGCGCCTCCTGGGCTATTTGGTGCGCTTCCTTTGAGCTGACACTACGGATAATATGCTTTATCGTAGGGATGCTGAAAGAAGGCATGCTGAATTCATCCAGGTTCAACCCCAACAATAACAGCGCGAAAGCGGGTTCGCTGGCCATTTCACCGCACATCCCCACCCAGATACCACGGGCGTGCCCAGAATCAATGATGTTCTTGATCATCCTTAGCACTGCCGGATGCGTCGGCTCATAAAGATAAGCCACTTTTTCATTCGAGCGGTCAACGGCCAAAGAATACTGAATAAGGTCGTTGGTGCCGATGCTGAAGAAATCCGTTTCTTTCGCCAGGAGGTCCGCGGTCATTGCCGCAGAAGGGACCTCGATCATCGTACCTATCTCTATATCATCATCAAAAGGAATATTCTTTTGCTTTAGCTCAGCCTTCACGTCGCTAATGATCTTATTGGCCTGGCGCAATTCTTCGATGCCAGAGATCATCGGATACATAATTTTTAGTTTTCCGTAAACCGAGGCCCTTAATATGGCCCTGAGTTGTACCTTGAATATATCCGGCCGCGCCAAACAGAACCTGATGGCCCGCCAGCCCAAAAAGGGCGCCATTTCCTTGGGCGTCTGGATCTGCGAGATGAATTTATCGCCGCCAAGGTCAAGCGTACGGATAATTACCGGATATGGTTTCATTGCCTCAGCCACATATTTGTAGGCCTTGAAATGCTCTTCTTCGCTGGGCAGGTCCTTTCTGTTCATATAAAAATATTCTGTACGGTATAGGCCTATGCCTTCCGCGCCGTGCTGCCTTACCGAATCTATCTCTGCGGGTAATTCTATGTTGGCCGAAACTTCTATCTTTCTGGCGTCCAGGGTAACCGCGGGCAGGTCTTTTACCGCCATCAATTTCTTAGCGATGACCTTTATCTTGGTTTCTTCTTTCAGATAACTCGCCAGGGTACGCTTGTCGGGATTAACGATAACCATACCCATCCCCCCGTCAACCACAAGCATATCCCCGGATTTGATTTTTACGGTCGCTTCGCCGCAACCGACTACCGCCGGTATTTCCAGCGATTTGGCCATGATCGCGGTATGCGAGGTCTTGCCTCCGACATCCGTAATAAAGGCCACTACGTTCTTTTTATACATCGCCGCCGTATCTGATGGCGAGAGGTCATGCGCCACAATGATAACTTTTTCCTTGGTCTCTTCTAAGCCTTTATGCTCCTTACCTAATATATGCCTCAGGATGCGCCTGCCGACATCGTTGATATCGGCCATTCTTTCCTTCAGGTACTCGTCTTCAATCTTCGAAAAAACGCTGATGTATTTTTTTAAGACCTCGGAAAATACATACGCGACGTTTAAACGTTCTTTCTTCAGCCGCGAAATAACCTCTTCGATGAGAAGGCGGTCTTCCAGGACCAATAAATGTGCCTCAAAGATCTCCGCGGCATCATGGCCCATTTCGGAAGAGATCCTAGCCTGCAGGTCTTTTATTTCCTTACGCGTAGAGATCAACGCCTCTTCAAAAACCTGGATCTGGAAAGGGATCTGCTTTTCAGCTATCGGCTCTTTGGTAATAACGAACTCTTCCTTACCTATAATATAGGCCGGGCCTATGGCGATACCGCCGGCAGCGGCAATACCTTTTAATTGAAATTGTTTGCTCATTCTTCTTTACTCACTAATTTTTCCAGTTCTTCCAGGGCACTCTCGGCATCCGGGCCCTCCGCGCGGATAATGATCACGCTATCTTTTTCAGCTCCCAACATCAGTATCCCCATGATCGATTTGCCGTTCACCTCTTCTTTATCCTTTATTACCGTGATAATAGAATCAAATTTATTTGCCGCCTGCACGAACAGGGATGCGGGCCTAGCGTGCAGGCCCTGCTTGTTCTTGATCACTATTTTTTTAGAGGCAACAGGCATTTTATTTAACGGTTAAACTGAAGTTAAATTTTCGCCTGCCGGATCCGGCTATCGCTAAATCCCGGATAAAGACCAGGCACAGGCCCTGATATGTCTTCTCGATGCCCGTCTCCGAATCAGAGATGGTTTCAACGGGAAAATGCCAGACAAGAACTTCTTCTTCAAAATCAAAATCTATCTTTATGCCGTACCAGATATCGTTCAATTTTAAGGACTTCGTCCGTAGGCTCCCCGAACCCAGGCTTAGGGCCGGATCATATAACGAAAAATTGAATTCTATGCCGAAAATAAGGTCCGTGGGCGAATTAGCTACATTCTTCAATTCATAAGACGTTTCAATATTTTTTGAAACGCGCAGCGACTTAGCCACGTCCAGGCTAAGGCCCTGTGAACGTACTTCATAATCAAAATCTACGCCGCAGGAATTTTTCCCGCAGGATACCTTACTGCTACTTTTTCTGTAGAATGGCGTGGCCTTTTCTTTCAGACGCGAGGAAATAAACTCCTCCAAAAGCAGTTCTTTTTCCAGAAAGTGCTCTATCAGGCTATAGCGCGGATAATTATCATAATATAGTTCTGAAGCTAGGTTCGCATCCGCTGGCCCGGACATCTCATGAATGCTCGGTATGCCGGAAGACGGATTATGGCCGGAATTTATTTTCTCTTTCAATTTTTGATGGTACTTCTCCGGACGGCGCATGATGGTATTGGTCAGATTGACCGAACGCGGCTTATAATCCCACTCAAATAGGGCCGCCCCCTGGTGCGGCAGAAAATAAAGGTTATGTTCTGCGCTGTTCAGCAATATTTCCTTAGAACCATCTAAGTTAATATCGGTCTCCGTAGTTTTGTTGGCGCCCTTTAACATCGTTTTATCGATGATCTTCTCCGCATCGATAAGGTTTGAATAAACGCTGGAACGCAGATGGTTCAGGTATAGCCCGCCGAAAACACCGTGCCAATAAGAATCATTGGCCTGTCCCCGGTATAAGTGGTCCGTGGCCTTCTGAAAATCACTCTTGCCCAATTTTTCGGCAGAATCTTTAAGTTTTTCGCTTACATAGAACATCTTTTTATGCATATTGTCCGACTCAGGGTAGCGGATAAAGAAATTACGAAAATAACCTTGCGACCACTCCAGCATTTCCCTGTAACTGGCGCAGGTCAGATAAATTTTACCCGTGGGTGGATTCTCTTTTAAATATTCGCTGAACGTAATAAACTCGATCCAATCCCGGTTCTGTTCCAGGGTATTAAAAAAGTTTTCCAGCCAGCCTTCGCGGTATACCCATTTATGCGTCCCGGGCCAGAGGCCGAATTTTTCTCCGTCGTCAGCAAAGGTAATCGCCACATCGCCGGCCGAGCGCTCCAGGCGCATCCTTAAATAATCTATCGTTTCCTGCGGCAACCTGAAAGGCATCAGGTAGCGCAATTTTTCAGAACCCGGGAATATGCATATGGGTAAACCCTGTTCTTCGCTGATATAGTAGCCGCTTAAGTCTTCCGGTTCACGGGAAACAAATTTAAAATGCGAATCATCTACCAGCGTATAGCTAAGCCCGCTCTTACCTAATATATAACTGGTCCTGGGCTCCCACACCCTTTCGGCGAGCCACGCTCCGCTTGCTTCGTAAGAAAATAATTTCTTGATCCTTTTTCTCAAAAGCTCGATCTGGCCCAGCGCATCTTCTTCGGGGATGATCGGTAATATCGGCTCGTAATATCCGCCGGCGAGCATCTCGATCTGTCCCCGCGCAACCATCGTTCTTAATTTATCAATAAAATCCGGATGCTTTTTTTCCAGCCAATCGAGCAGTTCGCCGGAATAATGAAAGGCTGATTTTATACTCGGGTGCCTGGCCAGCGTATCTAAAAAAGGCAGGTAAGCCTTTTCGTATGCCTCTTCGAAGACGCCTTCGAAATTGCCTACCGGCTGATGCGAATGAATGGCTAAAAGAAGTTTTACCTTATGCATGGATAATTAAATCTCTTCGGTCAACCCGATGAGCAACCTTACGAGTTTATCGGCGTCGTGGCGGACGTAATCACCCGACGTATCGATAATGTCTTCTTCTATCACGCGGTATCCCATGCTTCTTATCTTCTTGGAATCCGCGACGATGGGGTATGAATTATCCTTATGATAACGGTCTAAAAGTGTTTGGGGGATCTTGCCGACGTTTACCACGCAATAGTTGATCGAGCGCGAATGGCTGTGTTCGATCAAGGCCTTAACGTGGTCGGAAGCGCTATAACCATCCGTTTCACCATGCTGGGTCATGATATTACAGGCATAAACCTTTATGGCATCGGCGGCGGCCACCGCATCGGTAATATTTTTTATCAAAAGATTGGGAATAATGCTGGTATAAAGGCTACCCGGGCCGAAAACAATAATCCCGGCCTCTTTTATCGCCTTGATCGCATCGGGTATAGAAGTAGCGTCTTGCGGCTTCAAGTAGACCCTCTGAATGGGCTTATGCACGTTAGGTATCTGCGCCTCACCCTCCTGGATGGAGCCGTCTTTATATTGCGCGACCAAAGAAACCTTGCTTAAGGTCGACGGGATAACCTGGCCGCGGATAGCCAAGACCTTGCTTGACTCTTTAATCGCCTTTTCGAAATCACCGGTCAGCTGGGTCATTACGGTGATAAAGAGGTTACCAAAACTATGGCCTTCCAGGTCGCTTCCTTTATTAAAACGGAACTGGAACAACTCACGCATCAACTGCGGCGCATCGGCAAGGGCAACCAGGCAGTTACGGATATCCCCGGGAGGTAAAATATCGAATTGTTCGCGCAACCTCCCCGACGACCCGCCGTCATCCGCGACCGTGACTATTGCCGTAACATTGGAAGTATATTCTTTCAGGCCCTCTAAAAGCACTGAAAGGCCCGAGCCGCCGCCAATGGCCACTACCTTGGGGCCCCGCTCCAATAATCTCCTTTGATAAATAATATCGAAGATCTCCCTTTCGCGCGGGGTCAGGAACACATTGATGAAAAAGCGGATGATCTTGATAATCCCCAAAGACAGAATGATAAAACCAGAGGCGATAACAATAAAATCCAGGACCTTGACGACGAAAAAAATATCCGCCTGGAATTTCATTGACCCGACGGCTACCAAAAGCAGGCCGAAACCGCTGAATAAGATCCAGCGTTTTATGCCCATGCCCGGATACAGCCACTTAAGTTTATGGATGAGGCTCATCTTCATTTTTTATAAAAATCAGATTTTCTTTTCGTCTTCTTGACTGATGACTTTCAATATTGCCTTGTCATCTCTGGCGGATTTCAGGCTATCGCGGAAATATTTATCCCGCAAAAGACGGGCAATTTTCGCAAGGGCTTTTAAGTGCGGGCCGGCAGAATCCTGCGGCGCAAGCAAAAGGAAGAAAATATATACGGGCTCTCCATCCAAAGAGTCGAAATCCAGGCCTTTTTGGGAAAGGCCGAAAGCAGCCACCATTTTTTTTATGCAGTCTGCCTTGGCGTGCGGGATGGCCACGCCCTGGCCGATCGCCGTCGAACCCAAAGACTCCCTGGCAATAAGCAGTTCGACGATCTTATTCTTATCCTTCTTTTCTATATCTCCGGCACTGATCAATGCATCTACCAGTTCGCGGATCACCTCTTCTTTCTTGTTGGCTTTTATATCGGGGACAATCGCTTTTTTGGACAAAAAATCGGTGATATTCATAACTTTAACCTCCTTAAATTATCCTCCAAGACAATCTTTAATGGGAACTTAAGCGGGAGACGGGATTCGAACCCGCGACATTCACGTTGGCAACGTGACGCTCTACCAACTGAGCTACTCCCGCGTAATTCATTTGTTGATCCCGAACTTTCAATAAGCAATGGGGATCTATTTATCCCGCCACATAAAAACACATGGGCGGAAGAGGATTTGAACCTCCAAGGGTTGCCCCAATAGCTCCTAAGGCTATCGCGTATGCCAATTCCGCCATCCGCCCGATAACCCTATCAAAATTTAAATGAGCCGCCCGTGACTCGAACACGTCGTCGCTTCGCTCCTCCTCAGAGGGGCGCTGCCCCTATGACGCTTCCTCCCCGCCTACGGCGGGTCGGTCGCTGTCACCCCGAAAGCGCGGGGGAAATTTTTCCCCCGCACCCCCTTGGTGTTCTCGTCAGCTCTCAAAATTAAATGAGCCGCCCGTGACTCGAACACGGCACACTCGGCTTAAAAAGCCGATGCTCTACCAGATGAGCTAGCGGCCCAAACTTAGAATTCTACTACTTCTTTCTCTTTGGTCTTTAAAGTTTCTTCTATCTTCGCGATATGCCTATCGGTGATCTTCTGGATTTCATCCTGTACCCTGAAGCGTTCATCTTCCGAAATTATCTTGTCGTCTTCCATTTTTTTTGCCGCTTCGTTGGCATCTCTTCTGATGGTACGTAGCGATATGCGCCCGTCTTCCGCCATTTTCTTGATCAGCTTTGCCAATTCTTCGCGCCTTTCTTTAGAAAGCTGCGGTATGGACAAGCGGACCAGCTTGCCGTCGTTGGAAGGCTGCACCCCCAGATTTGATTTCATGATCGCCTTTTCTATCTCTGCGATCGCCGTAGGGTCCCAGGGCTGTATCACGATAAGGTGCGGGTCCGGCACGGAAATAGAAGCCAATTGTTTTAAAAGCGTAGGCGCACCGTAATAATCGATATGCATGCCCTCGACCAGCCCCGGGTGCGCACGGCCGGTACGCACTTCGGAAAATTCGCGCGTTACCGCATCCAGGGCCTTATTCATCTTTTCTTCTGTTTCGCGGATAATGGTTTTTGCGTCCATTTTTTACTCCTAGAAAATTATTTTACTATCGTGCCTATCTTCTCGCCCAAGATCACCCTTTTGATATTCCCTGCCACATTCAGGTTAAAAACAATAATGGGTAATTTATTGTCCATGCACAGGCTTATCGCCGTGGCATCCATTACTTTCAGACCCTTGTTCAGGACATCTATATATCTTAACGCGTCGAATTTCTTCGCACGCCTGTTCACTAACGGGTCGTCTGAATAAACACCGTCCACACGGGTCGCCTTAAGTATTACGTCCGCGTTGATCTCCATTGCCCTAAGTGCTGCGGCGGTATCGGTAGTAAAATAAGGGTTGCCCGTACCGGCGACAAAAATCACGATCCTTCCTTTTTCCAGGTGCCTCATCGCCCTGCGGCGGATATAAGGCTCGGCGATCTTTTGCATCTCGATAGCAGTAAGCACCCTTGTCGGCATAGATATTTTCTCCAGGACGTCCTGAAGTGCCAGGCCATTGATCACCGTAGCAAGCATGCCCATATAGTCGGCGACGGTCCGGTCCATCATCAGGCCCTTTTCCCGGATATTTTCCTGGCCACGAAATATGTTGCCGCCACCGAGCACAATGGCTATTTCTACGCCTGTTGTTTTTACTTCTTTTATCTGGCGGGCAATGCTCAATAAAACATCGTGGTCGATACCGTGGGGTTTTTTACCCTGGAGTGCTTCTCCACTTAATTTAAGGACTACGCGTTTATAAATCGGCTTGGGCATGGGATCCTAAAATTTATTCGCCTAACTTGTAGCGGGTGAATCTTCTAATAACGATATTCTCGCCGATCTTGGCGATAATACTGGTCAAATAATCCTGAATAGTCATGCCGGGGTCTTTGATAAAAGGCTGAAGCAAAAGGCAATTTTCTTTGTAATACGCCTCTTTATCTTTATAACTTTCCAGAATTTCCTGCGGCACATCCTCTTTTTTGATATAGCGCGGGCTTACTGCGGCTATCTGCATGGCTACGTCCTTGGTGAATTGGCGGAAGTCGTCATTACGCGCGACAAAGTCTGTTTCGCAATTCACTTCCAGCAATACGCCTATTTTATTTCCCAGGTGCACGTAAGATTCGACACGGCCTTCATGTACTGCGCGGTCCTGTTTCTTTTGGGCGATCTCTAAACCGCGTTTACGCAGTATCTCCATCGCTTTCTTTATGTCAGAACCTGCGTCTTCCAGCGCCTTCCTGCAGTCTGCTACACTGGCAGAAGTAGTCTTACGTAATTCCTTGATCAAATCCAAAGATACTTGCATGATTACCTTTACTCCTTAGTTTTCTTAGGTGCGGCGGGTTGCTTCAAACGGGCCTTTTTTGCCGGTTTTTCTGCTTCTTCTTTGCTCCCTTTTTCCAATACCTCTTCTTCTATCTCTTTGATCACTTCTTCTTCCACTGGCGGCTCGGCCACGTCCGGCTGGGCCTCTTTCGCCGGCAAGGCTGTCTCGCGTGAAAGGTAGGATAAAAAGTTCTTGCGGCCTTCCATCACCGCATCGGCCACGACCTTTGTGACCAGGCTGATGGACTTGATCGCGTCGTCGTTGCCCGGTATAGGATAATCCACGTTATCAGGGTTAGAATTCGTATCAATGAGGGCCACGATGGGTATCTTCAGCCGTCTGGCTTCGGCAACCGCGGTTTCTTCTTTTTTCACATCCACGATAAATAAAGCCTGAGGCAACTTATCCATATTCTTAATACCGCCAAGGTTCTTATTTAATTTCTCCATCTCTTTTTCCATGCCAGCTACTTCTTTTTTGGTGAATTTGGAGAAATCGCCCTGTTCCTTCATTCTTTCGATTTCCTTCAGGCGGCTGATACTCTTCTGAATGGTGGGAAAATTGGTCAGTAGGCCCCCTAACCACCGCTCTGAGACATAAAACATACCGCAGCGCTGGGCTTCCTGCGTAATTACCTCTTTTGCCTGCCTTTTGGTGCCTACAAAAAGGATCACTTCGCCCTTAGCAGCAAGATCCAAGAGAAAATCACGGGCCTTATTTAGGCATTCCTCTGTTTTTTCCAAATCGATGATGTAAATCCCTGACCTTTGGTCAAAGATAAATTTGGCCATTTTCGGGTTCCAGCGCTTGGTCTGATGCCCGAAATGCACCCCTGCTTCAAGTAGTTGTTTGATTAGTTCGCTTGGCAAGTCTCATTCCTCCTTATTAATGAACAGACGACTTACGGAGCCGCTGCTTACGTTATGCGACGTAAGTCGCAGGCCAGAGGCCGTCTGTGAATTAACCCCGCCCTTTTGGGAAGGTTAATTGTTTGTTAAAAACCGCCAAAAGGGCGGGATAAGTTCGTGCCGACATGTCGGTACTCACTTAAAAGTAATTCTTAAGTATACCAAATTGAACGTGACTATGCAAATATTTTTTTACTGTACATGGCGCATTTCCTGCATCTGGAGAAACCGCTTATATAAGCCGTTTTTCTCCATCAATACAGAATGCGCGCCTTCTTCTGCGATCTGACCCTTATTAAGAACGATAATATGGTGGGCATTCCTGATCGTAGAAAGCCGGTGGGCAACAATAAATACCGTGCGGTTCTGAATGAGCCTATCGAGGGCCTGCTGTAAGAGCTGCTCCGATTCCGAATCTAATTGCGAGGTGGCCTCATCAAGGATAAGGATAGGCGGATTCTTGAATAAGGCCCTGGCCACGGCGATCCTCTGCCGTTCTCCTCCTGAGAGCTTGACCCCCCTGTCCCCGATAAACGTACTGTATCCCTGCGGCAACTTTTTGATGAATTCATGCGCGTAGGCCTGTTGGGCTGCCTCGATCACCGCATCATCCGAGGCGCCGGGGTTACCATAGGCAATATTTGCCTTTATCGTGTCGTTAAAAAGTATGGTTTCCTGGCTTACTATGCCGATCTGCCGGCGCAGCGAATCGAAGCTAAAATCACGGATATCGCGGCCATCCACTAGCACCTTTCCTTTTTGCGGGTCATAAAACCTGGGGATCAGGTCTACCAGCGTAGATTTGCCCACCCCCGATGGCCCGACAATGGCCAGCACCTCGCCGACCTTTATCTCCAGGTTTATCCCGCATAAAACATCGTGGGCGCCATAATTGAACCAGACATTTTCGAATTTTACCGAACCTCTGATCAACGGCATCTCTCCTGCCTGCGGCTTCTGGACCACCGAAGGCTGGGCGTTCAGGACATCGTAGATGCGCGTAACCGCAGCCATCGCCTGTTGGTTGATGGCATTTACCTGGCTTAATTTCTTAAATGGCCGGATCAGCGAAAAAAGCGAACCCAGGAACAGGCCAAAGACACCGAAAGAGATCTTACCCCCGATCACATCTTTTCCGGCAAGGGCCAAGATCGTCAGGCCCGCCGCCACACCGATGATCTCCGTTGCCGGGCTGAGCAACAACGAGCGTTTTATGCCCTTCATGGATAATTTATAATAGCTTGTATTGCTGTTACTGAATTTACCTATCTCGTAATTTTCCGCGTTAAAGGCCTTCACTATCCTGATGCCGGAGATCGTTTCCATAAGTATGGAATTGATATCCGCCATCTTTTCCTGGCCCTTATGCGAAAGTTTTTTTAAGATCTTACCTACTTTAAG
>JAQUNK010000026.1 GCA_028717645.1 Candidatus Omnitrophota bacterium
AGAAGCAGAAAAGCGTTTCCTCGCCCGTTTAAAAGACGTGACCGACCCGGAACAAAAACGCAAGATCATCGGAGATGAATTTATCAAGGTATTCGAAGAAGAAGCGGAAAAGGTAAGGAACGTGGATTTTCTGGCGCAAGGCACGCTTTATCCCGACGTGATAGAATCTGCTTCACCGACGGGAGCGCCTTCCAGCTGTATCAAGAGCCATCATAATGTCGGCGGGTTGCCTGCGCATATGAAACTAAAACTGATCGAGCCGCTGAGAGAATTATTTAAGGATGAGGTGAGGGAAGTTGCGCGCCAATTGGCAGTTCCCGATACGATCATTACGCGCCAGCCTTTCCCCGGCCCGGGCCTGGCTATCAGGATCATCGGCCCGGTAACGGCAGATGGCTTAAAGATCTTACGCGAGGTAGATAAGCGCGTAGTAGAAGAAATAACTAATGCCGGATTATACAAAGAAATCTGGCAGTCTTTTGCAGTATTGCTTCCGATAAAAACAGTCGGCGTGATGGGGGACGAGCGCACCTATGATAACGCAGTGGCCATACGCTGTGTTTCCAGCGTTGATGGCATGACCGCCGATTGGGTGAGGCTTCCTTATGAGATATTGGAAAAAATAGCCAGCCGTATCATCAACGAAGTCAAAGGCGTAAACCGCGTGGTTTATGACATTTCTTCCAAGCCCCCGGCGACCATCGAATGGGAATAAAATAATTCAGTGCAAGATGCAAAGCGTTTTTCGCTTTGCATCTTGAGCCTTCAGCTTTTTAAAGATGCCGCATTCCGAATTCATCCATCTGCACGTACACACCCAATATAGCCTGCTTGACGGCGCCTGCCGTATACACGACCTTCTTGCCCAAGCCAAAAAATTCAATATGGATTCCGTGGCGATCACCGACCACGGCAATATGTTCGCTACCATCGATTTTTATAAAGCCGCTCAGAACCAGGGGATCAAACCGATCATCGGTTGCGAGGTCTATATTGCCCCGGGCTCCCGGCTGGAGAAAAAAGTTGCCCGTAGCGTCGAGGACCCATTTTATCATTTCATATTGCTGGCCAAGGACGAAGAAGGCTATCGTAATCTCATGAAACTGGTTTCTTCCGGATACCTGGAGGGTTTTTATTACAAGCCGCGCATAGATAAAGAAATCCTTTCGCAGAATGCTAAAGGCTTGATCGGTCTTTCTGCGTGCCTAAAATCAGAACTCGCTGCCTTTTTAAAAGAGAACAGATTTAACGACGCCTTGAAGGCCGCCGATGAATATGCGCATATTCTGGGTAAGGGGAATTTCTATATTGAACTACAGGAAAACGGGATCCCTGAGCAAAAGACGGTCAATAAGGGCCTGTTAAAAATCGCCAAGGAACTGAATTTGCCCATTGTGGCCACGAATGATGTGCATTATCTTAACCAGGAGCATGCCGCGAGCCACGAGGCACTTTTATGCATCCAGACACAGACGACACTGGATGACCCTAACCGCATGCGTTTTCAGACCCAGGAATTTTACTTTAAGAACGCATCCCAGATGAAAGAGCTTTTTGCCGAAAACCCCGAGGCCATAAAGAATACTCTGGAGATTCGGGATAAATGCAACCTCGAATTGGATTTCTCGTCGATCCACCTGCCTAAATATGACCCGCCTCAAGCAGTCTCCAAAGAAGAATTCTTAAGAAAGCTTTGCGAGGAGGGGTTGCAGAAAAAATTCAAAGCGCTGACTCCGCAGATCAGAGAGCGCATGGAACACGAATTAAATATGATCAAGAACATGGGTTTTACCAGCTATTTTCTCATTGTCTGGGATTTCATCCATTATGCCAAAGAACGCAAGATCCCCGTCGGCCCGGGCCGCGGTTCAGCTGCGGGAAGTCTGGTGAGTTATTTGTTGGAAATAACGGATATAAACCCGTTGAATTACGGGCTGCTCTTTGAGCGGTTCCTTAATCCGGAGCGCCTTAGCCTGCCGGATATAGATATAGATTTCTGCTATGAAAGAAGGCAGGAGGTCATTGATTATGTAACCACCAAATACGGGCAGGAGAACGTTGCACAGATCATTACCTTCGGCACGATGATGGCCCGCGGCGTGATCCGCGATGTGGGCAGGGTCATGGGCATGAGTTATAAAGACGTGGACAGGATCGCCAAGATGGTGCCGCAGGAACTGGATATAAAATTAAAGGATGCCCTGGAGGCTTCGGAAGAGTTAAGGGACCTTTATAAGAATGACCCGCAGGTTACGAAATTGATCAATACTGCCATGATCCTGGAAGGGCTTACCCGCCATGCCTCGGTGCATGCGGCGGGTGTAGTGATCGCGGACAAGCCGCTGGTAAATTACCTGCCTTTATTTAAAACTTCAGACGAGCAGGTGACCACCGGATACGAAATGGGGGCGTTGGAGAAGATCGGCCTTTTAAAAGTAGACTTTTTGGGCTTAAGGACGCTGACAGTTATCGACTCGACCCTTAATTTGATCAAGGCCAGGCATAATAAAACAATAGATTTAGATAATGTTTCGCTCGACGATGCCCTTACTTTTAAATTATTCCGTAATGCAGGTACCGAAGGCGTGTTTCAGCTGGAAAGCGCGGGCATGCGTGATTTATTGCGCCGGCTCGCCCCGGAGAAATTCGAAGATATCATTGCACTCCTGGCTTTATACCGGCCCGGCCCCATTGGTTCAAGAATGCTCGATGATTTTATCCGCCGTAAACATAACCAGGTGCAGATAAGGTATGACCACAAGAGCCTGGAGCCCATACTTAAAGAAACTTACGGGATTATTCTGTACCAGGAACAAATCATGCAGATCGCTAATGTTCTGGCCAGTTTCACACTTGCCCAGTCTGATCTTCTGCGCCGGGCAATGGCCAAAAAGATCCCCGAGGTCATGGAGCAGCAAAGGAAGAATTTTGTGTTGGGTGCTCACAAGAACGGCATAGATACGAGTATTGCCAATAAGATATTTGACCTGATCGTGCATTTTTCCGGTTACGGGTTCAATAAATCGCATTCCGCAGCTTATGCTATGATCTCTTTCCGTACCGCATATTTGAAGGCGCATTATCCGGCGGAATTTATGGCGGCATTGCTGACCTCAGAACGCGATAATACCGATAAAATTGCTCAGTATGTAGCTGAGTCCAGCCATATGGGTATCGCGGTTCTGCCGCCGGACATCAATGAATCCGACGCGTATTTTACCGTCATGGATGACAAAAAAATCCGCTTCGGCCTTTTGGCGGTGAAGAACCTGGGCCGCGGCGCCATAGATTCCATTATTGCCGCCAGAGAAAAAGACGGAAAATTCAAATCTTTGTACGAAATAGTCGAGCGTGTGGACCTAAGGCTGGTTAACCGTAAGGTCCTGGAAAGCCTGATCAAGTGCGGGGCGCTGGATGCCTTTGCCGTGCATCGCGCGCAGATGGTAGCAATGCTGGATGAACTGCTGGAAACTGCTTCCCGTGTACAGCGGGAAAAAGCAAAGGGCCAGATGTCTTTTTTTGACCTGGCCGATACGGCGAATGGGTTCAAGGAACCGAAAAACAATACCCCGCAGATCCGGGAATGGCCCCAGCCGCAACTCCTGGCCTTTGAAAAAGAAATGCTCGGCCTCTACATCAGCGGGCATCCTTTGGCCAGGTATGCCCATGAGCTGAAGCGTTTTGCCTCTTGTTCTGTTTCGGCCTTGATCGACCAGAAGGATGGAGACGAAATAAAGATAGTCGGCCTGATCGTCAAGGTCAGGCATGCCGTGACACGGGCAAATAATGAGAAGATGGCCATCCTCAAGATCGAGGACCTAGAGGGCATGGTGGAAGTCTTGGTTTTTCCCGCTACCTTTAACAAAGTAGAAAGGTACCTGGAGCCGAATACCGTTGTTTTATTAAAGGGCAGGCTGAATCTGCGCGAGGAAGCACCCAAGATCATCGCCAATGACATTATGCCCATAGAGATGGTCTATAAATTGATCAATGCCATCAATATAAATTTAAGCAGCCTGCGCGAAAACGTCTTCGATACCCTCAAAGAGATCCTCCGCGCACATCCGGGCAGGGTCCCCATATACTTGCATTTGGATACTCCAGCCAAATCCAAGGTGCAGCTTTTGGTAGGAGAGGAACTGTTCGTAGAACCCAGCGAAGAGCTGATCCAGGGCATAGATTCTTTGCTGGGGGAAGAACGGTTGTCTCTTTTGCTTTAACCCTATCCCTTTAAAATTTCTTGACTTAGTAACTCGCTTGGCGTATAATTTATTGTTTAATATTGAAAGATTCAATACTATTTTTAAGCTAAAATATCATATGGAGGTGTAGCTTTGGTACTAGAAGGAACCCACAAGACAACTATTATTGAAGAATTCAAGCTGCATAAGGGCGATACCGGTTCAGCAGATGTACAGATCGCTCTGCTTACCGAGCGCATTAACCTGCTTACAGATCATTTTAAGCAGCACAAAAAGGATTTTCATTCCCGCAGGGGCCTATTGGCGATGGTCGGTAAACGCAAAAAGCTTATCGCATACTTAAAGAAAAAAGATATTAAAAAATATGAAGCGTTGATTAAAAAACTAAAAATTAGAAAGTAGAGCCTAAAAATATGCAAGAAACCATTGTTAAGAAGAAGTTCGGTAACGAAGATTTGATTATCAGCACGGGTAAATTTGCCAAGCAGGCGGATGGCAGCGTCACGGTGCAATACGGAGCGACCGTGGTTTTGGTCACCGCTTGTATCTCTAAATCTATCAGAGAAGGCATAGATTTCTTCCCTTTGACCGTAGAATATCAGGAAAAGACCTATGCTGCCGGAAAAATTCCCGGTGGTTTCTTCAAAAGAGAAGGCAGGCCTTCGGAAAGTGAGATCCTTACCGCCAGGCTGATTGACCGGCCTATTCGTCCGCTGTTTCCTAAAGGATTGTTTAATGACGTGCAGATAATGGGCATAGTTTTGTCCAGCGATGGGCAAAATGACCCGGATGTCTTGGCAGTGAACGGCGCCTCGGCTGCGTTAATGATTTCCAAGATCCCTTTTAAGGGGCCACTGGCTGCTTGCCGCGTAGCCAGAATAGACAATGAATTTGTGCTTAATCCTACCTATGAAATGCTGGAAAAGTCTGATCTGGACGTGGTGGTTGCCGGCACCAAAGAAGGCATTATGATGCTGGAGTCTAAAACCAATGAGGTATCTGAGGAAACTTTCAAGCAGGCTGTGGAATTCGGCTATAAGCATTTGCAGGAATTGATCGATCTGCAGATGGACCTGGTGAATAAATGCCATGAGCCAAAATTAGAAATAGAGATCAAACAGCCGGACGCAGCATTGGTAAAAAGAATTAAATCCGAAGCGGAAAAAAAATTAGATGAGATCAGTCAGCTGACGGATAAAGAATCCCGCGAAGAGGCCTTAAGTGCTTTTACCAAAGAATTAAGCGATAAGCTGACGGCTGAAGGCCATGCATCCAGCGATGTCCAGGCAGTATTGGTGGACCTGGAACAGGAAAAGGTAAGAAGTAATATATTAGATAAAGGCAAACGCGTGGACGCAAGGGGCCCATTGGATATCCGTCCGATTACCTGCGAAGTTTCCGTTTTGCCCCGCACCCACGGCTCAGGCTTATTTACCCGCGGCCAGACGCAGAGTTTGTCAGTAACTACTTTGGGTACCGGCGAAGATATGCAGCAGATCGAAGCATTGGAAGGCGAATCGCATAAATCTTTTATGCTGCATTATAGTTTTCCTCCTTTTAGCGTAGGCGAAACAGCACCGGTGCGCGGCCCCGGACGCAGGGAGATCGGGCACGGTGCCCTGGCGGAAAAAGCTTTATTGGCAGTAATGCCCAAAAAAGAAGAATTTCCTTATGCCGTGCGCGTAGTTTCTGAAATATTAGAGTCGAATGGTTCTTCAAGCATGGCTACGGTCTGCGCAGCTACGCTTTCATTAATGGACGCGGGTGTCCCGATCAAAAAAGCCGTGGCTGGAGTAGCTCTGGGTTTGATCAAAGAAGGCAAACGTTACATTATATTAACTGATATTGCCGGCGTAGAGGACCATTTCGGAGATATGGATTTTAAAGTTGCCGGCACATCCGCGGGCCTGACCACGGTGCAGCTGGATGTCAAATTAAGCGAAGGGATAAACCTCGAAATATTAGAAAAGAGCCTTACCCAGGCAAAGCAGGCACGCATGACGATCTTAGAGAAAATGTTAAACACGATCTCTTCGCCGCGTACAGAGCTTTCTGCTTTTGCTCCGCGCATTGAGGTGATCAAGGTTGATCCCGAGAAGATCGGTTCGCTGATCGGGCCGGGCGGAAAGACGATAAAGAAGATCCTTAATGCTACGGGCGTGACCATCGATATCCAGGACGACGGCAGTGTGCTTATTGCTTCTACCGATGCTGCTGCTCAAGCCAAGGCCATTGAAATGGTCAAGGCCATTGTAGAAGACCTGGTCGTGGGAACTATTTATTCCGCAAAGGTAAAGCGCATCCTTAATTTCGGCGCCTTTTGCGAACTGCCCGGAGGAAAAGAAGGCCTGGTGCATGTTTCGGAATTAGCGGACCACTTCGTGAAAAGTGTAGAAGAGGTGGTAAAAATCGGAGATGAAGTCAAAGTAAAAGTCATAGGCATAGATGAATTGGGCAGGATCAATCTTAGCATCAAGCAGGCCCTACCACCGAAATCTTAAAAAATACCTATGCGCAAGAAACACATCAATGAAATTTACGCCGTTATTCTATTTGCCGCAGTCGTAATTCTTTTTGTCAGCCTTTTTTCCTTCACGTCGGACGATCTTTCTTTTTATACCTCCCACCCTAATATTACAGCAAAAAATGTTATCCGCGGTTTTGGGGCGCATATCGCGGGTACCTTGCGTTTCTTTTTTGGTATAGCCAGCTACGCATTTTGCCTGATCGGGCTATTCTGGGGCACAATGCTATTTAAGCAGGAAGAGATCGATTTTCGCCTACCGCAATTTATCGGCCTGGTATTTTTTCTGCTTTCTACCAGTTCTATCTTCAGTATGTTCGGCAACGCCATGGATACGGTCCGTTTTAGCCGCGGCGGATATTTTGGTTTTGCCATTTCCAATTTTGTCACCACATATTTCGGTACCTTTGGCGGGTACATAATTTTTATTGCCCTCGCGCTGCTTTCTTTCATTCTTGCCACAGAGATCCTGGTTTCCAAATTCTTCCTGAATATTTATCGTAAGCTCGCTGAATATCTTGCTTCATTTTTGGCATATCTTTGGAGCCTGAAGGCAAAATTGAGATTCAACTTTTCCTTAAAGCCGAAGATAAAACCGGCGCTTAAACCTAAGCCGCAGACCTTCAGGATGCAGGAAGAAAAGAAACCCGTCTTAAAAACAGAAGACGAGGATGAAGTAGGGGCGAAGGAAAAATTTACCGCTGTTTCACCTAAGATACAGATCAGGCAGGAACAGAAAGCTCCTTCTGCCACTACAAAGCCCAAGGCGCCTGCCATCAGCCAGACCGATTATGTATTGCCGTCGTTGGACCTCTTGGATTCTCCGCCTCCTTTACAGGAGCGCAAAATCAAGGAAGACTTAACTGCCAGTGCAAGGATCCTTGAAGAGACACTGGCGGATTTTGGTATTGTGGTCAAGGTAACCGATATTGAACGCGGCCCGGTGATCACGCGTTACGAATTAGAGCCTGCGCCCGGAGTGAAGCTAAATAAAATTGTCAGTTTAGGCGACGATATTGCGCTGACCATGAAGGCTCCTTCGGTAAGGATAGTGGCACCCATACCCGGAAAGGCGCGGGTGGGTATCGAAGTCCCGAATCTACAGAGTAATTTCGTATATCTAAAGGAAGTCCTGGCCACAGATGAGTTCCAGAAGGCCGGTTCAAAGCTTACGCTTGCCCTGGGAAAAGACACCGCCGGAAAAACTATTGTCGCGGACTTAGACGACATGCCGCATTTATTAATTGCCGGTACGACTGGTTCCGGCAAGACCGTTTGTGTCAACGGGCTCATCCTTTCCATACTTTACAAAGCAGGGCCGCAAGAAGTTAAATTTCTGATGGTTGATCCCAAGATGGTAGAGTTGGCTGTATTTAACGGCCTGCCGCATCTATTGTGCCCGGTGCTTACCGACGCAAAAAAAGTTTCCGGAGCGCTGAATTGGCTGGTTAATGAAATGGGCGAACGTTTCCAGCTTTTTGCCAAAGTAGGAGCGAGAAATATTGCGGCGTATAATCAGAAAGAGACAGAGAAGATCCCTTATATTGTCGTAGTGATAGATGAATTGGCGGACCTGATGATGGTGGCCCGCGACCAGGTGGAAGGTGCCATTGCCAGGCTTGCGCAGTTATCCCGCGCAGTGGGCATACATCTGATTCTGGCCACACAGCGTCCGTCAGTCGACGTAATTACCGGAGTGATCAAGGCAAATTTTCCTGCGCGTATTTCATTTCAGGTTGCTTCAAAAGTAGATTCACGCACCGTGCTCGATGCCAACGGCGCGGATAAGCTTCTGGGAAAAGGGGACATGCTTTTCTTAAAGCCGGGCGAATCGAAGTTGTTGCGTGCACAGTCGAGCTTCGTGAAAGATAAAGAGATAGACCGCGTGGCACAGTTCATCAAAGAACAGGCCGAGCCGGTCTTTGATGAAGAGATAATGAAAGAAAATAAGTCCTCGAGTTTTGGCGACGGAGAGAAAGACGACCTATTTGATGAAGCAGTGAAGCTGGTCATGGAAACGGGGCAGGCCTCAGTTTCGATCTTGCAGAGAAGGATGCGCTTAGGTTATACCCGTGCTGCACGCTTGATTGATTCCATGGAGCAGGCGGGATTAGTCGGCCCTTACGAGGGCAGTAAGCCGCGCAGGATTATCGCCGACAGAAAAGAATGGCTGAAGCAGGAGCTACAGAAGCAAAAGGAGAGTGTATAAATTATGGACTCGATAGGTGCGAGGTTAAAGAAGGCGCGTCTGGAAAAGAAATTCACTATTGACGAGGTCTATAAAAAAACAAAGATCCATCCCAATGTATTGCAGGCCATAGAAGAAGATAGGTTTTCTCAGTTGAGCCCGGTATACCTGAAGAGTTTTTTGAAATTATATGCCAAGTTTTTGGGAGTAGACCCGCAGGAAGTTGTCGAAGGTTATCAGGAGACCAAGACCGTTGTAGAAAAGGCAGAGGAAATAAAAGAGAAGGAACCTCAGTCTCAGCCGCAAGAAAAATCAAGGCCTTCTCTGCCTGTAGCGGCGGTCAATCCGGTAATAGTAAAGCCTTTAGCAGTAAAGTCGGCAATAGTAGAGAAAGAAGAACCGCCGTTTAAATTCGATTTCGCTGTTCTAAAGCCTTATCTAAAAGTTGTAGGCTTGATCTTGGCGGCAATTATTGCTCTTTGGTTATTGCTGAAAGTAGCTAAATTTACGGTCGGCCGAGTAAAGGCAGTGGCGCATGCGATCACCACCCGTCCTAAGAAAGCGGCAAAGCCGGAAGAAAAAAACCAGGCTAAAGCTAAGCCCGTAGTAAAACCTGTGGTAAAGCCGGAAGTAAAGCCGTTGGTCAAGCCCGTTACCGCAAAGCCGGTAAGCTCGATGGTAGAATTAAGCATCAGGGCAAAAGAAGATTGTTATATCCATTTGAAGTCCGACGGAAAAACCGTTTTCCAAGGCGTGCTTAAAAAAGGCTATGCCGAAGCCTGGGCGGCAAAGAACAAGATGGAGCTTACTGTAGGTAATGCCGGCGGAATAGACCTCAATGTCAACGGCAATCCTTTGCCTGCACTGGGAAAAAGAAAACAGGCCATCAAAAATATTATTATTACCAAAGAGGGTTTGAGCACTCCGTGAGTAAAAAAGTCTATATTTTGAGTTTAGGTTGTCCGCGTAACCTTGCTGATTCCGAGATCATCGCCGGGCGGCTTAAGGCGAAAGGATATACTATTGTAGATACGCCTCGCGCCGATATCGGCATGGTGAATACCTGCGCGTTCATCAAAGAGGCCAAAGAAGAATCCATCGAGGCGATACTGGGCCTGGTCGAATTAAAGAATAAAGGGGCGCTAAAAAAAGTTATAGTCTCCGGCTGCCTTCCCCAGCGTTATGGCGGAGAACTGGCCAGACATTTAAAAGAGGTCGATGGCTTTACAGGCAGGATCTCCTTAAACCATACCTCAAACCGTTATAGGTTTACGCCTCAGCATTACGCCTATGTGAAGATCTCCGACGGATGCAGGAATAACTGTAGTTATTGCGTGATCCCTAAGATCAAGGGCCCTTACGCCAGCCGCACCGAAGATTCCGTACTTCAGGAAATAGATTGTTTAAACAAAGCGGGGACGTCTGAGATAAATATCATCGGCCAGGACACGACGCTGTATGGCACGGACCTGGGTAAGTGTCAGAGCCTGCACCATATTTTAAAAAAGATAATCAAACACGGTAAAAATATACATTGGGTGAGGCTTTTATATCTTTATCCGGGCCATGTGCAGGATGAATTGCTGGAACTTATCGCCGCCGAGCCCAAGGTTTGTAAATATATCGATCTACCCATCCAGCATATCAACGACCGTATTTTAAAATTAATGCATAGACATACAACCGGGGCCCAGATCAGGAAACTGCTGGAAAAAGTTAGGAAGAAGATCCCCGGGGTGGCGATACGTACTGCATTGATCACCGGATTTCCTACGGAACGCGATGAAGAATTCCGGGAATTGCTTGATTTCGTCAGAGAGTCCAAATTCGAGAGGTTGGGTGTGTTTGTGTATTCCCGGGAAGAGGATACACGCGCCGCCGGCCTCAAGCCACAGGTGCCCGAGAAGACCAGGCGCGCACGATTTGATGAGCTGATGTCTTTACAGCAGGAAATATCTTTAGAAATAAACCGGAAATATTTAGGCACGGTGCAAGAGGTGTTGATCGAGGCAGAAGAAAAGGAGAATATTTATCTGGGCCGCACCGAGATGGATGCGCCGGAAGTAGATGGCAGTGTTTACGTGAAATCGGACAAGAAACTTAACCCCGGAGAATTCGTTAAAGTAAATATTAATGATACGCTAGAGTATGACCTAGCAGGAGACCTGGCATGAACCTACCGAACAAGATCACCGTTTTAAGGATATTTTTAACTTTCGTTTTTATGTTTTTTCTTTTCGGCCATGGTTTCTGGCCCAAAATGATCAGCCTGATTATTTTTATCATTGCCGCGGTCACGGATTTCTGTGACGGGTGGCTGGCGAATAAGAATAATATGACCACCGATTTCGGCAAACTGATGGACCCTTTTGCCGACAAGATCCTTATCCTGGCCGCCTTTGCCGCGTTTGTGCAGATGCAGCTGGTCGAGGCGTGGATGTTCCTGATTATTCTGGCTAGGGAGCTCTTGGTCACCTCTTTACGGCTATTCGCGCTTTTGAATAAGGGCAAGGTTTTATCCGCTTCGAAATCCGGAAAACATAAAACCGCTTATCAGATGTTCGCGATCTTCATTATTTTAGGTTTCATTGTTTTAAAAGAGGCGATGCTGAAATTCTATACTTGGAATCCGGCCTGGGAAAAGATATTCCGCCAGGGCGTCTATGTGCTTATGCTTATAGCGGTCGTCTTGACCCTCAATTCCGGCCTTAGATACCTCTGGAAAAATCGTAAGATCATTACCAGCGTCTAGCGCCAGATGCAAAAATTGTCCCGCCTTATCAGTACAGTAATTTATGCAGGATATTTTCCCGTTATTCCCGGCACCATTGCCAGCCTCTGTGGGCTGGCAATATTTGTTTTACTGAAAAACAACCCTCTTGGTTTTTTTTCTTTGACTGTGCTGATTTTAGCGGCGGGTTTTTATTCTGCAGGCAGGGCCGAACAGCTATTTAATAAAAAAGACGCCCCGCAAATAGTGATCGATGAGTTGGCGGGAATGCTTCTGTGCTTTATGGTATTACCCTGGGGGAAAATTACCCTACCGGTTGCCTTCTGTATATTTTTACTTTTTAGGATTTTTGACTGGACCAAGCCGTTTTATATCAGGAAACTGCAGGACCTTCCGCGTTCTTGGGGGATCATGCTGGATGATATTTTAGCAGCATTCTATACGAATATCCTCTTTCAGGTTTTTTTAAGGCTCGCCTCATAAATCACTTCATAAACCGGACCGCCGGGTAAGAGCGTACTTTTATAAAGAATAATTTTATCCGCATCGAAGCTTAATTTTTCTTCTTCAATTGCGCAATTTTTAAGCGCCGCTGTGAGCTTATCCTTATTTAGCGGTGAGCGTACCCTACCGATAGTAATGTGGCTGGAGAACGCACGTTCTTCTTTAGGTATGCCTAATTTATTGATCTTTTCGTCCAATTCTTTAGCGATCGCTTTGGTTTCTTTATCGCCGCTGGACAGCCCTACCCAGATCACCCTCGGATTTTCTATCTTTGGAAAACCGCCGATATGTGATATCCCCAAAGGATAAACATTCTTATCCGCCACGAGCTTATCCAGGATAATCCGGATTTTTTCCAAAATTTCTGCATCCTGGCCGCCTAAGAATTTTAAAGTAAGATGGATATTCTCCGGTTTCACCCATTTTACATCGGCATTCGTCTTTTTTAATTCCAAGATAAGAGAGCTTAAGTATGTTTCTATATTTTTAGGAAGGGGTATGGCGATGAAAGACCTTATTTTTTCAGGCATTGCTTTAAGAGTTTTAGAGCTTCTTCAGCGGATTTCTTACGAATGGAATTTCTTGCGCCTTTAAACTGGAATTTTTTCCAGCTGCGGCAGCAGCCGCAGTCTATGGCGATATAAACCGTTCCCACAGGTTTTTCTTTTGATCCTCCGGCCGGGCCGGCAATGCCGGTGATGGCCAGGCCATAGTCAGCCCGGGCCAATTTTCTCACCCCTCGGGCCATATTCTCTGCGACTTGTTTGGATACTGCGCCGTATCTAGAGAGGGTAGAGCTTGGGATGGAGAGTAATTTTGCCTTCGCCTGGTTACTGTAGGTAATTAAGCCTAAGATAAAATAGCGCGAGCTGCCTGGCAGATCGGTGAGGAGTTTGGAGACGAGCCCGCCGGTGCAGGATTCTGCCACAGCCACAGTTCTTTTTTGCGACTTTAAGAGGTTGGTTATTTCTTTGAGCAGCATATCCAAATAATACCATAGTCTATGAGAGAAGTAAAGTCTAGCTAACAGCGGGTCCTGCCTGTTGGATAAAACTTATGCGGCAATGGGGCCTGCCTTGGTTTGTTCCTCGCGGGGACGCTTGTCCCGACCCGGCGTGTCGGGACACGCTCGGCTGCTCGGCCTCGCTCCCCCGCCTTCGGCGGGGACCGTGCCCGCTCGGGGCTCGAACGCCCCGCTCGGAATCAAACCAAGTCACCCGTCCTAGGACCTGCGTAGCGTAATGCTCTAGAATTTTTGTTAGATTTTGCTCCTTTTCGCGTCTATTAAAGACGGAAGGAGGTAGAAATTTTCGCGCAGTAAATGCGTTGACAGGGACGGGATTATGGGATATAATTAAAATCTTAAAATCTACAGAATATGGAGGATATGATGATTCAGGATAAAGAAAAGAAAAAGGATGCAAAGGAAGTTATTAAGGACTCTTCTGACCGCCAAAAGGCCCTGGAATTGGCCCTGGCCCAGATAGAAAAGCAATTCGGTAAGGGTTCGATCATGAAGCTGGGCAGTTCTACCCACTTAAATGTGGAGGCCATACCCACCGGAGCCATTGGTTTGGACGTGATTTTAGGAGTGGGTGGTGTTCCGAGGGGCAGGGTAATTGAGGTTTTCGGCCCGGAGTCTTCAGGTAAGACCACCCTTACCTTCAGCATCATTACGGAAACGCAGAAAAAAGGCGGGGTAGCGGCATTTATCGACGCAGAACATGCCTTTGATTCTGCTTATGCCAAGAAGGTCGGTATCAATCTGGATGATTTATTGATCTCTCAGCCGGATACCGGCGAGCAAGCGCTGGAGATCGCCGAAACATTAGTGCGCTCTAATGCCGTGGACCTGGTCGTTGTTGATTCTGTCGCGGCGCTCACCCCGCGCGCGGAGATAGAAGGTGAAATGGGCGATTCACATATGGGCCTGCAGGCAAGGCTTATGTCCCAGGCGTTAAGGAAGCTTACTGGCGCCATTAGTAAATCCAAGACCTGCGTTATCTTTATCAATCAGATCAGAGAAAAGATCGGGATCATGTTCGGAAACCCCGAAACTACACCAGGCGGCAGGGCCCTGAAGTTCTATTCTTCAGTGAGATTAGACTTAAGGAAGATCGCCGTCCTCAAGGACGGGGACCGCATTATCGGCAACCGCGTTAAGGTAAAAGTAGTAAAAAATAAAGTTGCCGCACCCTTCCGTGAAACAGAATTCGACATTCTTTATAATGAAGGTATCGCCAAGTTAGATAGCCTTCTTGAGACCGCGGCTAATTTAGGGGTAGTGCAAAAATCCGGTAGCTGGTTTTTGTATGGAGAAGAAAAGCTTGGCCAGGGTAAAGAAGCTGCCAAGACCTACCTTAAGGATAAGCCTAAACTTAAAAACGAAATCGAAAGCGAAGTCAGGAAAAAGATTACCGTCGGATAATACAGGAGGTGCCTTAAGATGAAAAGGCGTATATATTTTTTAACCATACTGGTTTTTCTTGCTTGGCCGCTTGCTTACGTCCAGGCACAAGGCGAGGCCGCGGTTCCCCTAGAAGCAAAGGCCTTAGAAAATACTTTTGTCAATGTTGCCGCTTCCGTAGGAAAGGCAGTTGTTTCTGTAAGCACTGAATCTACCGAGCAGGCCCCGGAGAGATTTTATTTCCGCGGACCGGGCGGTAAAAAACCTTTTGCTGAAGACGATTTCTTCCGTAATTTTTTTGAAGATTTCTTCGGCGAAATGCCCGGCTTTGATTACCAGCAACATCGAGTGGGCCTGGGTTCGGGAGTGATCATTGATCCGGACGGCTTTATCCTTACCAACGAGCATGTAGTGGGTAAGGCTGACAAGATCACTGTAAAATTAGCCGATGGAAGAGAATTCAAGGGCCAAGTCAAGGGGACGGATAGCCGCGCAGACCTGGCAGTAGTAAAGATAAATGCCAAGAACCTTCCCGCAGTAAAATTGGGCAATTCGGATAATCTTAAGATCGGCCAGTGGGCCATTGCTGTGGGCAATCCTTTTGGTTTCGTCATGGATAATTCCGAGCCGACGGTGACCGTGGGCGTGATCAGTGCTTTGCATCGTTCGCTGGGGCGTCTTTTCCAGAGGGGCAGGGATTATGGCGACCTTATCCAGACTGACGCAGCGATCAACCCGGGAAACTCCGGTGGGCCCTTGGTGAACCTGGAAGGTGAAGTAGTCGGTATAAACGTGGCAATATTTACTACCAGTGGTGGCTATGAAGGTGTAGGTTTTGCCATACCCGTGAATAATGTCAAAAGGATCATCAGCCGGCTGATCGAAGGCAAAAAGATCGTTTATGGCTGGTTGGGTATAACTGTCCAGGACCTTGATGAAAATTTAGCAAAATATTTCGGTTTAGCTGACAAAAATGGTGTATTAGTCACGAAGGTCTTAGAGGGTGGCCCTGCCGAAAAAGCCGGGGTAAAAAATAGCGATGTGATCAAAAAATTCGATAATAAACCCGTGAATAGCGTAAAAGAATTGCTTTCTCTCGTCGGTTCCTCCGAGGCCGGTAAAAAAGTCAGGATGGCCGTTATCAGGGACAAGCGCGAGGTAGCGTTGGACATCGTAATCGGCCAGAGGCCGGAAACGGCTGAAGAAGGTTTAGAAGAAGGCCTGGAAGAAGAGGGTGTGCCTTCAAAATTATGGCGCGGGATAGAGGTCCAGGAATTGAATGCCGCCTTATCCAGGCGTTATGATCTGGAAAAGCAGACGGGCGTCTTGGTGACCGATGTTAAGCCGGGTAGTCCGGCTGACGACGCAGGCATTGCCCCAGGCGACGTTATTCTTGAAATAAACAAGACAACCGTAAAAAGTGTCGAAGACTATAATAAATTGACTTCTGCGGCAAAAGGCGATGTGTTGGTAAAGACCAATCGTGGTTACGCCGTGGTAAAAAGTGAACAACATAGTTAAGGAAGAACTTCAGAAGGCTCTTAGTTATGCGTTCCTTCTTTTAAAATACAGGTTGCGCAGCGAAGCTGAAATGCGCAGCCGTTTAAAAAAGAAAAAACTTCCCGACGATATTATCGAAGCGGCGGTCGGTTTTCTGAAAGATAAAGATTTTATTAACGACCGGAATTTCGCGCGCCTGTGGCTTGAATCGCGCATCAGGCGTTCTTCCGGGTTAAGAAAAATAAGACAGGAACTGAAACTTAAGGGGATCAGGGAAGAACTGATCAAAGAAACAGTCGGCGCGCTGGAAGATTATGATGAAGAAAGCGTCGTACTCACGCTTGCTAAAAAAAGGCTCGCACTTTTAAAAGGCGTAGCCGTGGAAAAAAGAAGGCAGCGTTTGTACGGGTGGCTTTTGCGCCGGGGTTTTTCGCTGGATACAGTGATAGAAGTGCTGAACAAAGTTACCTAGAGAGTTATGGCAAAGAAAAAGGTCAAAAGAGAAAATAAAATTTCCGGTTATCCGAACGCGGATTCTTTAAGGGAAAAATTCCTTAAGTTTTTTGCCGCGAAAAAACACAAGATCGTTGCCAGCGATTCGCTTATTCCTACCAACGACCCTACGGTCCTGTTCACCTCGGCGGGAATGAACCAGTTTAAAAAGCAGTTCTTGGGCCATATCACGGGTTTTCGCCGCGCCGCGTCTGCACAGAGGTGCCTACGCACCGACGACCTTCCGGTAGTCGGAAAAACCAATTATCATCATACATTTTTTGAAATGTTGGGAAATTTCTCTTTCGGCGACTATTTTAAGAAAGAGGCCATTGGTTTTGCCTGGGAATTCCTCACCCAGGAATTGAAGATCGATAAAGAAAAACTTTGGGCATCCATATATAAAGAAGATGAGGAGTCTTACCAGATCTGGAAAAATGAGATCGGTATTCCGGAGAAAAGGATAGTCAGGCTGGGGGATAAAGAGAATTTCTGGCCGTCTGAGGCAAAGACCAAAGGCCCGAACGGGCCCTGCGGAGCGTGCTCGGAGATCTTTTTTGATTTCGGCCCATCCGTTGGATGCGGCAAGCCGGATTGTACGCCAGCCTGCAGTTGCGGCAGGTTCGTGGAAGTCTGGAACCTGGTTTTTACCCAGTTTAACCGCAGGGAAGATGGGAGCCTGGAGCCTTTGCCGAGCAAAAATATCGATACCGGCATGGGCCTGGAGAGGCTCGTGGCAGTAATGCAGGGTGTATTAAGCAATTTCGATACGGACCTATTCGTTCCGCTTATTTCCGAGATCAAGAAATCCGCGAAAAAAGAAGATAAGGAATTGATCCACGCCATTGCCGACCATATCCGTGCGGTCGT